>PMQB01000331.1 GCA_003169195.1 Bryobacterales bacterium
TTGTGGAAAGTTCTTCGACAGCTTCGCAGAACCGATCGATTTCTTCGAGAGTGGTGTAGACGTTGGGCGTGACGCGGACGCATTGGAATTCATTGGGCACAAAGCGCGGGCGGGTGTGAACGGCGTAGTTTTTGATAAGGGCTTCGACGAGTTTGCCGGAATCCCAGCCGGGGAGTGAGAACGCGCCGAGAGCGCAGGAGTGGGTGGGGTCGGGATTGTTGAAGATTTTCACGCCGTGAATTTGTGCCACGCGCCCTTGCCAGCGTTCGCGCAGAAATTGCAGTCGGGCGGCTTTGCGTTCGAGGCCGATACTGTCGAGAAAGACGAGCGCTTCTGAAATGGCGTTGCGATTGGCCACTGGGATGGTGCCGATGTTTTCGAACTTGCGGATGTCTTCGCGCATACCTTTGGGCGAAGCGAAGAGCGGCCAGACCTTGCTGATTTTGTCGCGGCGCACATAGAGGATGCCAGTGCCGATGGGAGCGGAGAGCCATTTGTGGCCGCTGGCGCCGTAATAATCACAGTCGAGATCGTCGCGCTTATAAGGAAATTGTGCGATGGCGTGCGCGCCGTCGATGATGGTTTCAATGCCGCGCTGGCGGGCCATCTGGCAGATTTTCTTCACGGGAAAAATTTGGCCGGTGGTGTAAGTGACGTGGGAGAAGTGAATGATTTTGGTGCGCGGTGTAATGGCCTGTTCGAAGCGGGAGACAAGATCGTCGTGGCTGGGCGGGGGAGTGGGGAAAGCAAATTTCTTGAGAACGATGCCGTCGCGTTCGACACGCTGTTCCCACGTGATGAGCATGCTTGGATAATCCTGGGTGGTGGTGAGAACTTCGTCGCCGGGTTTGAGCGGCAGACCGAGTTGAATGATTTCTAACGATTCGGTGGCGTTGCGGGTGATGGCCATCTCTTCGGCATGGCAACCGAAGAGGGCGGCTAGACGTTTGCGAATAATTTCGGCGTGAGGAATCAGGAACTCGTCAACGTAATAGGAGGGTTGCATCTGGGTGACTTCCTGGTTTTTCAGCATGGCGTCTTGCACGACGCGCGGCGATGGACAGACGCTGCCGTTGTTCAGGTTGATGATGTTGCGGTCAATACTGAAGGCTTCGCGAACCTGAAACCAGAAATCTTCGTCGCTGGCGAGTTCGCGCGGGGTGCGACTGGCGGCTTTGTCGGAGGCGGCGAGAATACGGGCGAGAGCGAATGACGCAGGGTAGAGCAATGAGCGGCGAGTCATGGTCTCTATCCTGACACCTGCGCTCAGTTCGAGGAAAAGGCGCTGTACGATGGGAGGGTATGTCGGGCGTGACCCCGGAGCGGTATCGGCAAGTAAACGCATTGACAGACGCGGCCTTGCAAATGAAGCCGGAGGAACGCGCCGCTTTCCTCGACAATGTTTGCGGCAGCGATCATGAACTGCGGGAGCAGATCAATTTGCTGATCGAAGCCGAGGCGCGGACCGATCTTTTCTTAGAGAAACCGTTACTGGAAGAACTGGCGGGGGATATGGCCTCGCGTCCTGCGGAGCGGGATTTGACGGGGCGCCGGATTGATCAGTATGAAGTGATGGGGCGTCTGGGTGTGGGCGGCATTGGTGAAGTGTGGTCGGCGCGCGATCTTAGTTTGCATCGGGAAATTGCTTTGAAGCTTTTATCGCCGCGCTATGCCGGCGATCCCTACCATGTACACCGCTTCCAGCAAGAAGCGCGGGCCGCTTCAACACTCAACCACCCCAACATCATTACGGTTTACGAAATTGGACAAACCGAGGGAGTGCTGTTTATTGCGCAGGAGCGGGTGTTTGGAGAGACGATCCGGCAGCGTTTGGCGCGGGGGCCGATGCCGCTGAAAGAGATTTTAGATGTTGGCCTGCAAGTTTCGGCGGCTTTGGGTGCGGCGCATGCGGCCGGTGTGGTTCACAGAGATATCAAGCCGGAAAATGTGATGATCCGGAGCGACGGGTTAGTGAAGGTTTTAGATTTCGGGTTAGCGAGATTTGTGGAAAGGCCGCCGGATACGACCGGTGTAAGTATTGACTCGGTGAGCGTCCCCGGTTTTGTTTTGGGCACGGTGCGTTATATGTCGCCCGAGCAGGCGCGCGGCTTGCCAGTTGACAATCGCAGCGACATCTTCAGCCTGGGGGTGATGCTTTATGAAATGGCTGCCGGTGTGCCGCCGTTTTCAGGAGCGACGCCTACGGATACGATGACGGCGATTCTGAAGGACGAGCCGAAGCCGCTTTGCGCCCGTGTGCCGAAATTGCCGGGGGAGTTCGAACGAATTGTGCGGAGGTGTCTGGAGAAGGAGCCGGCAGCGCGTTACGTGAGTGCTGAAGCCCTAAGAGACGATCTGCTGCTGCTGGCGGGGCAGATTGAGAAACCTAAGCCGCCGCTTCACCTTTGGCGGATGGCGATAGTTGCCGGTCTCGGATTGGTTGCGCTGGGGACCGCATATTTTCTGACTCATCGGAAGCCGGCCTCCGTGCCATTGAATTCCATGCAGATCACTCGTGTGCCCACGCGCGGTGAGGCAGTGGATGCGGCGCTTTCGCAAAGTGGAAAGCTGCTCGCTTACGCGGTGAATGAAGGTTTGATGCAGAGCGTATGGATACGCGATTCATCCAACGCCACGGAAAGGATCGTGGTGAGGCCGGAGGTGGGAGAACACTTCGGGTTGACGTTCGCGCCCGACGAATCTTATCTCTACTATCGGCGTCACGCAGAGGACGACAGCGGAGATCTGTATCGAGTGAAGGTGAACGTTGCGGGGCCGCCAGAGCGGGTGATGGGAGATGTGAGTGGTTCCGTGGCGCTTTCGCCGGATGGGCGCCGCTTGGCTTTCGTGCGCTTGAAGCCTGCCACGTGGGAAGCCTCTTTGATTGTGAGCAATACGGACGGCAGTGACGAATCTACATTGGCCAAACTGCAGCGCCCTTACTACTTCGATCAACACAGCGTGGCGTGGTCGCCGGATGGGGGCGCTATTGCTTGTTTTAGCGGTAAAGCTGCAAGGTATTCCGAAGTAGCGTTTCATCTGGTGGAAATCAATTTAGAAGACCGAAGGCAGCGTACGATTGGCAAGCAGTCTTGGGCTTGGCCGCATGCGGTTACGTGGGCGCCGAAGGGAGACTTTTTAGTTGTAACAGCTGCCAGCCGTGGCGACGACGTTTACCAATTGTGGATGGTAGCGCACGATAGCGGCGCAGTGACGCGGTTAACAAACGATTTAAGCAATTATGGCCGGGTGACCATAGCGAACGATGGCAAGTCTTTTGCAACGGTGCAAGGTGAAACGTCGGCGGCGATTTGGGTGGCACCCGGCGTTGATCCGATGGGTGCGGTTCGCATTGACAGCGTGCCTTTGCGTTCAAACATTGTCACCCTGGCTTGGACGCCGGAAAAGCGTCTGGTCTATTCGGATTCAAGCGGAGACAATCGCAACTTTTGGCTGATTGATCTGGCGAGTGGAAACCGCCGGCCGTTGACCACGGGGTTGGGCGATAAAGACCAAGCAGTGATGACGCGCAACGGACGCTACATCGTGTACAAGCAGGAGGGCAACATCTGGCGGATGGACCAAGATGGCACGCACGCACGGCAACTCACGTTTGGTTCGCTGGACGTGCATCCAGATCTTGCACCGGACGGGCGGTCGGTTTTCTATGCGTCTTTTGCGGACTGGTCTCCGGCGGTGGGAGGTGAGCCCACGCTTTGGCGAGTTTCGATTGACGGCGGGAAGGCGCTGCAGATTTTACGGCAGCCAGCTTCGTACCCGGTGGTGTCGCCAGATGGAAAGCGCCTGGGCTGCATTTATTTTCCGGGGAAGGATCCGCGGTTTTCGGCGGCCCACGTTGCAACGGTTGCTTTAGATGGAAGCGGCGGGTTTAGCATTCTGGACGGGTCACCTGGTGACGAAACGCGGCTTTCATGGAGCCCGGATGGCAGATCGCTTGATTATATTGTCAATTCAGGCGGCGTGGGGAACGTATGGCGGCAGCCGGCGAACGGAGGGCCGCCAATGCAACTGACGCACTTCAAGAGTGAAGAACTCGACACGTTTGCCTGGTCGCAAGACGGACGTCTTGCTTGCGTGCGGAGTACCACCACAAAGAGCGTTGTGGTGATGGCGAACTTTCGTCAGTAGCCGGCATCGGACTGCTTCAATTCACTGTAGAGCCAGGCGCGTGCTCGGCGCCATTCACGATCCACGGTTGCGGTGGAAATTTTAAGTACTTCGGCCGTTTCTTCCGCATTGAGGCCGCCGAAGTAGCGCATCTCGACAATGCGGCTCTTGCGTTCATCCAGTTTGGCCAGGACCTGCAGAGCGTCATCAAGGGCTATCAACTCTTCAGCGCGGCCCTCGGAAAAGACGAGGGTTTCGTCGAGCGAAAGGTGAGGCGCTCCGCCACCGCGGCGCAACCGATTGCGGCTGCGAGCGAGGTCGATCAGAATGCTGCGCATGGCTTGCGCCGAAGCAGCGAAGAAATGCGCGCGATTTTGCCAGTTGACGCGGGTTTGATTGACGAGCCGCAGATACGCTTCATTGACCAGTGCGGTGGTGTTTAGTGTGTGGCCCGGATTTTCTTTCCGCATGTAGAGTGCGGCCAAACGGTGTAACTCGGCATAGATGACTTGCATGAGAGAATCGCGCGCAATCACATCCCCGTTGCTCCAGGCGACGAGCATCTCTGTTACATCTTCTGGGGTCTGCGCACTCATGGTCGGGGCAGCTATTTGACAATTGTAACGGACACATCGAAATGCGAGAGGCCAACTTACGAAAAAGTTTGCGAGACGTGATGGAATTTATAACGCAATGTCGCTTACCCAATAGCGAGGATAGGAGATTCATTCATGACATTCAACTCCACAATCAGATGTGTTCTGGCAGCGGCGGCCCTCACCGGCGCTTTGCAAGCTGCGACCGTTTTCAATTTTGACACCGATAGCTTAGGCACCGCCAGCGGTTTCACCGACACGGTCAACGGCATGGCCGCCACTTTTTCGAGTTCCTTAGACCCCGGTGGATTCGTTGTTTATCAGAGTATGTTTGAAACGCTGACTGGTAATGTTCTGGGCGATCCAGGTCCTGCGGGAATAGACGGGTTGAATCTTTCCGTTCTGTTCAGTCAGAATCTTTCGGCGGTGACGCTGAACTTTGCCACTGACGATTTCAATACGCCCTCCCCTCTTACACTCACTGCTTTTGAAGGCGTGAATCAGGTGGGTTCGGTTACGTCGACTGGGCAGTTTCTCAACGGGTTCCTGTTTCCGGAAGGGGAGATAGCCCTTAGCGGTTTGGCATTCAATCGAATCGTGATTTCGTCTACGGCTATGGATTTTGCTGTGGACAACATTACCGTTGTGGGAACACCAGAACCGGCTCCCCTTGCTTTATTTGCACTTGGCTTGCTGGCCATGGGCATTCCGGCAGCCAAGCGAATGTTTCGCGCGACAGCGAAATAAAGCTGCTTTCCAATTCAATATTTCAGGAGAAAAACATATGAAAACTCTATTACCCGTTGTGTGTTTGTTTAGCGCGGTTGCCTTTGCGCAGACCTCGATATTCCCCTTATTGCCGCCTTCCGTTTCGACGATTCCAGCAAACGGAGACGTGAATCCGTACGGGGTGGCGTTTGTGCCTAAGACCGTGCCTGCGGCTGGCGGGACTCTACTGGCAGGCGACATTCTCGTATCAAACTTCAACGACAGCAATAATTTGCAAGGGACTGGCCGCACCATTGTGCGTATTGATAAAACGGGACAAGTGTCGCTGTTTTATACGAGTCCTCTGTTTGGCTTGAGCGCCGCACTTGGCGTGTTGTCGAATGGCATGGTGGTGATCGGAAATTTACCGACGGCGGACGGTACCTCGGCCACGGCGAGTCGGGGTGCTTTGACCCTGCTGAATCGTAACGGTAGCTTGATTGGTACGCTCGGCTCGCCGGCAACCGTCGATGGCCCGTGGGGACTTACGATCTACGACACAGGCAATGGTGTGTCCGGGACTGCGCATATCTTTTTTTCGAATGTATTGAGCGGAACGATTGCGCGCGCAGATGTCACATATGGTAACGGGGTCAACGCAACCGTTACGGTGATTGCCAGTGGACTCAGCCACCGGGGTGATCCGGCTGCTCTTGAGTTAGGTCCCACGGGCTTGGCGTACGACGCGATTCACGACGTACTCTACTTCGCGTCATCAACCGACAACGCAGTCTATTCCATATCCGGTGCATTAGCTGCTCAGGGCGTGCAGAACGCGGCACTGTTTTTCAGCGATCTGACTCACCTGCATGGTCCGCTCGATTTAGCATTTCTTCCCAACGGACACTTGCTTGTGGCGAACAGCGACGGTTCGAACGTTGACCCCAACCAACCGAGTGAACTCGTCGAATACTCGGCAGCGGGTGTCTTCCTGGGGCAAATGCCGGTTGACCCAAACAACGGCGGCGCGTTTGGTCTTGGCGTAAACAATCTGGGCTGGGGCATTTTTCGATTGGCGGCGGTAGACGATAACGCGAATAGCTTGAAGATCTGGACGTCTGTTCTTCAATAGTGAACAACTTAGGCCACCCCTTCTACCCCTGACGATCGGCTGGCCGCGACTAAAGAGGACAGCCGTTTAGTCCGAAATAACCTTATGGGGCGGTGTCCCTTCGGCATTTTCGAAGATGTTGTCAATTACTCATTAATCTTTGTGGCTCTCACGTTGCTTGCCGGATTGGCGGTGGATGTGGGGATGTTGGAGCGGAGCTATCTGCAACTGCAGGCGGCGGCGATGGGCAGTTCGATTGCGCTACAGCAGGGTGGTCGGCTTCTACGATTACTTCGTCCGGTAAGGCGGCGTCTGCGATGAATGGCTTTGCAGACGGCGTGAACGGGGTGGCGGTTACAATCGCCAACCCGCCTACTTCGGGGACATATGCGAACAATTCGCTGGCGGCAATGGCTACTGTCACGGCGGCGGTGCCCACTACTTTCTTAGGATTTCTGCGGATGGGGAAGGTGAATATGAAGGCGACGGCCCAGCAGGTGGCGCCCACCGCTGTTAGTCTCTCGTCTTTTTACAATGTCACTGCCATCTACACGGATGGCCATTCGATTCCCTATAACGGAGGATTCGATAACAACGGATATGGCTATTCGGCCGATGCGCTGGGCCAAGTGCGCGCTTCCAATAATTTGGGAGCATTGCTTTCGTGGCGGGGCAACAATCCGGCATGTTCTGGTCCGTCCGCAGTGCTAACTCCATCATTGCCCTTCGCTGCTGTCGCCTAAACGGTCGCTTCGAAAACTACTGGGAGACCCGCCGCCGCCTAACTTCCATTTCTATGTCGCACACCCGTTGAAGGTTGGAACGGTGTGACCAGCGCATTACGCCGTAAAGGGGCAGAGCTATTAGGAAAGCGGCAATGCCCCAGAGCGCGGCGTCGCGGCCAGCGCCCCAGATGGCCCAGGCGGAGTAAACGACGCTGATGATGGCGAGAGTGGTGAGCAGCGGGGATCGGTTGAGTTTATTTGTTTTTTGCAGCTGGAGCGCTCCTAACGAGGTAAAGAGGTACGCGAACAAGCAGCCGGTGGTGGAGAGCAAGATGACGAAGGTGAAGAGGTCGACCATGGATCGATTGAAGTTGGTGGCGACTAC
>PMQB01000139.1 GCA_003169195.1 Bryobacterales bacterium
AAAGGAAGAAGAAGCTCTGGCCGTCGCCGCCAAAGCCGCCCTCCTCGCCAAACATCGCAACCAACCACTCACCAGCGTCCCGGGCCTCGGGTTCGTTTTTTCAAAAGGCCGATTCGCCTCTTATATGAGCCGTCTCACCCTTACCCAACGCGCAAAATTCCTCAACGAAGCCATCGCTGAGTCGCAAGTGCAACCCGAAACCATGGAGGCCGTCGCCTAAACCGCAAAATTTACGCTCTCTTCACCGACCGGTTTGCAAGCGCGCGCCACAAGTGTGTCTCCAGAGCGGCAAAGGCCGTTCGCTATTCTAAACGTGCGATCACACATCATGCCCCAGAAAACTTTCACTGCCTCCATCAATGACAAGCCCGCTACCGATGCGGCTCGGGCGGCCATCCTCAAGAATCCGGGATTCGGAGTTGCATTCACCGACCATATGGTCACCATGAAATGGACGCCGGAGGCAGGTTGGCACGCTGGACGTTTGGAACCCTATCGTCCATTCCAACTCGATCCAGCAACGGCGGCTCTTCACTACGCGCAAATCGTCTTCGAGGGTCTCAAAGCCTATCGCAGCAAGGAAAACGAAATTCTGCTGTTCCGTCCCGAGAACAATGCGGAACGGCTGGCAAAATCGGCACAGAGACTCGCCATACCCGCATTACCGGTGCAGTTCTTTGTCGAGGCGATTGAGGAATTAGTGCGAGTCGATCACCTCTGGGTGCCCGCGTCGGAGGGAGGAGGCAGTCTCTATCTTCGGCCTTTTATTTTTGCGAGTGAGGCAATGCTCACGGTGCGACCAGCGCGCGAGTATACGTTCTGCCTCATTGCTTCGCCCGTGGGAGATTACTTTGCAGGCGGCCAGAAGCCGCTCAAGCTTTGGGTTTCCACCGACTACGTTCGAGCCGCCAGAGGTGGCACCGGCGCAGCCAAGTGTCCGGGCAACTATGCCGGCAGCCTGATGGCCCAAAAGCAGTCCGTCGACAACGATTGCGACCAGACTGTTTTTCTCGATGCGGTTGAGCAAAAGTGGATTGAGGAATTGGGGGGCATGAACATCTGCTTCATCACCAAAGACAAAAAGTTGATCACCCCGCCTATTTCGGGAACGATCCTTGATGGCATCACGCGTAAATCGATTCTGACGTTAGCGGCCGAGGAGGGCCTCGAAGTCGAAGAGACACCATATTCCTATCAGCAATGGAAGCACGACGCAGAGAGTGGTTATTTGACAGAAGCATTCGCTTGCGGGACGGCCGCCGTTGTTGTATCAATCGGGACAGTGCGCGACGCTCACGGAACCTTCACAATCGGTGAAGGTCTAACAGGCCCGGTGACCGCCACGCTCCGCCAGCGTTTGGTCAATCTGCAACGCGGGGTCGAGGCGGACAGCCACGGTTGGGTCCGCCGTATCTCTATTTAGAAACGCAAGCCCAGCGCGTGTTACTATCTCCCGATGGCGACTCAAGATCGAATCGTATCCATCCACCCCTACTTCAAAGTCTTCGATGGGAAGCTTGACGCATTTCGTGAACTCTGCGAGCAATTTATAGCGGCCACGGCCAAGGAGTCAAGCTGTCTCTACTACGGCTTCAGTTTTCACGGCGATGAAGTGCACTGCCGCGAAGCGTATGACGGCGCAGAAGGATTGCTCACACACTTGGCAAACGTGAAAAGTCAATTGGAGGCGTCCGCGAAGATCGCCCAAATCACACGCCTTGAAATCCATGGCGTGTCAGAGGAATTAGCAAAGCTCCAAGAACCGTTGAAGGGCTTGAACCCGACTTACTTTACTCTCGAGTACGGAATCCGTCGCTAGGGTTTGTTCAACAATTATCCCGAAACAGAACCCCGAGCAAAGCGAGGGGGCAGCCGGCTAGGGCCGCAAGCCCCACACCGTTCCGAACTCTTCGAGCGCGACGCGAACCAGTTGACTACGGGTGCGGACACCGGTTTTGGTGAACAGCTGTTGGAGCGCAGACTTTATGGTGGCTTCGGAGATGTTCAACTGCGAAGCGATTTCCTTATTACTCAAGCCCGCGAAAACGCCTTTCAGCACCTGCCGCTCGCGATCGGTCAACTCGTCCTGCCGAACTTCGGGTGTTTGGTGGGCCACTGCGTTCGCCAGCGATTGCACACACCGCTGATCAATCCACGTCTGGCCGGCCATCACTTTATGAATCGCTTCCACCAGCAATTCGGGAGGTGAATGCTTAAGGAAAATGCCGCAGACCCCCTGCCCCAAGGCAGCTACATATTCGGCGTCGCTCATGCCGGCCGTCACAATAAAAATGCGCCCGTTGAAGTTCGCCTCGCGCGCTTGTTTGATGAAAGCGAAGCCAGTCTCGCGATTACCCAGATCAAAATCGAGCAGCACCAAGTCAACAGGTTCCAACGTAATCAGGGCAAGCGCGTCAGGAATGGAAGATGCTTCGGCCACCACTTGAAAATCCGATTCGGTGCCAAGCAGACGGCTGAGCATCACACGAAACAGCGTGTGATCATCAAGTAAAAGAAGACGAGTCTTTGCCATGGCATTTACGATTCTGATCGTACGGAGGGCTGAATTCCGGCGGGCTTCAGAATCACCGCGAAGCAGCTGCCTTCTGCTTGCGGTTGGTATTCGATATCGCCTTGAAAGGCTCGGGCAAACGTGCGTGAAAGGTATAAGCCAAGACCCGACGCTTGAGCGCCTGGTTGAAAGGGCGCGAACAGCCCCTCCGGATACGCAACGCCTGGGCCATTATCGATGAATCTGACAACCGTAGAGTCTTGCCGACTTTCCGTTCGAACAATAAACTCAGCGCGCGGGCGACCTTCCAGCGCCCGCTGGCTGTTCTTGGCAATGTTTAAAAAGATTTGCAGCAGCGCCTGATGATCGGCGCACACGCGCGCCAGCGAAGACGCTTGTTCCCAGCAAACGGTGATGCCCGACTCCTGAAACGACGCGTCAATGACAATACGCAGTTCCTCCAAAACCGAATTCAGGTTCACATTCTCTGCCACTAAGCGCGTCGTCTGCCGCAGTTCCAGGCCGGCCATTTTCTCAAGACCTTGTACCAAACTGCCCAAAGCGTTGAAGTCTTCATTGGCGGCCAGCTTTTCATCGCGTGTCAACTTTGAGTAAATCACGCCAATCGCGCCGCACATATTGCGAATCTCATGGCACATCGCGCCCACAAGCACCTTTGAGCCAGTAAGGATCTGCTGCAGGCTGAACTCCGCACGGTCGCGCAGTTCCTCCGACGTGTCGAAGACTACCGCCGCAAGACGCGGACCCGACATCGTCTGATAAGTCGAAAACCATACGTGCGCCATGAACATCCGGTCGTCTTGGCGCCAACCCTGACATTCCATTTCAGTATGAAAGAACGGTGCTTCGTTGGAAGGGGGCACAGTAGCGAGCGCGGGGAAGAAACGGCCGATCGCCTGCCCTTGCAGGCTCCCATTCTCAATGCCGAGAAGTTGGTGGGCAGCCCGGTTGGCGAGCTGCACCAAGCCCGAAGAATCGAGTGTGAAAATGGCAGCCGGACTGTTTGCGATCAAGAAATCGAGCTGTTCTTCAGTCCTGCGCCGCTGTTCCACATCGCGCTCTACTTCCGCTAAATGCTGGTCAGCCATACGTCGTGTGCGTGCAGCCGCGAAGCCAAAGAAACCGGCGCCAAAGAACGCGGCAAAACTGAGAACCACCCGTGAGATCCCCTCCGATAGCGCCCAGGGGAAAGGATCGAAGGCTTCGGTGAGTCCAGTACAGAGAGCCGCAATGCCGGCCGTTGGCAACAAGGGAAGGCAGCCACCCACCATTAGCATGGGAAACAAATAGAGAAAGCCGAAGGAAATGTTGTTCTCAAAGTACCAATCGATAATGGCGATTACCGCAATCAGCACCGCCGCGCGTCGTAAGATAGCGGCGCGGCTACCCTGCAGAAAGCGAACAGCCGAGAAGTCGCGTATCCACTGTCGATTCATCTAGCGCCCTTTTCTTCACCATTATGGCTCCCGATGAACGTCAACCACCTATACTTGAGTTTTCTATGGCTGTACTGATTGAAGCGATTCACGTCAAGCGAAGGACGTTGTTTGAATTCGAGAATACTCCGTTCTCTTGCCTGGACTCGGAAATAAGCACCCCGACCGCTCGCGGAGGGCAGACGCTGGTGCGCTTGAAGATGCGCAACCTGCTCACGAACGCCGTCTTCGAGAAGACTTTTAAGGCGCAAGACAAATTCAAAGAGCCGGATCTAATGTTCGTTTCGGCGTCTTATTTGTATAGCGATGGCGATGGTTCTCACTTCCTTGACCAGGAAAGCTTTGAAACTTTGACGCTGACGCCCGACATGATGGGCGATGCGTTAGAACTACTCCTGAGCGGTACGATCGTGCAGTTGCAAAAATACAACGGGAATCCGATTGGTTTGCAGCTACCAATGTTTGTTGAACTCGACATTGCTTACACCGAACCGGGAGTCCGCGACTCGTCGAGTGGCAACGCAACCAAGATGGCCAGACTGGAGACTGGCCTGGAAATCCGCGTTCCGCTGTTCATCAAGGAAGGCGAAAAAATAAAGATATCGACGGAGAACCGCGAATTCGCCGGAAGAGTTTGAGTTTCATCGAAGAACCCGAGCGAAGTCGATACCCGGGCTCGGCGCGCTATGGCCTGTTTCTAAGTACTGCTGCAAGCTGACCAGATAGTAACCCCATCCGGTCGTGCACACCGCATAAGCGTCGTCGGCTTGCGAAAATCCCCGATGCGTGAAGCGAACGACCGTAACGCTTGACTCTGGCCGCAGATCGAAGATAATGGCGGGAGTCGGTAAGGGCGCGCCAAACGCGGGCGACAGGTGCTGCGATCTCGATGCGCTTTTCAATGCGGTCTTCCATAAAGCAACCTCCAGGTTGCATAATGGCAGCATAGAACAATTGGAGACTATATGCAACCAAATAGTTGCACTACTTGTGGGCCGGCCCGTATAGAACTCGGCCCGGTCGGTCGGCGGTTACTGCGTCGTCTCGCAGGGCAAACTTGCCGTTCACAAGCACATCTCGAAAGCCAACCGAGTATTGGTGCGGATTTTCAAAGGTAGATTTGTCGATCACCTTATCCGGATCGAACACCACGATATCCGCCTTCATCCCGGGCTTGAGCAGTCCGCGATCGGCCAAGTTCAAACGCGCGGCCGGCATCCCGGACATCTTGTGAATGGCCTCTTCCATCGTGATCACGTGCCGCTCTCGCACATACACCCCCAGCACACGGGCAAACGTCCCATAACTCCGCGGATGAGGCGCGGCTTTGCCGAAGACAGGAATGTCCCCGTCGGAAGCAATCATCGTGTATGGCGATTTCATAATGCGCTCCACATCCGGTTCGCTAATGGCGTGATAAACCGCCCCGCACGATCCCTTGGTCTGCAGCGCTATCGCCGTCTCGGCAGCATTGTCAAAGTTCACCGGAACGCCACGTTCTCGCGTCAAATCAGCCAAACTCTTCCCAGCCAGAGATGCATCAAACCCGCAATTCACGATGACCACATTCTTCGGATCACCGCCGCCGCGCCCCACCTCCAGATTCGACATGATCTCGGCCTTGATCTTCGCGCGACTGACCGGCGCCGACAGTCGCGCAACCAGGGACTTCTGTCCTCCTTCCTGCGACCACTGAGGAAACAGCGCCGCAATCCCGGTGCTCGAAGCCGTATATGGATACTGATCAATCGACACATCAACTCCTCGCGCGCGCGCTTCTTCCACCAGCTTCAGCGTCTCAACGCTACGGCCCCAATTGCGCGTGCCGATGATCTTGTGATGAGTAATCTGGGTGGGCAATCCGCCCTCTTCACCGATTCGAATGGTCTCGCGCACCGCATCCAGAATGTTATCCGCTTCATCGCGCATATGCGATTCATGGAACCCGCCCATCGGCCCAACAACCTTAGCCAAGGCAATCACTTCTTCGGTATTCGCATAGTTGGCCGGTACATAAAACAGTCCGGTCGACAAGCCTACTGCGCCATCTACCATGGCTTGGCGAACCAGCTCACGCATATTGTCCAATTCTTCGGGGGTTGCTTGGCGGTTCACCAAACCCATCACATGTGAGCGTACTGTCCCATGCCCAACAAAGCTGGCGAGATTGATGCTCACCGGATGCGCCGTCAATTTGTCGAAGAACGGCTTGAGCGGTAACGGAGAGTTGCCATCCGGTCCTTCAATGATCGTGGTGACACCTTCGCGCAAATAGTTTTCCGCCGTTGGTACAGATTGAAGGCCGCTGCGTCCATGCGAGTGGATATCGATAAACCCCGGCGCCACGGCCATACCTCTGGCGTCGATGCGTTGCGTCGCAGTAGCGGAGGTCAATTTGCCGATAGCCACAATGGTGTCGCCCTTGATCCCGATATCCGCATAAAACCAGGGATTGGCGGCGCCATCGTACACCTTGCCATTGCTAATCAGCACGTCATATTGTGCGAGCACCGCTAAAGGAAGCAAGAGATAGAGGAGGGCAAGACGCATATGTGTTATCTGATGCGATCGAAACGCAAGCTCCAAACACGATCTTCGCCAACACTCAGCGCGATCACCTTCCCAGACGCGTCGCGAATGAAATAGATGGAAGATCGCGAGGGCGTTTCGAAAGCGTCGCGAAACGTAGGCTTTATCGGCACGGGCGTCTGTGCACCCAACTGATATACCATCTCTCCCGGATTGTGGCCAGCCGACAGACGCAATTTGGTCCCCGTCTCGCTGCTTTCGTATTCGCCCGCCAGCGCCGCAAGTTCGCTGGCCGCCGGATGAGCCATTTCTACGCGTTCGAAGAGAATCTCCGTATCAGGCTCGATCATGCGCATGCGCCCATCCTTGAATACAATTACAATCTCACTCGTACCCAGGCGAAATCTGTCTGCCGCCGTCGGCACAAGTTCTGTGTTGCTGGGATGACTGATCAGTTTGCTGTTACTCCATGTGAGACGCACCACTGTGTTGTCTCGCAGATTGCGATACATCCCCGCCAGCGCAGCTAACTTTGCAGGATCTGCGGAATAGGTGACGGCGGAGGTTTGGGTGGGCACTGCCCCTCTCCAAAGGATCGCCGTTTCCCGACCCAGTTTCGTTGGATTAGCGGAAGCCGAATTACAAAGCACCGTTACTGAGACATGTTGATCGGGATAACGCCCAAGCCAGGTGCGATAGCCGCCAGTAGAACCGCTGTGCGCCACTTCGCGCATGCCATTTACAGTGCTCACAGCGAGTCCACGCGCATACGTGATCTGGTGGCCGTCTTTAAGGATGGCGGGCGTCTGCTGCTCCTGCACGAATGTGGGGCCGCCGACCTTAGCATGCGTGAAGTTTTCATTCCAAAGCAACAGATCACCTACGGTAGTGAGCAAACCCCCCGCGCCGATGATGTTTTCAATGGGAGTGTCCTGAGTAAACCGCGCGGCACCCTCGATGGGTCTGTAAGCCAATGCGCGGTTGGGCACAATAGCGCGAAAATCATCGCGCCAGTGAGAGTGTTCCATGCCCAGCGGAGCGAATATGTTTTCGCGAGTGAACTGTTGGAACGTCTTGCCGTTGCCAAGAACCCGTTCAACCAGAAGCGGGAACAGGTTGAAGCCAGTGTTGCTGTAACTGTAATTGGTGCCAGGTTCAAAATTGAGGTTGTGTTGCTTGGCCGCGAGTTGAAGAATGTCTTGGTTGCTATAGACATAGAGTTCTTCCGGCAAGCCGCCAAATGTCGCCAGCGGACGCCATTCGCGGATACCGCTGATATGGCTCATAATTTGGCGGATGGTCAGCGGCGTACCATAATCCGCGAGCTCCGGCAAATACTTGCGCATGGGATCATCAAGCGAAAGTTTGCCTTGTTGGGCAAGCAGCATCACGCTGGCCGCCGTAAACTGCTTGGCCACTGAGCCGCTCTCAAAAACAGTGTCTGGTGTAATAGAAACGTTGCGTTCGAGATCCGCCATGCCATAGCCGGCCTTGAGCACAACGCTGCCATTCTGCGCGACGCCCACTGCACAACCGGGCGTGTGCGTATTGAAGGCGGAAAAAATGCGGTCCACTTCCGCTTGCTTATCGGCGGATTGCGCCTGAACAACGACAGCCAGAAAAAGAGCGGCGGCAAAGTTTCGCATTATGGATTTGGCGATCTTAGCATGACGGGCACATCGCGCGTATCGCCTAACATTTCCCAGCGTTGCAATGCGATGGGCACATTTCCATTACTCCAAACGAAGTCGTTGAATCGCAGCAGCGAAAATTTCTCGCCTTGCGCACGCCGAGCATCGGCCAGCAATTGCGTGACTTGGAGTTTGCCAACCTGATAGGTAATAGCCTGCCCGGGTGAACTCGCAAAAAGAGCCGCTTCGCTCAGCGCCGTCGCCCGATCCATCGGCACCGTTTGCGCCAGATAATCGGCACCTTGCTGCAATGTGAACAAACCGAGCGCGAGTTTGACATCTACCTCCACCCGCAGCGCCCGCAGTCGCATGAAACTATAGATAATCTCGCGAGATTTCGGTTTGTTATCGAACAAACCAGCTTGCAGCATCATTTCTTCCGCGTAGAACCCGATGCCTTCATTGGCGCCGGAGTCATAGTAATGGCGGCGAATCGGATCGGCAATGGTCCAACCAAGAACGAGTTGGAAATAATGCCCGGGAACGCCTTCGTGAGTAATGATGGGCCGGGGATCTTGCGCAGTCGAGAGATGAAAGAATCCCAGATTCGGACTCGGAACCCGAATATAGCTGGTGCCATCCTGCTCAAGACGTGATGGGCCAGTGAGATCGTCGGTTACAGAAAGGTCTTCAAACGGAGCCACATAATCGGGTAGCGGTAAGTTGCGATAGTGCTTCATCCACGTAGGCACGGTGAGTAGGTGCTGACGCGTAAGCAACTCGCGGATCTCATTCTCGTCTATTTTTTCTTCAGCGATCTGGGCCTCTTGCGTGGGAAAGATGGGAAGCGAGGGTAACTCCGCATTTCGAGCTTTTTCATAACTCTCAAAAGCAAAAGAGCGACTTAACTCTTGCTGACTCATCGCGAGCAATTGTGCGGGCGAATACGGGAGCAGCGCTACGTTGTGCAAGAAGAACAAGTATTTCTGGCGTCCAATGGCAGTATCTTTGCGCATTGCCGGCAAACGCGTTTCGAGCCACGATCGATAGTGTGTCAACGCGGGAACGGCGACCGCTGCGGCTTTGGTCAGTTCCGCGTTCTTTTCAGGCGACAAATACGCGGCGAGTGCAGTCTGCATGGTTTGCATCCGAGCAGGCAAATCCTTCAACGCATCAATCGCGAGAAGAGCAAAAGGCTGACGCATGTCAGTCAGATTTTCTTGCGCCGCATGCAGGGTGACAGGCACGGAGGCCAGCCGGCTGATAATCTGTTGTTGCCGCTCGGCAGAAAATGGTGGAGGCGGCAGAAGCAGGATATACATAGCACCCAAGGTTTGATCAACATAGAATTTGGGATTACGCCTCCATCCTTGTTCGACATCAAGTTCCCAGTGCACGCGGGCCAGCGCGGAACCGACAAGACGATAGTCCACCTGCTCAGAAACAGTCGCGGTGGCCACGGGCTTCAGATGTTGCCAGCGTATTTCAAAGGCTGCCAGTTGTTGACGGCGCTGCTGCACTACGGACGAAGACCAATTAATGGCGAAATCGGAGGGCCGCTCAATGCGCGGAATATCGTCTTCGCTGAAAGGCTGCTCCTGAGCGCGCCACGCCCAGAAACTCTCACTCAGTTGACTCAAAGTATCGGCACGCGCCCAACCCGCAGCAGCACACAACAGAAGAACGAACGCACCGCTTCGAGCCATTCGCAATTTCATATCAGTCAATCGTAGCGCCCCGCGTGAGGGGATTGACCAAACTAGCCAACAAGTTGTATAGTTCGATATGCCGATTCACCTTTGGCTTCTTTCCGCTGCCCTTCTAGGCTGGGGTGCGGAAACGGCATTGGGCCAGCAAACCAAACCGAATCCTAGTGCGGAGATTGCACCGATTGTCCAACCCGGAGCGCCTGGGCAAAGCGGCAAGCTACTGACACCGGCCACCGCGTATACACCGCCGCGGGCCCCCATAGCTGCCGACATCAGCTTTATGCAGGGCATGATTATGCACCATTCCCAGGCTGTAGACATGGTGGCGCTGCTGCGCACACGAGGCCAAAGCAAAGAGCTCCGCTCGTTGGCCGACCGCATCAGAATCTCGCAGACTGACGAAATCAAGTACATGAAGCAATGGCTGGAAGAACGCGGTCAGTCTACCGAGATGGACATGGGCGACATGTCGAGTATGAGTTCGGAAGACATGAAACACATGAGCATGCCGCTGATGCCAGGCATGTTGACGCCACAGCAAATGGATGCACTGGCCAAAGCGAGCGGCCGCCACTTCGACCACCTCTTCCTCACCGGCATGATTCAACATCACACAGGTGCGTTAATCATGGTGGAAGATTTGTTCAACACAGCGGGAGCAGGACAAGACAACGTGTTGTTTGATTTTGCGACCGACATCGACAACACGCAGCGAGCAGAAATCAGAATCATGCAAGGGATGCTTGATAGGGAGAAACGATGATGGCAAAACGAAGTTCACAAGTGAAGAGGGTTCTGGCTCCGTTTGCCATAACTGCCGGATTGGCAATGCTAAGCGCGGGGCAGACCGCGGAGCATGCGGAGAAGCCGATAACGCCGCCGCCGAGTACGGTTTACATGAATCCGCGCGCGGGCGCAGATGATCCACGCGTTGGCCTGAAAGGCGGATTGTATGACGCCGGGGAAGCAGCATTCGGCCTGGAACGGCTCGCATCGCTGCCCAAACCCCCCGGCTTTGCGCCTGGCAACATGGCCGGTGCAACGCCCGGACCAATGATCGAAACGCCACCGCCAGCGACTGATCCCACGGCCAAAACAGCCGAGACCAAGGCACCTGCCACTCCGCCGCGCCCACCTATGGCCATGTACGGTTCTGTTAACTCAGATCTGGCTTTCAGCGGCAACCACCTTTTTGTTGGGAATTACAACGGCATCAATACCTATGACATTGACAATCCCAAAGACGTCAAGCTGCGAACATCTTTGCTGTGTCCGGGCGGACAAGGCGATGTCTCCGTATATGGACACCTGCTGTTCATGTCAGCTGAAGCAATGAACGGACGGATTGACTGCGGCACCCAAGGAATTCCGCTGCCCGCTGGTTATGTAGCCCCACCGCCACCGCCCCCACCGGCTCCTGCTGCGCCCGGTGCGCCGGTTGCTCGAGTTCCCCGGCAGCCACCGCCGCCGAGCCCTGATCGATTCCGCGGTGTACGCATCTTCGATATCAGCGACATTGGCAATCCGAAACAAGTGGCTGCGGTGCAGAGCTGCCGTGGTTCGCATACGCATTCCCTGTTGATTGATCCGAAAGACAAAGACAACATCTACGTTTATATTTCCGGCACGGGCGGAGTTCGTCAGGCCGAGGAGTTAGCTGGCTGTTCAGGCGGCGATCCGAAGAAGAATCCGGAAACAGCATTATTCCGCATCGATATCATCAAGGTGCCGTTGGCACATCCGGAACTGGCAAAGATTGTCAACAGCCCCCGCATTTTCACCGACACACAATCGGGCGACATCGACGGCTTGTGGAAGGGCGGCAATCACGGCGATGGCACGCAGACCACGTCACAGACGAATCAATGCCACGACATCACCATTTACTCGGCCATTGGATTAGCGGCGGGAGCCTGTTCAGGCAATGGAATTTTGCTCGACATTTCCGACCCGGTGAATCCCAAGCGTATTGCGGCGGTGAGCGATCCGAATTACTCTTATTGGCATTCGGCCAACTTCAGCAACGATGGTTCGAAGGTGCTGTTCACCGACGAATGGGGCGGCGGCGGACAACCACGCTGCCGCGCGACTGACCCGATGAACTGGGGCGCAGACGCCATTTTCACTTTGACGGATAGGAAGCTGACTCTTTCGTCCTATTACAAGATGCCAGCTCCGCAGACAGAGTTTGAAAACTGCGTGGCTCACAATGGATCGCTGATCCCGATTCCGGGACGCGATATCGAGGTACAGGCCTGGTACCAGGGAGGCATTTCTGTGGTGGACTTTACTGATGCTACGCATCCGATGGAAATCGCATTCTTTGATCGTGGACCGGTAGATGGATCAAAGCGCGCGATGGGCGGACAGTGGTCAACGTATTGGTACAACGGCTACATCTATGGCTCCGAGATTGCGCGCGGTGTGGATGTGTTCAAACTCGTGCCCAGCAAATACATCACGCAGAATGAAATAGACGCGGCGAACCAGGTGCACTTCGATGAGTTGAACGTGCAGAATCAGCCGAAAATTGTTTGGCCGTCGAATTTTGTAGTGGCCCGCGCCTATATTGACCAGTTGACGCGCAGCAATGCACTGCCCTCGAAACGGATCGCGGCATTGGAGACTGCCATTGCCAACTATCAGGCGCACGCCGATAAGAAGAAAGCAGCGCAATTGAAAACGATGGCGGCTACGCTTGACAAGGATGCGGCTGGAGCCAAGTCCCCCGCCGATGCCCACCGGATGCATGCCTTGGCAGAGATCATGAAAAATGGAGGAGCCGCGAACTTGTAAGCCCAGCTTTCTTATTTAGAAAACCAATTTGCTTTTCTTAGCGTCGATCTTCGCGACGTCAAGGCCAGGGACTTTTTTCAGATCGTCGATAGATTTGAAGTCGCCGTTGGCGTCGCGATAATGCAGGATGGCATCGGCGTCTTTGTCGGAGATTTCAAGACCGGTTTGCAGCTGCTTTGCCGTTGCTTTGTTGACGTTAATCTTGGCGGCTTCGACGGAGACGGTGTTGGTGAGGTAGTCGACGATATCCGCAAATTCGTCGTCGGTGCCTTGGGCGCCACGCTGCACCATGTTCATGACAATTTGGCTCCAACCGTCGCGCGTGAGGCGTTTGCCCAGAACAATTTCGGGCCCGTGGCAGTTGGCACAAATGCGGATCATCGTTTCTTTGCCCGGGCCGTCGGGCAGTTTTGGTTTGTCATCAGCAGGAGCAGCAGCGAAAACAACAAGACTGCAGGCCAAGAAGAGCGCGAACTTCATACAACCAATTTAAACCAGTTTCTTGGTGGGCGCGTCAGGATTGCCGGGACCGAAGTGTTTGAGTATCACTAGATTTTCAGCGTCGCTCTTGTTTGTGATTGCGATGCCCTTGGACGCAGCATCGGCGGTAACAAAGAGTTCGTCCTTCGTCATTTGGCCGAAACGAATGAGGCTGGGCGTTTCCACCTCATGTTTGCCGAACAAGCCGTAGCCTTGCACTACGATGAGACCGTATGCTGCGGAATCCTTGATGGTGACTGACTGGCGCGGGAAGATGGTGAGTTCTTTGGCCGAGTAGTGGGGCGTGGAATAAACAACCCAGCTTTCGGAATAACCGGCGTCTTTCATTTGCTGCACCGGTGCAACCGGCGCTGGATCGAAGTAACGGTGTTCGGCAAATTCGGGATCGGTATTGGACGGCCAATCCATCATGTCCAGAAGATATTCGAGATCGTTTTTATGTTCAGGCGGAACGTCTTTAACCAACAACTCCCAACCGACGGCGCGGCCTTCTACCAAGGATTGGTACATGGCAAAGACATCGGAATTGACTTGCGGTTCGTAGGTGACAAGCGAGCCCGGCGCATGGAGAATTCCTGGATCTACCTGCCAGCCGCTGCCCGGCTTCAGCCTATAGGCGCGGGAGAGATAAAGAATTCCATTGTCGCCTTCATTCCAGCGTTCGAGGCAACCCTTCACATCAGCGCGCGTGACGCCGGGATTGAGGCCCATGAAGGTGTACGGAAAATTGTTGTCTTTGAAATTATATTGGGGAGGAAAGTAATACGCTTCGGGCTTGCCCTTTTGGCCGACGCGCGCGGCGAACTCATCGTTCTGATGGAGATGGTGCGGGATCGGTCCCAGGTTGTCAAAGAATTTGCAAAAGAAATTCCAACCGCTATATTTCTGCATAACGGCGGAGCCGAGGAACTTGTCACCAACAGTGTCAATGGCTTCTTTCAGTAGCGCTTTCTTGCCGTTGAATTCAATGTAACTGAGGCCTTCGTCGGGCGTTGTTAAAGGTCCGTTGGCGGCTTTGGTGGTGGACGAGAACCAGCGCTCATCAATGCCACCGCGATGCGCGCCGAAAGCATAGAGATCGCGCGAATCCAGCTTGAGACGGCCGCCAGGCATTAAGAAAGCGCGTGGTACCCAGCAGGGCGCGAGTCTGACAATACCGTCGCCGGCGGTGAGCGCATCGGAGAAGAAACTTTGGTTCGACATTTTTAGAGATCAGTAAATAAGTGGAGCTTTGAAACGGTTCAAATCAAACGACAGCATATATTGCGGGGAACGGTCTGTCAATTAGAAAGTGAGATCCAGAACTAGAATACTGGAGGCAGTGGTTAAGAAAAACACTTTGGCCGGGACACTAGGTCTTTTATGGACTTTAGGCGCTCCCTTGTCGTTTGCTTTCTTAGTGTAGGTATTTGCCGAGGGCAAACTGCGACTATCTGCGGCTTGGCACATCCGGGCGAGTGCCTGAAAGATGTGGTGAAGGACCAGACTGGGATCTGGACAAGTCCGCTGCGCGCCAAGAAGCACGATGCGGCATGGCTGCTGCCGGTGGCGGGCGTGACCGCACTGGCCTTCCACTTTGACGTTCGCGCCGAGAATGCACTGGGCACCAATCAACGCATGTTGGACACGAGCCGGAAGGTTGCCAACTTTGGTTCGCCCTATGCGACGGCGGGCGGCGCGGTGGGGCTGTATTTCGTTGGATTGGTCACGCGCAACGAACACCTGCGAGAAACAGGAAGATTAGGAACAGAGGCGGTAGTTGACGCCGGGTTGGTGGCGGGTGCGTTAAAGCTGGCGACCGACCGTCAACGGCTGGATGGTACCGGACAAAGTGCATTCTGGCCGAACGGCACGAAATCGTTTGAATGGAACAGTTCGTTTCCTTCGGGGCACGCGGCGGTGAGTTGGGCGATGGCGCGCGTGGCTGCGAGTGAGTATCCGAAGAACAAAGCAGTGCAAGTGGCGGCTTATGCGTTTGCGACAGTGATTAGCGTAAGCCGCGTAACCGGGCGCGCACATTTCCCATCGGATGTGGTGGTAGGAAGTGCTTTGGGGTATCTGATTGGCGGATATGTGACGAGGCATCGAGCGAGTGAGAGTACGAACTAAATAAAGTTTGTTGATATACTCTGGCCGAGAATTGAAGCGTTTCAAATCGCCATGAGTACACATCACAAACTCCCTGCTGTTCACAATGCTATGTGGCCCGGACTGGTAGGCAAAGGTCCGGATTCTGAGCCACCGATTGAATTAGACACGATGTTGGATTTGACAGCGGCCGCTGAAGTGGATGGCGCGCGGTTTGATGGTGTCGATTTATTTCTTTCGTTGCCGCACACCGATATCAATTCCACACACGATGATTTGAAGAACCTGGCGGACAAGCTGACGGCACGCAAGTTGCTGGCGGGCTCGCTGGTGGCGCCGGTTTGGGGTGGAACGGGCGGCGGCTCATCGATGGGAAATGCCGAAGAGCGCGGCTTGTTTTTGCAGCAAGTGCGGAAAGCTTGCGAAATTGGCGGAAAGCTGCGCGCTCTGGGTGTGCGGAAATATGGCGTAATTCGAATTGATTCGGCGGCCAGCCCAGCGGAGTGGATTAAAGATCCGGAAGGCAATACGAAACTCATCGCCAAAACGTTCCGTGAGGCGGGAACGATTGCTTCGGGGTTCGGCGAAAGGCTCGCGGCGGAAGGCGAAATTTGCTGGGCCGGGATGCATAGCTGGCGGCGCAACGTTCAGTTGCTGGAGATGGTGGGCATGCCGGGGCTGGTTGGTTTTCAGGCGGACATGGCGCACACCATGTTGTTCACGATGGGTTACAACGCGCCGGAAGACCGATTGCTGCCGGAGAATTTCGATTGGGCGCAAGGACATTTGCTGGCGGATGCGTACAAGGTGATGGCGCGGGCGCTGCGGCCTTGGACCATTGATTTTCACGTGGCGCAAAACGATGGCACGGTGAAGGGCGAAGGATCGCACGATAAGACCGGGCGGCATTGTCCACCGAAAGATCCGAACGGGAAGCTTGATATCGTTCGCGATGCAGGGGCGTGGATGCGCGATGACGACGATAAGCCAACGCGGGCGTTTGCGCATATCTGTTGGGACGGCTGCATGTTTCCGAACGCAATGATGATGGACCCTCAAACTTGGCATGACGTTTTGGAAGTGATGTTAAAGGTGCGAGATGCGCACGGGTGGGACTAGATGCTGAAAAAACTGAATATTGCGGTAGTGGGTTGCGGTTTTATGGGCCGCACGCATTCGAATGCGTTCCGGAAGGTGACCAATTTTTTCGATACGGCTTACCAACCGGTGCTGAAACGAATCTGCGCGCGCAATGGCGAGAAGGCGAAGGCGTTTGCGGAGCGTTGGGGCTATGAAGCGGTGGAGACGGATTGGCGGAAATTGATTGATGACAAAGATATCGATTTGATTGATATTGCCAGTCCGAACGATACGCACGCGGAGATTGCAGTGGCAGCGGCGAAGGCCGGAAAGATGGTGATGTGCGAAAAGCCGCTGGGACGAAATCCCGGCGAGTCGGAAGCGATGGTAAAGGCGGTGGAAGACGCCAAGGTGGCCAACATGGTTTGGTACAACTACCGTCGCGTTCCGGCGGTGACGCTGGCGAAGCAACTGATTGATGAAGGTCGGCTAGGACGGATTTTCCATTACCGCACGGTATTTCTGCAGGATTGGACGATTTCGAGCGATTTGCCGCAGGGTGGCGAAGGATTGTGGCGGTTGGATGCGAGTGTGGCAGGAAGCGGTGTGACGGGCGATCTGCTGGCGCACAACATTGATACGGCGATGTGGTTGAACGGCGGGATCGATGAAGTGACCGCTATGACCGAAACGTTTATCAAGACGCGGAAACACAATCTGACGGGCAAAGACGAGCCAGTGAAGATTGACGATGCGAGTGCGTTTCTGGCGCGGTTTAAGAATGGGTCGCTGGCGACATTTGAGGCGACTCGTTATGCGCGCGGGCACAAGGCGCTTTATACGTTGGAGATCAATGGCGAGAAGGCGTCGATCATTTGGGATTTGCACGACTTGCACAGGCTGCAGTATTTCGATCATGGCGATGTGAGCAAGTTGCGAGGTTGGCGTAGTATACACATTACGGATGGCGAGCATCCGTATATGAAGCAGTGGTGGGTACCGGGTTTGCAGATTGGGTATGAGCACACGTTTATCCATCAGGTGGCGGATTTCCTTACTGGGTTGGGAGATGGAAAAGCTGCTTCTCCGACGTTTCGGGAAGCGCTGGCGACGGATTATGTGACGGCGGCTGTTTTGGAATCGGCCGCGAATAAGAGTTGGGTCAAAGTTCGGTGAAAAGGATTGATATGAAGATCAAGTTGATGTTGGCCGCAGGGCTGTTTTGTTTGATGACGGCAGTATATGCGCAGCAAGGGCCGCCTCCCGGTGGAATGCGCAAAGGTCCGAGAATGCCTCCCGTACCGAAACTGGAGGAGACGGGTTTCACGCAGATCTTTGATGGCAAGAGTCTCGAAGGGTGGGACTGTGACTCGAATTTCTGGAAGGTGGAGAATGGCGAGATTATAGGCGAGACACAGGCGGATCATCAACCACCGCAGAATATCTTCTGTATCTGGAAGGGCGGCAAGCCGGCCGATTTCGAGTTACGAGTGGAGTACAAGCTGACAGGCGCCGAAACGGGAAATAGCGGCATTCAGTACCGCAGCGTGGAGTTACCGGAAGTGGCGAAGTGGGTTTTGAAGGGTTACCAGGCGGATATTGACGCTAGGGAGATGTACACGGGTCAGGTGTATGAAGAGCGGCTGCGAGGATTCCTGGCATTGCGTGGACAGGTTTCGTATGTGCCGGATGGTCAGAAAGTGGGCTGGATTGGGACACTTGGGAACGCCGACGATTTGAAGAGTGTGATCAAGAGCGGCGATTGGAATGACCTTACGATTATTGCGCGGGGGAACACGTTGATTCAGATGATCAACGGGCGGGTGATGAGCATTCTGATTGATGACGACAAGGCAAATCGTAAGATGGATGGTGAGATCGGCATACAGTTGCACAAGACGCAAGCTGCGATGAAGATCGAAACACGCAATATAAGGATCAAGAATTTCTAGCGCGGACGGCATCGTCCGCGTCGTAGGTCAATGCCAACGATTAAAGAAGTCGCGGATTTGGCCGGGGTATCGGTTGGAACCGTTTCGCATGTAGTATCAGGCGCAGTGCCGGTGAGTGAGCCACTGCGTCTGAAAGTTCAGGAAGCCATTCGTGAACTGGATTACCATCCGAACCACGTGGCGCGCAGCCTGAAGACAAGCCGCACGCGGACACTGGGAATCATTGTGCCGGACATGACGATCTCGTTCTATCCGCTGGTGATTCGAGGAGCGGAGACGGCGGCCTGGCAGCAAGGCTACTCGCTGATTGCGGTGAACTCTACGGATGGGGCGGAGAGACAGAAGGAGTTACTGTCGCTGCTGCGATCGCAGAGGGTGGAAGGCATTCTGGTTGTGGTGGCCGCCGCGCCGGTGCCGATTCAACAGATCACGAGATTGATTGAGGCGGGGATTCCGGTGGTGTGTCTGGATCGGATACCGGAGAAGTTACCGGCGGATTCGGTGTCGGTGGAGGATGTCTCGGCGGCGGAGTTAGGTACGGATCACCTGCTCGAGATGGGGTACCGGCGGATTGCGATTGTGACTGGGCCGCTTTCGCTGACGAATGAGAAGCGGCGATTGCAAGGGTATGAGCAGAGTCTGCGGCGCGCAGGGATTGCGATTGATCCGGCGCTGCTTTGGCATGGCAATGTGCGACCTGAGGATGTAAGCGGGCTTTGCAAGCAGAAGCTGGGTACGGTTCGGCCGGATGCCTTTCTTTGTACGAACGGACCGACGGCGCTGGGTTGTTTGCGGGCCTTGCGGCACTGTGGATTGAGTACGCCAGAGGACGTGGGGTTTGTGACGTTCGATGAGTTGACATTGGATGACCTCTTCAGGCCGTCGATCACGACGATTGTGCAGCCGGCGTATGAGATTGGGTTTGAGGCGGCTACGATTTTGTTTGAGCGGATACAGGGCAAGAGTGGGGACGAGATTGCTGCGCCTCGGACGGTGCGGTTGCCAGCGAGTTTGAAGGTTAGGGAGTCAACGCGGAGAGCGTGATTTCAGTGCTCTGGGCATTCCGGAAAGCTTGCCCGGACGGTGTTGCCTTTGTAGCCTAGTTCGTCGATGAGGCCGATCTTGGAGGTGTAGTAGCCGTCGGAGGTTAGGCGCTTGAGGAGGGCGAAGAACTGGA
>PMQB01000397.1 GCA_003169195.1 Bryobacterales bacterium
TTGGCTCGCCTATTTCTTCCTCTGTGTAGTTCCAAACACTGCGATCCGGCACGCCTACGGGACGGGACGCAAGGCGAAACTGATGGTTAACTGTCGACATGGCTCTTGTTGAATTCTATCTTGTTGGCGAAGTAGCAATCATCGCAAAGGCCGACAAGCGAAAATCAGAGTGATGGCTGATTCCCGAATTACTCCGCGCGCGCAGGATTTCGCTGCGTGGTATCAAGACGTTGTTCTCAAAGGCGACATGGCGGAGCCGGCCGAGATTGTCAAAGGCTGCATGGTGATCAAGCCGAATGGTTACGCCGTTTGGGAGGCGTTGCAGCGGGCCTTTGACGATCGCTTCAAGGCGACAGGCCATCAGAATGTTTACTTCCCGCTTTTGATTCCGGAAAGCTTTCTCAAGAAAGAGGCGGAACACGTGGAAGGCTTTGCGCCTGAGTTAGCCGTGGTGACGATAGCCGGCGGTAAGGAGTTAGAGGAGCCTTACGTTATCCGGCCGACCTCCGAGACGATTGTCGGTCACTTCTTTGCCAAATGGATTCACAGCTATCGCGATCTGCCCATGCTGCTCAATCAATGGGCGAACGTAGTCCGCTGGGAATTGCGCACGCGGATGTTCTTGCGTACGACGGAGTTTCTCTGGCAGGAAGGACACACCGCGCACTCGACACATGCGGAGGCCAGAGAGGAAGTGCTGCGCATTTTGGATATCTACGCAGAGGTGGCCGAAGACTTGATGGCTATGCCGGTGATCAAGGGTGTGAAAACGAAGGCGGAGAAATTCGCCGGCGCGTTTCAGAGTTTCTCGATTGAAGCGATGATGCAAAATGGACTCGCGTTGCAGGCTGGCACGAGTCATGATTTGGGACAGAACTTCGGCCGTGCTTTCGATGTCAAATTTCAGACCAACGAAGGCAAACTCGATTACGTTTGGCAAACCAGTTGGGGTGTGAGTACTCGTTTGATCGGCGGCTTGATCATGACTCACTCCGATGACAAAGGGCTGGTGCTTCCGCCGAAGATTGCGCCGGTACCGGTTGTGCTTGTGCCGATTTATCGCAAAGAGGAAGAACGTTCTAGCGTGATGGAGATGGCGCAGAAGATTGGCGCAGATTTGAAATGCAAGTTGGACACGCGCGAAGGGCAAAGCCCGGGCGCCAAGTTCTTTCACTGGGAGCGGCGCGGTGTGCCGATTGTTCTCGAACTGGGACCGCGCGATGTTGCGTCCGGCAACGTGGTGATGAAACGCCGCGACACGGGCGCGAAAGAGATTATTCCGCAGAGCGACCTACGCGTAAAGATTGACGCCACGCAGTCAGCCATGCAAACGGATCTTTATCAAACGGCGAAGCAGCGTTTGAAACAGAATTACGTCACGGCTGATTCGCTGTCGCAAGTCGAAGATATTCTGCGAGATGTGACGGCGGAAAAGGGCGGCGGGAAGTTCGTCTTTGCACATATAAAGGATGATCCGCAGTGTGACGCTCGCCTCAAGGAACTCAAAGCGACGGTTCGGTGCATACCTTTGGTCGATGAGCATGATGGACCAGGGAAGTGCATTATTACTGGCGAGCCGGTGGATAAGCGGGCGGTGATCGCGAAGGCATATTAATAGGTAAACGGGTCTATCCCTCTCCATCCTAATGTTGCGGAGTGAATCCGCCGATAGGCCACTATATGGAAAGGATCGCGACCCTATGGTCACGACAACTCGTTCCCTTAGCGGCCGCAATGCTGATTTTCATCGGCTTGGCAACGGCCCTTGCCATGACGAAAGCGCCCTGGTGCGACGAGGGTTGGTTCGCTAATCCCTCCTACAACTTGGCTTTCCACGGGCGGATGTCGACCAATGTTCTGAATCCGGCTGGGCACTTTCTAAATGCCTACCTAAGCGGCATTAAGGAGCGAACATATATCGTTCCTCCGAATCACATGGTTGCTTTAGCGGGGTGGTACCGGCTTTTTGGGTTCAGCCTGCTCACGATGCGGGAATATTCGATTGCCTGGGGGGCGGTTGCTTTGCCGTCGATCTTCTATATACTGCAAAAGCTTATTCCGGATCAGCGCGTTGCGCAACTCGGAACGCTTTTCACAGCCGTCGATTTTGTCTACCTTTGGAGTTGCGCCGACGGCAGGATGGATAGTTCTTCGAATGCGCTGGCCGTGACATCGATTGCGTCCTATCTCTATCTCAGAGAACTCGGCTTCAGCCGGGCGCTGTTCGTCAGCCAGATACTCAGCGCGTTGGCCGTGTTTACTCATCCGAACGCTCTCCTTTGTCAATCCATGTTGGCGGTTCTCGTTTGGCGGCTGGATCGTAAAGAATTGCGCTGGCATCATCTACTTCTAGCGGCCGCCCCTTTCTTATTCTTGGGCTGCCTTTGGCTGACCTACATCGCCCAGAGCCCGAGCGACTTCGCAGCGCAATTCTTCGCCAACGCCGCGGGCCGCGATTCGACTCGATTCAAGATCATCTTGCAACCTTGGCTAGCGGTCGGGTATGAACTAATTAGGCACATCGCGACCTATGTCATTAGCAATCTGTGGAGTGCCACCGTCAATCCTTCGTTCTTACTTGTGCCGTTGTTTTACGGGACGTCGCTCGTGGCATTTTTCGCAAAGCGCAAGAAATACACGCCTACGCTGAGAACGTTCCCACTCTGTGTCGCCGCAATGATGTTTGTCATGACTTTTCTGAATGGATTCAAGGCGCCGATGTACCTGATTTACATCCTTCCCCTATATAACGCCGTGCTGGCATTCGAGTTAGTCTGGCTCTGGAAGTTTGGGCCTATGAAAAAGCCGATGGCCGTCGTTGCGGGTGGAGTGTTTATTGTTATCCAAATAACTGCTTCGATTGCACACTTAAGGGCGGATGAATACCATCGCTACTACCAGCCCGCAATTGCCCGCTTGAAACAGGAACAGGCGGCAGGCAGAACGATTGTTGGAACAGCCGCGCTGGGGTTTGGCCTCGGATTTCAAGGCTTCGAGGACGATTGGCGCCTGGGCAAGTATAGCCATCTAGAACCGGACATCCTTGTGATGGATCGTTCTTATCGCGGTTTTACAAAAATGTTCGAGGATAAAGAACCGCTGGTGTTTTCTCACATCGCGAAAACTCTAACTTCGCGCTATCGCTTTTCCGAACGATTCGGCACGTATTGGATTTTCGAAAGGGTGAGTTCTTCCCACGCCAACCAAGCCTTCGATATCAGCCCCGTCGCCAGGCAAGAAGACCGCGATAAGGCTCTTCACCTTTTTGAACGCTTAGAGAAATTTGCCCAAAGTAACGGTATTGACGAAACAAAGGAGCCATTGATTGATGCCAGACTTCGCTTCTAAGCCCATTTCGGTTTCGATCATCATGCCAGTCATGGATGAGACGCTATCGTTGGGTGAGACCGTGGATATCGTGATGAAAGAAAATCAGCCGGAGGACATCCACGAAATTATCTGCGTTGTCAGCAAATTTACAAAACCCGAGTCGCTCCGAGTCTGCGAGGAACTCGCGGCAGCGTATCCCAACGTTGTGTGGACTCGCCAACAAGAGAAACCCTATCTGGGAGGTGCTCTGCAAGATGCCTTTGCGTGGTCCACCGGATCACACATCCTGTTAATGGCATCCGATCTCGAGACCGATCCGCACACCGCGAAAGCTTTGATCGAGGAGGCTCGCAACGGCTGGGATATTGTCGCCACTACGCGTTGGAAGAAAGGTGGAGGCTTTGACGGCTATAACCCCGTCAAGCTGATAGCTAATTGGCTATTCCAAAAAATCATCGGTCTCCTTTATCGAACCAACCTTACGGATCTCACCTTCGGTTATCGGATCTGGCGCACGGAAACTTTGCGCGGTCATCAATGGCAGGAACTTCGACACCCCTTCCTGATCGAGTGCCTGTTGCGGCCACTCCGGCAAGGCGCAAATTCAAAAGAGATTTCCGTAAAGTGGGAAGCTCGAAAAGAAGGGGAATCGCACAATCCCTTCTGGAGGAACTTTCTATACTTCCGAATTGCTCTGAAACTGCGTTGGCAAGCAAAGAATAGGCTTCCAGCCGCGCCAGTTGCTCAGGTACATCAATGAAAATTACGATCGTCACAACCACCATCTACATACCTACAGCGCTTGAGAAATACTGCCAAAACGCCCGCTTCTTCGGCCATTCGGATTTGAACTTTATTGTCATCGGCGACAAGAAAACACCGGCCGAAACAAGATCATTCTGCCAACGAATGTCGGCAGATCACTATTCCTGCACTTACCTTGGCATCGAAGAGCAGAGAGAGTATCTCGAACGCTACCCTGCCCTTTGGAATCATCTTCCCTTCAATTCAATCCAGCGCCGCAACATCGGTTTGCTGAAAGCATGGCAAGACGGCGCCGATATTGTTATCACCATCGACGACGATAACTGGATGCTGAACCACGATTTCCTTCGCCTGCATTCCATCGTCGGACAATCGCCAGAGTTACCAGCCTATGAGACATCGTCCGGTTGGTTCAATGTCTGCTCGGTGCTCGACGAAGCAAGCGGCATTCCCTTCTATCACCGCGGTTTTCCACGCGGCGAGCGTTGGAAGGAAAAAGAAACATTCACCTGCGTCTCACCCATCAAACGCCGCGTGGCTGTGAATGCCGGCTTGTGGCTGGATGATCCCGATATCGATGCGATGACCCGCCTCGAACGGCCCATCGTCGTTCGCGGCATGTCCGCCTCCGCACCATCAAGTTTCGCGTTGCAGCCGGGCACCTGGTCGCCCTTCAACTCGCAAAACACTGCATTGATTCGCGACGTCATTCCCGCCTACTTCCTGAGCCCATGCGTCGGCCGTTATGACGATATCTGGCCCAGTTACATCGTCGTTCGAATCGCGCAACACCTGGATGACGTCATCGCTTACGGCCACCCCTTACTGCGCCAGAAACGCAATGAACACATTCTTTGGAAGGATCTCGATAATGAACGCGTCGGCATGCTCCTCACTGACGAATTCTGCGCCGCGCTCCGCTCACTCACACTGCGCGGAAATAGTTATCACGAATGCTACGGTGAAGTCGTAGAAAAACTCCCATCGGCTTGGCCCGCAGGTCCAAAGTGGACCGACGCGATGATCTCCGCCCGCGCCGGCCTACTCGAAGGCATGGCGATCTGGCACTCCGTTTTCGAGCAACAAACAACCGCAAGCCTGGCCAATCTAGCGCTCGCTCAACATGCCTCCGTCAGCCCCGCGGAAGCTCTCGCTCTACAGTCGCGCTAAACGAAGAAGGGCGGCCCGTTTCCGAGCCGCCCTTCTTCACATTCACTACTCTGCGAACTACTCTTCCGTCGTAACCACTCCCAGCGCTTCTTCGGCTGCGAGATCTTCCGAAAGCCCACCAGTGTAAATACCCGGTGTATCTTCCGAATAATCGCCCAAACCGTCGCTGAGCGAAACCTCTTCTTCTGGAATCGGCTCTTCTTCCACGATGTCTTCGCCGGCAATCTTGACCTTGCGGTAGAACTCCATACCGGTACCGGCTGGAATCAGCCGTCCCATAATGACGTTCTCCTTCAGGCCGCGGAGGTAATCCACCTTGCCGTTGATCGCCGCTTCTGTCAGAACCCTGGTGGTCTCTTGGAAACTGGCCGCCGAAATAAACGAATCCGTCGAGAGCGACGCCTTCGTGATCCCTAACAGAATCGGCTTACCCATCGCCGGGCGGCCGCCTGCTTCAATAACGCGGTTATTCTCTTCGCGGAACTTGAACTTATCAACAACCTCTTCCGGCAGGAACTCCGTATCACCGATGTCCTCAATGCGGACCCAGCGCATCATCTGACGCG
>PMQB01000082.1 GCA_003169195.1 Bryobacterales bacterium
TACTTCTAATCTCGTGATTGCGCGCTTCGACCATCTTGCGAGCCGGGCGCTCGATCCACAGATACACAGCCACTTGGCTGCAGCGAATCTCACTTTCGATGCTGTGGAGAACGGCTGGCGGGCCTTGGATGCCAAAGAGATGTACCAGCAGACTCGGTATTCCACGGCGGCCTATCGGAATGCCTCGGCCGCTGTTCTGCATGAGCGTGGGTATCAAACCTATGCCCGTTTCTCGAAAGGCAAATATGACGGCTATGGGATTGTCGGCATTGAAGAAAGCACGCTTGAAAAGTTTTCGAGAAGAGCGGCGCAGAGAGAAGCGGCGATACAGGAGTTTATTCGGGAGACTGGCCGGCAACCCTCCAAGTCAGAAATTTCGCTGTTGGTGCGCGAAACCAGAGACAAGAAACTGGCCATCACGACGGATGAAGTACTCGACCGGCAGCGATCGCGCCTGAGTCCGCAGGAAGATAGTTCGCTGAAAGCTACACAACTGGCCGCACAAGAGCGTGGCTCGATCCGCGAGTCGAGCGCTGCGGAGCCTTCCCTGAATTACGCGAGTGAGCATATCTTCGAACGTCTCTCGGTAGCTAAGGATTGGGAACTAAAGACCGAAGCTTTGAATCACGGGTGCGGAAAAATCGACCTAGCTGAGCTAAACGGCCGAGTGGCTTTCAAGATTGCCGCTGGCGACATGATCGCGGGCCGCGGCGAAGTGGCCACGCAAGCAACGCTTCAGCGTGAGCTCCGCATGGTCGAAACGGTCAATGAGGGCATCGGCAAATACGAGCCTCTAGGACGTGAGCGGGAGTTTGCACCTTCGCCCAAACTCAAAGAGCAACAGCGGGCGGCGGTTGTGGCTGCATTAGCTTCGCGCGATCTAGTCTTTGAAATTTCAGGCGCGGCCGGCGTGGGCAAAACAACCTTATTGAAGGAACTGCAGCGCGGTCTCAACGAAGCACGGCGCAGTGTCGTGGCTGTGGCGCCGTCGACCAGTGCAGTCGAGGAGTTACAGAAGGAAGGTTTCCCGCGCGCGATGACCATCGCGGAACTGCGCGTAAGCCCTCAAAAGCAAGCAGAGCTAAAGGGCCAGGTGCTTGTGATCGATGAGGCGGGCATGGTGGGCAGCGGCGATATGTCAGAGCTGCTCAAGCTCGCCAAAATGCATGGCGCGCGTGTTCTTCCGGTAGGCGACACAAGGCAGATCAAGAGCGTTGATCAAGGCGATGCCTTGCGAATTCTCGAAAAACACTCCGACATGAACCGGGTTTCAGTGGTAGAAGTTCAGCGGCAGACCAACGCAGAACTGAAGAAGGCTGTCATGACTCTGCGAAGGAATCCGGCCGAGGGGTTTGCGCTCTTGGAGAAGATGGGTGCCATTCACGAAGTGCATTGGCGTGAATGCGCGATTGAAGCCGCGAAAGCCTATCGCCGGGAATCCATAGCCTTGAACGCCAAGGGCCAACCGAACTCTGTTCTAGTGGTGGCGGAAACCCATGAAGAAATTCGGAATATCACCCATGCGATTCGCTCAGATCTAAAACGTGACGGGAAGTTGGCGGACGGTCGAGAGTTTACGAAGCATACAGCACTGAACTGGACCGAAGCCCAAAAGAAGCAGACGAAGAATTATCAGCCTGGTCAAGTGCTCGAATTCCATAAAACTGTGAAGGGTGTCGCTCGTAAGAACGAAGCGCTGGAAGTGATTAGCGCCGATAAGACGGGCGTCGTCGCTCGAAGGGCGAGCGGCGAGGAGGTCCGGATTACAGGCAAAGAGGGTAAAGCTTTCGGGGTCTTTGAGAGAGACACTCTGGAAGTCGCCACTGGCGACAAACTGCTCTTGCAAGCCAATTACAAAGACAAGACTTTCAAGGCGACGAATGGCGAGCTGGTCACGGTGACCCGCGTCGAGGGCGGAAAGATACAACTCCAAGACGGCCGGGAGTTACCCGACGCCTATAAGCAATTCAGCAGTGGCTATGTGGTAACTGCCAATAAGGGCCAGGCGAAGACTGTCAACTCGGCCATTGTAGTTGCCCAGCGCATGCCCCACGACAAACTCTATGTTGCTGTGACGCGCCCACGCGAGAACCTCACGGTCATAACCAGTGACAGCCTCGGATTGCAGGAGGCTATCGGCGTATCCGCAGACCGTCAATCCGCCATGGAACTGGCCCAGATCGCCGACCATATCGCAGCCCGGCCTGCGGCTCATCGTTTCGAGCACAATGACCACCAGATTTATCAGAATTTCAAACAACGTCAAGCGCAACCGGCGCAAACCACCAAACAGGAGATGACTCGCAATGTCAGTATTGAACGCCACAGAATCAGCTATTGAGTCGCCAGATTGGCAGCTTTCAACCAAGGAAAGCACGCCAGTTTCGCTGGTAGTGCAGCAACGCGCTGGCGTCCATATCTTTCCCTGGATGCGGTTCGTCTGGGCCGAAGGCAATAACAATACCGTCAAGCTTGCCTTTGCTTCTCACATGGTCACCGTCAACGGCCAGGGACTGGCCGCACTGCTGGCGGCAGTGGCTGCGCACGGGGTCTTCAGGCTCATTGAACCATCGGAGCGCGAAGCCCAATTCGGCGTTCGGGGCAGTCGTGCGAACAAGTACACCGGGCCGTCAATCGAATCCATCACCGTCGAGCTTTTTAAGTAAGGAATTCTCAGAAATGTTAGGTAGCTTACACAAAACTCGGTCAAAAACAGTGCTGAACAAAGCATTAACAAACAGGGAACAAAGGGATAACAAAGGGTTAACAAAGAGTGAACAAAACGGGCGGTTTTTAAGCCCCAAATCGGACCTAAGGCGAAGCCTTAGGGATGGTGTTTTTCTCTTTCCTGCCTCCGGGTACCCACAATGCCACTTTTGTCATATCGCTGCGGGTGACCACAAGGCCACTGTTCGGAGCGTTTTCTAATGAATCCGGAACATCAGCGGGTCTACGACAGCACGCCAGAAGACGATCCGCGTTCGACCCTCGACCCATATAAAGAACTGATTCTGCGCTGGCGAAGACAGGGCAGAACCTACCGCAAGATCAAGGCTTTGCTGGCTGCTGAACTCTCTGTGAAGGTGTCGACTACCCGGTTGTTCTATTTTGTGCAGTCGCGCTCTCGGCCTCGCAAACCACAGGCCGATTTAGAGCTTGAACCGGCAACAGTGCAGCCAGCCAAGGGGCGGTTATCAGCCGAAGAACGGCAGGCCCGCTTAGATTTTGTTCGTTCCTTGAACAGCAAAACCGACCTCAACGAAGAACAGCCGAAGAGCGGCTGGGACGAATTGGAGCCGGACAACGTAAGTTACAAACCCAAAGGAGATAAATAGAATGGCAGCAGCATCAGTACTAGAGCTTTCGGCTCAGAAGGTGAAGCCCACCAGCCGGATTGTATTCACGGAAGGCGGCAAGGGCGGCGTAGGAAAGAGCACCCTTGCAACCATGCTTGTCGAGTGGTACCGAAAGCAGGGCGTGCCCGTCGCCTTGATCGACATGGACAGTGAGAACAAGAGCCGCGGTTCACTCGCTCATTTCTTCCCAGAGGCAAAGAAAACGAACATCCAAACGGAGCGCGGGCTGGATGGATTGATGTTCGCTCTTGAGGAGGGTACGCCGATTGTGGTGGCGGACATGGGGGCGAGCGCTGGAGCGGTCGCTCACGAGTGGTTTGACTCAATGTATGAGTCGGTGGCTGATCTCGGAATCGCTTTCACGGCGATAGGCATAGTGACGCCAGATCCGGCAAGTGTCGCGAGCGTTGTTTCGTGGGGTAAATTCCTGCGGGATCGGGTTGATTATGTGGTTGTGAAAAACTCGATCACTAGCCCGGCAGACTTCAGCGTCTGGGATAACGATCCGGAGGCTGAGAAGTTTCGGCGCCTGGCTCAGCCAAAGGTCATCACTATGCAATACCGAGTGCAGGATATCGAGCAGGTGGCACGGCAACATGGTGTGACCATGCAGGCTGTGGCAAACGGAGGCGTTGACATTCCGGGGCTCAAGGAAATGCCGAACGTGATGCGCGCCAACGGCTACCGTAAAAACATCTTTGCGCAGTTAGACACAGTCAAAGGGCTGCTACTCCTGTGAGTGTCACGACCATGAAGCGACGCCCGGACGAACCGGACGCGTGGAGTGACATAGTGCAGCGGCTGACGGCTGACAAAGACCGTCAGGAGTTTGCAGAGCTGTTGCACTGGTTTCGGTCACAGCCGGCGGATGATGAGTTTTCGAAAGTCGCGAAGCTCCTGGGATTTCTCACGCTCATTGGCAACGATTTACCGGAGGCCCTGGCTGATGAAGCTAGGGCTATCCGGCTGTTGAGCGAGCGAGTTGAGAAGGCAAACGCGGCGTTGGATGAACGGCTCTCAAAGCTTCCTTCCGAAATCGCGACGGGCGTTGATCCCGCTGCGATCGCAAAAGAAATGAGCCACAGTTTCCGGCAGCAGTTGAGCCAAACCGCCTTACACGAGACCGCTTCGCTCATGAAGGCGGCGGTCATCACGCTCAAGTCTTTGTCTACCGAACTGGTGACCACACTGCAGCCGATCAGTGTCACGTTGGGGGAGCAGACGACAACCCTGGTAGCCACGCTCAACAAGTTGAAAGAAGTCGATCAGCGGGGCGCGGTGGATAGAGGACAGTTCACCAACTCTCGAATCGTTCTGCAGGCGTTCCTTTTCTTCGCGGTGTTTGTCGCCGGCGGCGTGGCCGGTTACTTGCTCCACCACTGAGGGTATATGCTCACTCATTCGTTTTTTTCTGTTAGGTGTGTATGTGGTGAACAGTTGCGCAGCGAAAGCAAGACCGGCACTTGTCCCACCTGTCAACGGGAGTTTCGTATCGAGTGGCCGGCTGCATATGAGGTTGAAGAGGAACAACAGAAGGAGCCGGGCGCTGGAACAAAGACGGCGGCGGCGTGAGAGGAAAGAAAGGGTATGAAAAGAATGTCGAAAAAGCTTTTGGCTGCGTTGACAGCCACCATCGTGATGACCGCGTGCGGGCCGTCGTCGCCCTCGCCGCAAACGCAAGTAGCCCAGAGCAAACAGCCACAACAGCTACGGCCGCCAGATCCTCCAAAATCTGAGGTATTGGATTTCCTCGAAAAAAACGGGGCGGGAGATATGTCAAAATCCTCGCTTCCCGCGTTCAGGCGCTGGTTTGGCAAGCGGACGGCGCTAGCGGAACAAGTGGCCAAACTGTGTTTGCCAATTGAACAGCACGCTACAGTGAGCTGGGGCGATTCGACAGAAGCGAGGACGTGCACCGCGGCGCATGAAACAAGCGCGCTGGTGGCGGCGCTGGCGAGGCGATCTAAAGCGTGGACTTTCGTTCCGCCAGTGGCGGATAAGAGGGGATGGTAAATCGTGAAATCGACCATCCTGCAGGAGCCCGTTGAAGTTGTGTTCGAAACCGTCGTGAATGAGATTGAGCGGTTCAATGTGTCTGGGCAAAACCCGTACGGTCCAAACGTTCCCGTCAAGTCACATGCTCCGCTCACGGTCATATTCCAAGGGCCGGGCATCGATGTGGAATTTCCGTTTTGTCCAGAGAACCGGACGGAAGAGTTGCAGGCCCTTCTGAGAAGCAATCCTGCATTTCGAACACGCCACGCCGTGATCTATCCGATGACCAGGGCCATGATCGCTAAGCAGTGGCACCGCGTCTATGCGTTCGATGTAGCGCGGAAGGTTGTCACAGCAGTTAAGCTGCTAGTGACCAAACAGAAAGACCCAGAGCTATTTGAAAAGGATCCAGACGTTTCAGCCTGGCCGTGGGTCTTCAGCGTCACGAAGTCAACCGAACCGATGGCGTGGGGCGAATCACTCTAAAGAGCAGTAAAAGCATTTTGCCCAGATCGTGTTTTTGCGCGATTCTAAAAGGAAAGAGCAGTCTATGAGCCAAACCAGCGTGCCAACTGAAACGATCAATATTCGCGAGACGGCCCGCGCCTGGCTGGCGGACGTGCTCCGAAGTCATCTCCACCCGGAGCTGGGCGGCGCTGATCGCATCCGCAACGTAGCGGCGTCGATTGAGGACGAAGCGCATGAGAAGAACATGCCCATCGAGTTGGCCGTTAGCGTGGCTGTCGAGTGGTGTGAGTTGCAAAACGACGAGGCAGGGCTCTCTCATGCAAGCCAGCAATAGGCCGCGCTCGATCTACTGCTTTGTCTGCCTTTGCGGCCGGGAGATCACCAGCGAAACGACTGAGACCGAGTGCCCGTGGTGCCACCGCGAGATTCGCCTGGTCTGGCCGGCTGAGAGTGGACCTGCGAAGCCCGTTGACCAGGCGAAGCCACTGGGCGCGGCGTCCTAACTGGCGGCCGTGTTTGTTTTCAGAAGAGCAAAAAGGAGAGTAGAGCATGAAACGGCTTACACAATTTGCAACATTTTTCGTGTTGGCAGCAAGCCTTCGCGCGGATCTGGTGGGCAGCCTGACAGTCACCGGCGCTGAGGGGAGCGACAGCATCGCAGTCGGGGGCAGCGTACGCTGCCCGGGCACATCGGTGATCTGCGATGGATCGAGTGACTCGCTTGTCATAGTGGTCCACACGTTTGGGCTGTCGATCGATGGCGGGGCAGGCGCAACGTATGGCACATCCTATCTGGACTTCAGCGGAATTAGTTTCGCCGGTAATCTGCCGCTGTGGCAATTCACCGTGTCGTACGCCGCAGTCAACGGGTTTACACCGCAGGACGTCACGCTGAACAACGGTGTTCTGGCCGTGGATCTGTCGGGCGTCACCTTTGCCGGTGGCGGCGTCGACATCGATCTCATACCAGCGCCAGAGCCCAACTCTTCGGCCCTGCTCGGCCTTGGTGTTGTGTTCGTCATATTGAGACGAAAAGCAGGAACATTATTGTGCCTGAAATAACAGAAATGTCAGATAATAGAGGTATATGCGACATGTTTTTGCGTTCCTCCTTTTTTCTGTGGTCCTCGGTGCAGCCACTTACAACTGGACCATCACGCCGGTAGCCGGCATGTCCTACGTGTCCAGCGGAAGTATGGGCCCGATCTCGGGCACTGTCACGCTCCCGTCCGTGTGTGCTCCATGTTCAGCCACAAGCGTCGTGATAACGTCTCTTCCCTCAGCGTTCGCGTTTGGCTTGGCGCAGGGGAATACAGTGACGTCTTGGCCCGTGCAACTCCAGAACTCGTTTACCGTCACCAGCGGCGTCATCACTAGCGCGTTGTTCGAAGCAGCGTCCTACGGTAGTTGGGGAGCGGCGATCGGTGCGAGTCAGCCGTTAGACTGTTTTTCCATGAACACGGCGAATGTTTGGATCGCGCCGGCCACCTCTGGCGCCGTGCAACAGCCCGTAAATTATGGTTTTGTTGGCGAGAATGGTGTGTCTGGGACATCCACAGCCTTTGGCCAAGCATCTGGCGGCTCGCTCGGTGGCGAACTGACAAGTGGGAGTGGGTGGACGTCGACGGGCTGGACGGGGACTTACAATTCGTTCACGCACTCAACCGGCAACACAAACGCGCTGACGAATACGCTTTCACTGACCAGTGGCAACTTCTACCAATTCAGCGTGGCGATCAGCGGCTCGACGGGTGGAAGCATCGCTGTTTCGTTGGGTGGTGCAAGTCTTGGCACATTCACTGGCAATAATCAGCCGCTGCAACTCTTTCCGTTGTTGTATCCGGCCGTCAACATCGTCAACACGGGCGTGGCGTCTGGTGCATTATCGATCACGCCAACAAGCAACTTTGATGGCACGATCACAATCTCCGTGAAGCAGATCTCAGAGCCCGTTACGTTCAGTTAAGCGCACCGCCTTCGAAGGCTCGAGCGCCGCCGGCGCTTGACCGCACCGCCAGAAAGTGAGTAGATGGATTCAGGCCTGCTCACGGCTCCCCAGAAGTGAGTGCTTTGTTTCGGGCGCTTCGTCAGCGCGAACCCCGCAACAAAAACGAGAACGGGGAGAAACCCACTCCTCCCCGTTTTCCCCCTCACGCTATATGGAAGGTTTTGAGGCGCGACTCTGGCCTGGCAGTTGCCTTCGCCTGGCGCGCCGTTTGTAGGCAGACTTCTTAGATGCTGGAACTGCTTAAGCTCGTATCCTTGATAATGGAGAGCGAAAAAGAGTATGCAAGCCCACTGGAAGCAAACATCTGCGAAGTGCCAGGAATATATCGATGTTAATCAACCACACAAACTTTATGGCAAAGTCATCCAAGAGAACGGTGTCTTCACGGCATGGTATCTCAACAAAGAAGGTGATTTGAAGAAGTGTAAAGATGCACTTCCTAATTTTGCCGCTGGACAAATAGTCGTTGAAGGAATGTTGCAAAACCCCAACGTAGCGAAGCTTTGATTATTTCAGTCGAGCGATGCTCATGTCGCCCAGCAAAATGTGATTTATGATCTCAAGCCGCTACAGCTAGGTGCATGCACTCGATAACATACTCTTCACCCTGCACTGGGAGCAAACCGCGTGCTCTGGATTTAGGCCGGCTGAAACCAGTTCTTCATGTCCGCAACTCAGCCGCTTCATGACCCGGTCATCAACAGTGGGCTAGTTCGGGCGCTCTGCTTTTGCCCACACTTCCGCGCGGATCTCATCGCGGCGCTGTTTGTTCATTCTCTTCGGCATGACGGGGCTTATACAGGTGCAACGCGTATTTCAGCAGGCCTGGGGTGTGCTTGGAGTTGCGCTCAGCCGCACAATTCTGGTTATCGCTGACTGCATAGTATAAACAACCGCAAGCCGTGCAAAAAAGAAAACCAGTTAGCAGTTGAGGTCCGTCATGGGTCACATCTGGGCTTGTTACGTTCCAAGCTGCATACTTGATGCCGTTCTTCCTGGAAACATGAGGGTACTCGCCCTCTGTAAGGCCCGACTTTTTGGCAGCGGCAAAGCAATAGCGATGATCGCCTATGCGTTTATTTTCACGGTCAACCAGAAAAAGTACTTTGCACTTGATACAAACTTTCCATCCACCTTTATATCGCGGATCGGTTAGGTCAAAATTGGACATCAGTTGACCCGAGTTTGGGAGTGGTGCCGGTCTGTGTATTCCGCCCGCGCCTGCGGAGCAGGTCCGTGGTGAATTCGGTCCAGGCTTGCTGTCTCCTTGTTGATACACGCAACTGCACTTGTTACAAATATCTAAGACAAGCGGGCTGGACATGGTGCTGGCATTATATGCGAAGAATAGCGACTCGGTTAGAGAAGTGTTTTGATTGTCGCCGTTGTGTTTGTCATAAAGTCTTTTAAGCGCGCGGCCCGTAGAAAGTAGAGAAACACCGGGCCGCGCCAAGCTGGCTATAACTGCAAGTGACAAGGAAAGGAAAACACTGCTTTGCAGCCAGCGCGACGGGTAACCCTATACCCGTCGATATCAATCTCGAAAAAAGAGCGGCCAAGACGAAAGAGACGCAGCGCCCTTCAGCCTTGTCTTAGAAAGGAACGCTCGGCCGCTCTACCGGGGCACGCCGGCGAACCGCCGCCGAAGGGAGCGACAGATCAACCGGGCCACACAGATGTGTTTAATGAGCCGCGCGCTTGGCGATGCCTAACATCCATTCCGCACCAGGGCCACCTTCCAAAAGCATTTTCTGCTTTGGGTCATTCTGCCGCATGTTTCGCGACGCTGTACGACACAACTCCCGAACGTCGTAGTTGTTGGTAAATGGTGTTTTTCCCGCAGCAAACATCTGCTCAAACTTCATGTAAGTGGCATCGGCCTTCAATGAGCAACGCACCGCCTCCATTAGCTCTTCCGCCAACGGTCGGGAGATCTTCAGCCGCGCTTCCTCCCGTTCGGCTTCTTCGGCCTCGGCTTGGCGCTGCTTGACGCGAGCTTGTATCACCGAAGGTGGCTCGTTAGCTTTATCGAACTTGGCGAGTGCTCGCTCCGCCTGTTCTCGCAGTTGGGTAAGTTGCTGGAGACGGTCGGCTAATTCCGAGACCGTTTTGGCCACGTCCCGGCCGCTCTTTAGCGCGTCGAGCAACGTCTGCCCAAACTCGTCCGCCGCGGCTCGTTGCTTGTCTTCCTGTTCCCGGGCGTGCTTCACTTTCAGGGCCAGAGCTTCACGGCGCTGCAGGACCTCTAAATCCTGTTCATTGGTTGTTACTACTGCTGTTGGCATTCTTCGTTCTCTCTTTCTTGTGTTGAAAATAAATCCATCAATTCAAGGCCCGGATGCGCCTCATCAAACGCGCTGAGTTCGCGTTCCGATTGAAATAGCCGATCACGAATATCGCTTAGTTTTGTCCGCTCTTTATCAGCGCGATTTTGTTTGCGCGCTCCCAAAACGACGCCCAGCTTTGCAACGGTTTGTCTCTGGCTTTCCAACTGCGCTGTCAGATCGGCGACCTTCAAGGCGAGTTCGCGCCGGCGTTGTAATAGTTGCTCTTCTGTTACTTCCAAGGAATCTCCTCGCAGTGCAACGACACCTTGACCTCGGGAACCTCGGGTAGGCAATAAAACACCCGGTCAACGACACGGAACCGCACGCCAAAATCAGCCACGACGATGTCACCTGTGTTGGGAACTGGTCCTTTCCAGTGCCTCCACAGCGTCTCGTGTAGGTGCGTTGCCGCGATTGGCTCGCTGCCTGTCGAATCGAGAAACTCAAGCCAAACAGCGCCCGTTGCCGTCCTCAATTCCGCTATGAGCGCCTCGATTTCGTTCAGGTTGGCGCGAAGGTCAAGCATGTAAATGCGGTTTTCCAAATCTGGGCGAATGGTGGGTGTTGTCATAAATATGTGTCTCTTTCTTCCTTCTCGGTCATCTCAAGGTCCAGTGATTTAACTTCGACGCGAAGAGCCGGAAGGCTTCCACCGCGGGATGATGACCGTCTTCAACGATTTGTTCTTCGCCGGTCTTACGACTTTTTTGCGTGTCGTATCTGAACTCGCGATGCTGTTGCAGAAACTGAACACAGTCACTGCTAACCCTGACTTTCCGTCTGTCAAACAGCATTCCGACGCGCGCCACCATGGCTAGGATCTCGTCAGGCGCCAACTCGATTGACTGAACCCAATAGCCACGGTGCATGCACTCGTTTTTCAACTCGGCGGCCTCCGCGGAATCCGGCAGCAGAATATTGCTATTGAACTCCCACCGGCCGTTCCCCATGTTTTGCTTGTGCGTGTAGGTCTTTAGCTCTTCGAAGAGCTCGTCGTGACTGAGTGAGAGGTTGCCTGATGCATCATTGAAAACCAAACAGCGGCTCACGGTGTAGGGCTCGTAGCAGCCTCTATCGAGCACCTCCAATANNCTGTTGGTGTTGTCATTCGACACGACCAGTGCTTTCGAATACACGCCGCCGTAGCCATGGGTGCGGCGCCAGAGTAAGCATTGCGATGCAGCATCTACGCAATCATCATTTGAGCCTGCTGGAAACAAAGACAGTTCGAGCAAAAAGTCTTCGACCCATGACGCAAATTCAGGCAGGAAAACCTGACCGGCTTCGACTTGCGGACTCATGGCATGGGCTCGCGCTTGCTTACCACCTTCGGGCTCAATGCCGATAATGCCAGGAATTTCCCGTTTTAGCTCATCTAAAACCGCGTCACCGTTGGCCTTCGCCTCGACTAATACAGCCGAAGTGTTCTTCCACTTGAGGGACATGGCTCGTATTGCGGCCTTCGTTTCGGTGTACGACAACCTCCCGCGAACTTGATCAACAAGGTAAGCTAACTGTCCATCAAACGCCCACGTTTGCCCAACTATAAAATCTGAGTCTTCGGTCTTACGAAATCCGAGATCCCAGCTCTGGACGATGAATGTTGCCGTCGACGGCAAAATGCTAAACCTCTTCCACCACGCCCGCTTAAAAATGCCGCCGTCAAGTGGAACGGGTTGTTGTTGATACTGACCGGCGAATGCCAGGCTGCCCATTTGCAGCTTGAAGTTGTCCAATGTACGCTGGCTGAGACGTTGCGGTTCGAGCAGGTCACCAACTTCGCGGATAATCTCACGCCCGCTTATAGGAAGAGTGATGATAGTTCGCTTCTCGCAAACTGCAGGCAGGGAGAGATGTTCCCAGCCGCCATCATGCAAAAGTTCGCCGCTGAGGTCTCCCGAATTCAGCCGCTGACTCACGAGGACCATAGAGCCCGTTCGCGGGTCATCCAATCTTGTGCTGAGTGTCTGACGAAACCAGGTAATTGCAGTTTTTCTGTCTGCATCGGATAACGCCTGACTGGCCGAGTGCGGATCGTCCAGTAGGATCACCCCGGCCCCCTTTCCAGTCGCAGTGGCGTTCACGCTAGTGCTTATTTGGTGCCCTCTGTTGGTCGAGGCGAATTGTGCTTTTTCATTCTGATCAGCAGCCAACTCAACTTTCGGCCATAGCTTTCGAAACCAATCCGAAGTAAGCAGAGTTCGACGGTCCAGCGAATGCTTTGTACTGAGTGAGGCGCTGTAACTCGCCATCATCCATCTACTGGTCGCATCATCACAGGCCCACGCCCAACACGGCCACATGATGGTGGCCCAGGTGCTCTTGCCCGTGCGTGGCGGGCAGTTTATTATCAATTTCCTGATTTGGCCGGCAGTCACGGCGCTCAAGTATTCGCCAATTATCTCGAGATTGCGGCTTGGAACGAGCGTAGTTGTCGGTTCCAAAACGTGCCAGGCCGCCTCAGCGAATTCACGGAAGTTCCCAGCGAGTTCGCGGGCTCGCGTTTCGAATAGTAAAGCGCCAAAATTTGGTGTTGTGGTCATAGGTGATCGTGTTGGCAACCGTTTACGCGGTGGCATTCGGGGCACGGCCCGGCTGATAAGAGTCTCAATTCATCAAGCGCTTGCGGATCAAATTTACTCATTTGATTGATATGGCGGCCGAGTGCCCACCGAAGAACGTCGATGCTGGTGTTCTCCCACGCCGCCCGAATGTTAACGACGTTGACGGAGACACCGCCCGGCTGCTGCAGTTCGCCGGTGAGTTTGGCAAGAAGCTCTAAATGCCCGTTTATGGTTTTCAACGCGCCAACAGCGCTTTGCAAATGGCCGGACTGCTCAGCCAGGCGCGCCACGCGCCTGGTGTCCTCGATCAGGGCCTTCAATTGGTCGGTGAGCGAACCGGTTGACGGAGGAACGACAATTGCGGCCTCTTCCTGGCTTTTCGGGATGTGCGGCCGGTGGCGGCTCAGCATGGAGTATGAAACCTCATGCTTTTTTCCAATCGTGCGCAGCGATAAACCGCTCAGCATGTCCACGTTGATGGACTCAAGAACCTCGGGGGGCTTCGTACAAATTCCGCAGCTCACTCTAAGCGGTGTCCTTTCGAAGTGTGCGCATGATGCTGGACAATGACCAACCTGTCTGTTCGGCGATACCGCGGAGACCAAGACCGCCCGCCTGCAGCGTCCGAACCTTTCGAACGTCGACGGAAACCCGTGGGCGACCAAGGATCTTCCCTTCCCGCCTGGCACGGCGAAGGCCGGCTTTGGTTCGTTCGCTGATCTTCTCGCGCTCGATCTTCGCCAGAGACGCCATGATGCTGATGACGGCGTCTTTGAATGGTCCGCAACTATCGAAGAAGGTCTCGGTATAAGAACGCCACCCGATACCCCACTGGTCAAGCTGCTTGAAGTGTTGAAGGGTTTCGAGGACGCCCTCACGGGATAGCCTGTCCAACGCCCAGAACAACACCAGATCGAACTTGCGCTTGCTGGCGTCTTCAAACATCCGCTTGAACTGCGGCCGCTCTGTGGATGTCTTGCCGCTGGCGCGGTCGATGTATTCGCCGGCGATTTCCCATTTGTTGCGAACGGCAAACTGGCGAAGCTCATGGAGTTGGTTCTCAACGTCCTGCTTTCCATCGTCTTTGGAGACACGGGCGTACAAAGCAATCTTCATACTTTCTATTGTACTCTTAAACGACCGTTTATGAGCACAGTAAAACAGGTTATTTCGCCCGTTTGCAATCAGTAGTTTGCGAACCGACTTTGCGAGACGTTTTTGACAACACCCTCTCATCGTGACCAGCCTTCCGTTGCTGTCACTATCGCGTGAAGATGTGTTTCACAATTTGCAACACTGTTGCACGTTTGTTGCACCAGCCGTACACAATGGATAGGATCAGGCGCGTTGCAACTGTACAGAATCTGCTCCAGCGGCCAGCGCGGCCAGTTTCGCTGCAAATTTCCTTCCTTCCCAATCAAAAGAACTGACTGATTGGTCGGTAGCACTTCGAGTTTGTGCGGTAGCGCTGGCATCAGTTGACCGTCTCCTCCTTCGTCTTGGCGGGGCCGTTGATGTAGCAGAGGATCAGCTCGTGCAAATGCCCATTGGTTGATCGGGCTGAGACGCACTCCCGAAACAACTGCACAATTGGCGCTGCGGCGTCGCTGGTTGGATCGGCGGCCACCTCGTAGATGCGTTGGTTGGAGAGGTGGCGTTCAGAGCCGTCGCTGAACGTCAAAGTTGTTGTTCCGTGTACTTTGCTCATGATGCTTTCTCTTCTTTCTGAAGGTGAATCAAATCCAAAAGTTCCTGGTGGTACTGCGCACCGTCTGTTGTTTCGACGAACGTGGCATCCCGAAACCAAGCCAATGCCGGGTACTTGTTGAAGATCCACTGCGGGAAACGTCCGGCTTGCACACCTGGCGCGCGCTGAACCTTCCCCAACAACGCGATGACCCTTTCAGTCGGCAACCAGTGCTCAACAGTGTCTGCCATGCGCAGAATGCAAAAACCGCTGATATCTTGAGTACTGTTTCGCAAAGCCTGAACTCTCTCCTCTTTCGTAAATTTGTGCGGGTGGACTGGCTGCCGGCACTCGGGGCATGTGGGCGCCGTAACTGGGTGGTAGAAGAGCTTTTCGTCAAATCGAGGCTGAAAAAATCGCTTCATGCTGCGACCTCCGATCTCTGCCGACACACAGGGCAAAGCCGCTCTGGGTGAAATTTGTTTGTGGCGTGCAATTTCCGAGCAGCGATCGCAACCATCAAAGCGCCATACTTCGCGGGATCGGCAAGCACGATTGAAGGCCACGCAATCGGTTTGGTGCAGTCGTAGCTATGGCCGAGTTGGCGGAAGTGTTTCTTCATGCGTTCCCCCTCCCGCCGCTCGATGAAAGGAGGATAGAACCGTGGTGGGTATGGCGGGTGTGGCGAGTGTTTCCAGAATTTCCCTCTATGCGCGAGAAGGGTTTTTTTATGCTTTTACCTGCCATACCTGCCACGCCATTTTTGGAAGTGACAGAATCCACAAGAGTTAAGCCGTGGTGGGTTGGCTCCAAGGGGTATGGTGGGTGTGGCAGGTTAACCGTCGTAAACTGTGGAATATTCAGACAAATCTGAGATTTAGCCATCTCGACCCCTCCCCGGCCTCTTTTTTTTCGTATTTCAGCTTGAGCATTTGTGTAGTGAACGCCATCTGGTTAAGCGCTTTGTAGTGGCGCTCGTTGCACCACTCGCGATAGCGAGCAAAGAGGATTTTGTTGCGGATGTATTGCTCGAAATTCGGCGGGCTCAACGTCTGAACGTTCTCTTCAAGGAACTCCTTCAGCCGGTCCATTTCCTCTCGCCATTTCTGGGTGGCTTCGGTAACGCAAGCGGGTTTCTGAAGTCCAGCGGCGTAGTATTGCCGAGCGCCGGCGACGGCCCAAGCGAGGATGCCTGCCGCTTCATGTTCGATCAGCTTGCTTCGCAGTTCGCGGTCTTGCTTCTCTTTTGGAACGGAAAGCGGGAACTCGACTAGGTGCAGCCTATTCCAAATCGCGTTATCGTTAGCGGACACTTCCGGTTTGAAGTTCGCATCGAGTAGCAGCTTGTGACTTTCGGAAAACACAATGCGGTTCGCATATTTCCGGCAGGCTTCAATCTGCCCGCCCGATCCTTGGCAGATTCGTTTGAGTTTGGCGGCCGTCAACCGCTGCCCTTCCTCGGTCTCGCTGGTGATGGCAAACCTCTTGCCCATCAGATCCGCCCGAGCGGCGAGGGTGTTCGTGTTCTCTTCCCGTGAAGTCAGCAGATCCAGACTGACGGTGCAACTATACTCGCGGCACAAATCGCGCATCAGCGAAAGTAAAGTTGTCTTGCCGTTGTCGCCCAGCTCGCCCCAGGCAACGAAGATTGCCTTCTCTCTAGTTTCGGCGGTCAGGCAATAGCCGAAGACTTGCTGTAAATACAAAACTTTTTCGTCTGCCGGCAACAGGGCGTCTTCGCTTGCATCAAGCGGCGCTCCCATGCACTGGCGTATGAACCGCAGGAAAGTAGTGCACTGCGCTGTGGGCTCGTAAGTGTGATGGATGATCTTGCTGAGGAAATCTTCGCGGCGGTGTGGATACGCGGTACCTGTTTTCAGGTCGACGGTGCAATTTAGAAAATTCAATAAATGCGGCTGCTGGTCAAAGATGGAAACTTCGACCGATAACTCACACTTGAGGCTCTCCAGCGCGGATACGATGCGCTTGTTCTCCATGCATAGCCGGCTGAATTTGAGGGCGTCTTCGTTGTTCGCTTGAATCGCCTGGCGCTGGAATTCCAGCATCGTCAACTTTGCCAGCTTTTGGGTAGCGAGAAGAGCATCGGCACGAAAGCGCGTTCCGTCAAATAGGTACCAACTGCCTTCCGCGACGCAATACCGCATGTTCTCGCCATGCAGGGCCCGGATACGTTCGGCATTGCCAAGATCGTTGAATTGGAATTGCAGCAGGTTCAAGGGCGCATCTGCTGGCTTACTGGTGGAACTGGGCGCCGCCGAAGCACCCGATATGCCGAGCCATTCCAATGCCTGGTTGACCACAACCGGGTTGATCAACTCTTTCAGTTTCGGTATGCCCGATGTTGGTGTATCCGTTTTGTGTTTTTCAAAAGTTGTCTTAACCTCCGACTTGCAAGCAGCGCGATCGGCGGCCTGGCCCCACAAGACGCGGTAGATCGAAAAGCAGAAAGTGAAGGCCTCTTGCTCTATCCATCCGGCCCGGGCGAAGATGCCGGCAAGAGACAGAAAGCCATCATGCCGAGATCCCTCACGAGCAAAATACCGGGCGATGAGCGCGGCTGCTGCGATTTTGCGGGCGGAGTCTTCGAGTTCGGCTTGATCTAAAGTTTGGATCAACTTTGTTGCGCCAGGCACGAATTCGTAAAACTCACCGTCAGGATGAATTGACGGCGGCAACACGGTTTGAAGACCTATGCCACCGTCTTGCTTTTGTGAGCGAAGCTCAAGAAGCATGCCCTTCTCTTCGTCGCTTTTCAAAAGCGGATCCCGAAACTGCTGCGACCGCATGGCCGGATCAGTTCTATAGAAAAAGTGGGAGTATGGGCGAGATTTGCGGCCAAATACAAAGCCCGTCTCTGGGGCGTACACCGTCCCAACGGTGATGGCTTCTGGGCTGTCGAGATCGAGATCCGTTAGACAATCTACACCCAACAGCGCGCCCATATTCTGCGGCGCCCCGTTGAAGTGCTTGGACAAATCGGCCTCGCTCAAACGCAGATTAGGCCACCCGGCCAACGCTGGTTTCTTCTGCCGCGTTGGAATGGGTATGACGCAGATGCCTGCGCGTGCGTATGCCTGTGCGCTTTGGAGCGGTGGCTCTTGCATCATTGAGGAGCACCACCGCCTTGTGCGATCAATTCATCGACGGCCGCCTTCGCAAATTCTTGGAATCGTGCTCGAGATTGCGGCGAATTGAAATCGACGACCTTGATGTAATCGCTTAGCGTTCCATCCTGTTTGGCATAACGCGTTGCTGGAAGTCCAATCCAACGGGCCTCATTCTTTTGGTGCAACTGGCAGCCGGTAAGGATCATTCCGCTTGGCAAGAGCAAGTCAAAAAGTCCTAGCAAACTGTTTTTTTGAATTGCCTTCCAGTTCGAAGCGACGAATCTTTTCTCAGCCCCAGGTCCGCTGACCGGCGGTGAGATTGGCGTATTTCTGATACAATTGAGTTGGTTGGA
>PMQB01000672.1 GCA_003169195.1 Bryobacterales bacterium
GCCCACGGCCGCCGCCCCTGCATGTTGAAAAGATCTCCAGATGCACATATCCGGCGAGTCAGCTCCGAAGCTGGCGCTTCTCCTCTCCAAAAATCGCGCACTGTGTTGCGGAACTTATCATTCCATTCCGCCCAACCCGGAGGGAATCCGCCCACTTGATAACCGCCGGGGCCGCAATCCCACGGCTCGGCAATCATCTTCACAGTACTCAGTAATGGATCTTGGCAGCAAGCTTTCAAAAACCCGCTGCGGTTGTCGAAGCCATTCGGTTCACGCGCCAGAATCGTTCCTAAATCAAACCGGAAACCATCCACGTTCGCCAATTGCACCCAATAGCGCAAACTGTCAGTCACCATCTGCAAAACCCGCGGATGGCTCACATTCAATGTGTTGCCTGTGCCAGTGTCGTTAATATAATATCGCTGATCATCACCAAGCAAACGATAGTAACTCGCGTTGTCAATCCCCTTGAAGGACAGTGTAGGCCCCAACTCGTTCCCTTCGGCTGTGTGGTTATAAACCACATCCAGAATCACCTCTAAGCCTCCGTTATGCAGTTGCGCCACCATCTCCTTAAATTCACGCAAACTGTCTTGTTTGGCGGCAGCATATCGCGGATCTGGCGCAAAGAACCCAATGCTGTTATAGCCCCAATAGTTGCTCAATCCTCTCTCAAGCAGATGATCGTCGTCAACAAATGTATGAATAGGCAATAGCTCGACACTGGTCACGCCTAGAGACTTGATATAGTCCACCACTGCCTTCGTCCCTAGCCCCGCATAGGTACCTCTCAGCCTTTCCGGAACATCGGGATGAAGCTTTGTGTAGCCGCGCACGTGTAACTCATAGATCACCGTATCGTTCCAGCGAGCCAGGCCGCGCGCGCGCGAACCGGTCCAGTCGAAGTTCGGATCAACCACTGTACACTTCGGCACGAACGGTGCGCTGTCCCTTTCGTCAAACGTCAAATCATCGGCCGATTCTATCTGATAACCAAACACGGCCGGGTTCCATTTCAACTGACCGATATGGGCGCACGCATACGGATCCAGCAGCAGCTTATTGGGATTAAACCTGTGGCCATTCTTTGGATCGTAAGGACCATGCACACGGAGTCCATACACTGTTCCCGGCGCGACGCCTGGAAGATAGCCATGCCAGATTTGATCCGTGTATTCCGGCAATGCCACTCGATCGACCTCCGTCTTCCCGTCTGCCTCGAAAATGCACACTTCCACTTTCGTGGCGTTTGCCGAAAAGAGAGCGAAGTTAGTACCCTTCCCATCCCATGCCGCACCCAGTGGAAAGGGCGCACCTTCCTTGACGACATATTTGACGGCCATAAATTGTGTAGTCCCCCGACACACCATAGAAGCGTTTGAGTCAGAAACAGTTGCAGTCTCTCCACTTCCCTAGAACCTATACCAGGAAGGTTTCGTACTGGCCTTTTTGGCATCCTCTAACTTTTTGACAGACCTTCTCTCAATCTCAACACAAAGCTCCTCTGTTTTCCTGAAAGGCCTCTGACGTGCTGATTACTAGCAGCGAGGAAGGATAGATGAAATATTTAGTTGCATGGCTCTTAGGAGTTCCTGGCGTATTGGTAGTGATTTGGTTCCTTTTCAGTCACCACTGAGTAAACACTTTCGATCAAGAAATTAAAATCGCGCTAGCACGACTCTGTGCGATCACGGGCCGCCCCATATTAAATGGACGCGGCCTTTTTTGTATGCAGTCTGACACTTTTTCGCTGTGGGTTTTGCACCAGAAACAGACCATCCCTCCTAGCGTCAATTTTGGTGAATGGGACTTTGACACGAACGCGCATTGATCCCTAAAACACTCTCTTTGGTAAAGGATTTAGAATATGAAAGCTTTGCTTCTCTTTTGTCTGGGTGCCTCTCTGCTCGTGCCCTTACAGGCGCAGGAGTATCACCGGCTCATTGTAGATTTTGGAGGCGGTTTCACGCAGCCAGTCGGCCGTACTGGAAGCATCTTGGACGAAGGCTGGAACGTGCGAGGCGGCGCCGGCATTAACTTCTCGCAGTATTTCGGCACTCTCGTTCAACTCGATTACAATTCGCTCGGAATCAGTTCGGGCACGCTCTCGAACCTCGGCTACCCGGGCGGGAACATCCACGTCTTCTCCGCCACTCTCGATCCCATTATTCATCTCACTCCGCGCGGCCACTTCGATGTTTACCTCATTGGTGGCGGCGGCGTCTATCGAAGAACTCAGGAATTCACCCAGCCCGGCACTGCTGTAGGAACCGGGTACGATCCGTTCTTCGGCTTTTATCAGTACGGCATACCCACCACAGAGGTGCTCTCCTCATACACCGTAGTGAAACCCGGCGTGAACGGCGGCGCCGGCATCGCGTTCGGTTCCAAGTGGGGCGGCAAGTTCTACGCCGAAGCCCGATACCACAGAATCTTCATGGGCAACAATCAGCATACTGACTACGTACCCGTTTCGTTCGGCTTCCGCTGGTAACCAAAAAGGCCCCGAGCGCCTAAACGCAAGGGGCCTTTTTTCTAAGCACCACACTCGGGCTTATTCAGCGGCCGCCATTGCCATATCTCCCGACATCGCTCTCTTCATAAGGGGAGGTGATATCTTGCCGAGCAAGCTGTCAGCCTTTTCCTCCTCACTAAGAGTCTGTGCCAGCAGCTTGGCAACTTTCTTCTCACCAAGCTGTTCTGCAAAGCTATGCAGCGAGCCATAGCCGGACATTTCGTAATGCTCCACCTTCTGCGCAGCCACAATCAAAGCGAGGTCAGCCGCTGATTCATCCTTCTCCTTGCCCTCTTCAATCGTCTCCTTGCCTTCTTCCACTAAGCCCAGCATCGCCTTACATGGCTTTGCCTTCGCCTTTGCCCCCAGCAGTTCGAAGCCTTGCTTCAGGCGTTCCACATGCACCTTGGTTTCCTCCAAGTGATTTTGGAAAGCCGTCTTGAGTTTAGGGTCATGCGCGGCCTTTGCCATCTTCGGCAGTGCCGCCACAAGCTGGGTTTCCGCATGCAACAAATCCTGCATTTCTTCAATCAACAAATCTTTCAAGCTTTGCACAGAGTACTCCTAGCGGGTTGATGTCAATGTCCCTTCCACCGTTTCCCTCGCAGATCCACCAACGCCTTGAATTGTCTTCAATGAGAAACGTTGTCGCGAATGCGATTGTCTACAACTCGGGAGATATTGAAATGACGGAAGCACAAAAAATACAAAAGGTACACGACCTCGTCAGTGGAATGCACGCCTGCATGCTCACCACAAAAGATGGGAACGGAACACTTCGCAGTCGCCCTATGGGTGTCCAGGCTGCCGATTTCGATGGAGATCTGTGGTTTTTCACGAGCCGTTCCTCTCGCAAGTTCGACGAGCTAGAGGCCGATTCGCATGTCAGCGTGAGCTTCAGCGACCTAAAAGCGAACAACTTTGTCTCACTTACCGGCGATGCCTCATTTATCGAAGACCGCAACAAAATGCGCGAGTTGTGGAAGCCCATCTTAAAGACATGGTTTCCGCAAGGCGTAGACGATCCCGATCTGGCTCTGTTTGTCGTGCGCTGCCACGAAGCCGAATATTGGGATGGACCATCGGGCCTCGGCATGGCTCTGGCCCTTGCCAAAAGCTACGTGACCGGCCACGCGCCCCCCTTGGGTGAGAATGAAACAGTCGCTCTCTAGATTGGCACTCATTTATGAAACTGATCTATCGGGCCATTGCCATTTCGTTCGTAGTGTGGCTGGCCAGAACTCTCACCGTAACAGCCAGACAAAAGGCGGATTCGCGGGAGAGAAACCGCTTGATCGACCAAATGTCGGCCGATTCGTTTCCCTCCAGTGATCCGCCTTCTTCATGGGCTGGCGTTCCCGACTAAAACGCTTTTCCGTTCACACCTGGCTCCTGGTCAATGGGAGGTTCTTCCTCCGATTCCGCCTGGAGCCAATCCTGTTCTTCAAGACCATGCTCACCTCCTCTATGCAAGAACAGTTCATAAGCGCGCCGTCGGATTCGTTCCTCGCGCGATAACTGCTTCTCCGGTTGCTCAAATTGCTGCTGCGCGGCAGATGCCATATTTACTTTCCTCTCATTCATCCGGGAAGTGTCTGCTCGCTTCGACTCGGATGCGGAGCGCCTTTATTCGTCAGCCTTGTGTTCAGGCTGCTCGCTGCAACTCCCCACGCCAGCGCCAGCAGGATTGCCGCGCCCAATATGATCAACCGCGGCTTCATGTCTTCCACTAGATGTCTCCTTTCGCTTGGGTTGATTCCTGTCGCTCCAAGCAGTTTCATACGAAAATATCCGGGCTTAAGCTACTTTTCTACGCTTGCTCGTCTTCGTCTTTGCCTGTGAACTCTTGGCGGCACCCAAACTTCGTTTCAGCGCTTCCATTAGGTCAATCACTTCTGCCTTGCGCGGCCGCTCCACCGTCGTAATCGTCTCGTGGTTCTGCTTTTGCTGAATCAACCGTTCCACGTTCGCCCGGTATTCATCATGAAACGACTCCGGCTGGAACGGCGCAGCCAATTGTTTGATCAGATTCTTGGCCAGATCCAGTTCTTTCCGGTCAACTTTGGTCGACTCGCCACGCTTATTACCCTTCTGCAATTCGTCCTGATAAAACAGCGTGTGCAGCAGCAATCCATCGTCCATGGGCCGGATCAAAACCACATGCTCGCGCCCGTGCATCGACAACTTCGCAACGGCGTGAAATTTGGAATCGCGCAAAGCATGCACAAACAAAGCATACGGCTTTGTCAGTTTTCCCTCTGCTCCTACGTAATAAGACCGCTCAAAGTAGAGCGGATCAACCTCGTTCTCCCTTACAAACTGCACAACATCCATAGTCGACGCGGTTACCGGCTCAATTTGCTTCAATTCCACGTCATTCACCACTACAGATCGGCCTTTATCTATCTCGTATCCCTTCACCATTTCCGAGCGCTCGATTCGCTTCTCCTCCTTCGCGCAATACCAAACCTCCTTCACCCGGGAAAGATCTTTCTTGTGCAGAAGATGAAAATGAATCGTTTTGGGCCGTGCAGCTGCGAACAGGCGCACTGGAAATGATACGAGTCCAAAGCTAAGATAACCCTTCCAAACGGTGGCCGCCACTCTTCATAGATACGCTCCCTCAATCATTAGTTGCAAAACGAGCACCCGATCTCACCGCCACCAGGAAACACTTCGGACCCGCGTCCATCTACTCTATAGCGCAACTATGGCAACAAAGAAAACAAGCTCAAAGAGACCGGCAAAAGTCGCCAAGGTGATGGACGAATATAAGCACGGGTCCTTGAAGTCAAGTAGCGGTCAAAAGGTAACGACGCGCAAACAAGCCGTTGCCATCGCACTCAGCGAAGCGCGCGCTGCCGGCGCCAACATACCTCGCAAGAAGAAAAGCTAAGTCATCATAAGGAGTTATTCATGCCGTTCTTAGAATCAGCTGATGGTACAGAGATTTATTACAACGACTGGGGCAGCGGCACGCCCGTCGTGCTCATTCATGGTTGGCCGTTCAACAGTGACATGTGGGAGAAACAAGCCAATTTCCTGGCGCTCAACGGATTACGGGTGATCACGTATGATCGCCGCGGGTTTGGCCGCTCTGAGCAAACCTGGACCGGCTATGATTACGACACATTATCCTCTGATCTGAACTCGCTGATGAGTGAACTCGACCTCGCCGGAGCCACGCTGGTAGGCTTCTCTATGGGAGGCGGCGAGGTAGTGCGCTATCTCAGCAGCTACGGCAAAGGGCGAGTGAGCAAGGCCGTCCTCATTTCTGCTGTCACTCCCTTCCTGCTTAAAACGCCCGACAATCCCGAAGGCCTTGAGGAAAAAGTATTTGATGAAATTGAGGCCAACCTCCTCAAAGACCGTCAAGGCTTTCTACATCAGTTTGCTCCACAGTTCTATGGGCGCAGCGCTCTCAATCACACTGTTTCCGAGTCGGTTCTGGAATGGAGCCGCGCTATGGCTTACACCGGTTCGCTACGCTCCATTCTGCAAACGGCAGAGGCATGGGCCGGCACCGATTTCCGCGACGATCTCCGCCAGCTTGACATACCCGTCCGCGTAATTCATGGCACCAACGATGCGACTGTTCCCATCGACGCCTCCGGCCGCCGTTCCGCAAAACTAATCTCGAATGCCACTCTCACTGAGTACGACGGCGAACCCCATGGTCTTTTCATAACAGCCGCCGACCGTCTGAATCAGGAACTTCTAGAGTTCATCACCGGCATGCGGATAGTATTGACCGAGCCAGCAGACGAGGCAATCCTTCCCATAGGAACCTATTCCACCACGTTTGGCTGATTTCCAACCCGCACACAATGGCGCTCCCGCACGTGGGTACTAACGAGACCGAGAGTGTCGTGCCTCCGCTTACCGATCGACAGCGCGAGGAAGCGGAAGACCGTACATCTGTACGTGCGGTGGTTGTCCACGAAGCTATCCGCCTGGATGGAGATGAAGAATTAAACCGGCCGGTCTCAGCCTTGGCGTGGTCGGGTTTAGCAGCAGGCCTTTCTATGGGCTTCTCTTTTATCGGACAAGGCCTGCTACAAGCCCACTTACCTGACACGCCCTGGAGGCCGCTCATCACCAACCTTGGGTACTCCCTCGGCTTCTTGATTGTGGTCATCGGCCGCCAGCAACTCTTCACCGAAAACACCCTTACCGCCATAATCCCCCTTTTGGCGGAACGCAAATGGAGTACATTCCTGTCCGTTCTGCGCCTCTGGGCAATCGTCTTGGCCGCCAATCTAGTGGGCGCACACATCTTTGCCTGGGTCGCGGCAGACACCACGTTTGTTAAGAATGACGTTCAGCACGCCCTACTTGAGCTGGCTAAAACTGCAGCCGCTGTAACCGTAGCAAGTGCTATCTGGAAGGGAATATTCGCTGGCTGGTTGATCGCCATGATGGTTTGGATGAACGCCGCCTCCGACGCCAGCCGCATCCCCATCATCGTCATCCTCACGTACGTTGTGAGTTTAGCCGGCCTAACTCACATCATCGCTGGCTCAGTGGAAGTTCTCTTCCTGGTAATGGTCGGAGCTACCTCCTGGTGGACGTACCTTACTGGTTACATGCTCCCCACTCTATTAGGCAACATCATCGGAGGCGTAGCCCTTGTCTCTGCCTTAAACCACGCACAGGTGGTAGCCGGATTTAACAAGCCGTCCAAATAGCGCGAGTAAGATCATTAGTCCTTCCCAGCTCGCGCGCCCACTTCACCAGCCACATCTTCCTGAGTGGCCACTGCCGGAAACACCGTAAATACGAACCGCGCCCCCGGCCCCACCTTCTGCGCCAGCCAAATCTTCCCTGACATGCGCTCCACCAGCGTCTTCGTAATCGCCAAGCCTAACCCCGTACCCTCATGACGCGTGCGCTTTTCCTCGTCACATTGACGGAATTCTTCGAACAGCAGATGAACCTTGTCTGGCGGCACCCCGCAGCCCGTATCGTCCACTTCAAAACTTAGCCCCTTGTTTCCCTTTCCATCGCATGCTTCCGATACCTTGATTTCAATTCTCCCCTCGTTCGTAAACTTAAGGGCATTGCCAATCAGATTCAGCAGCACCTGTTGTAGCCGCTCTTCATCACCATTCCAGAAGTGCCAGCTATTCGCGTTTACAAATATCTTGAAGTCAAGGCCCTTCTTCTCCATCGCGCCAGACACTGTTGCTGAACATTCTTTCAACAACTCCATAAGATCAAACGGCCGAGACTGAATCCCTAGTTCACCGGCTTCCACTTTCGATAGATCTAAGATTCCGTTGATGAGGTGCAAGAGTCTACGAAGGTTGCGGTGCGCAATCTCCACATGCTCGCGTTGCCTTTCACTCAGTTCACTTTCCAGCAACAGATTATTCATGCCGACTATGAGATTCATGGGAGTTCGTATCTCATGACTCATTCGTGCCAGAAAATCACTCTTCGCTCTATTCGCCACCTCCGCTGCCTGCTTGGCAATTTGTAACTTCTGCTCCGATCGCCGGCGCCGCAGTTGTTCGCGTAAAAGCGACGCATACTCCAACTCCAATTCGCTCCAGGTCCGGCTCCGGCCGCGAACCGTTTCCCGCCAGGCCGCAAATGACTCGCGCGGATGCAAGCGCCCCGCTGCATCGGAACTCACCGACTCGTGCGGCTTCCCAGCCCACGTGATGGTCTGCACCAATTCCTGCCTCAACAAAAGCAGATAATCGCCGCCTTCTGTCAACTCCACAAAGAGAGCGCCGCTGGCTTTTCCCTGAAATTGCACAGCCGCGGCGTCTAACGCATTCAGCCTGTGGGAATACCCAATGCCCTGCACGGCCTCTCTGCGCAACCGTTCAATCACCGGCCGCAGCAACTCCTCCTCCACTGTCACACCTAGGTATGAAACAGCACCGTCCACTCGCGAGATCATGCCGCTCGCTTCAAACAGAGACAGAATCTCCAGCCATCGATCATCGTCTCGCGCAACAGGATTCTCTGCGGCATCCGCGCTGCTCATGTATCCTTCCAGTACCTTACGATAGGTCAGCCTGGACTGCAGCGCCGCGTTGTCTTCCCGAAAAGTGATCTGCGATGCGAGCGATTGTCCAATCAATTGACAAACCGAGCGCGTGGAATGGTCCACCCGGCGCGGCTCCGTGCTGTGACACGCAATCATGCCCCACAGCCGCTGCTTTACCACAATCGAAATCGTCATAGACGACTTCACACCCATGTTTCTTAGATATTCCAGATGTACGCTGGACGGCCTCCGCAAAATCGAACACGTTAGGTCGAGCGGCCCACCTCGCACCGGATCTATTGCCGGTACAAGACCCACGGGTATGGCATCAACGTCCGCAATCGTTCGGATTGGATTGATAAGAAATAGCTGCCGCACCTGCAATGGAATGTCGCTCGCGGGAAAATGTTGACCGAGGTAAGAAACCGGCGACGAACCATCTTTTTCTTCCGCCACAACTTCACCGTTCCACTCTTCGTCAAAGCGGTACACCATGACTCGTTCGAAACCGCTCAGGCATTTCACTTGAGCGGCCACACGCTCCGCTAGCTGCGGAACATCGGCCGCAACTTCGATAGAGCATAGCGGAATTCGGAGATGTGCGTCCACATTGAGTGGCTCAATTGTATGTGCCCCCTTGAGAAGCTCTAACTCCACAACCAGCGTGCCGTCCCGGCGGTGAGTTATGCAATGTACCGCTACCTCTGCATGACGCGACGGCAGCATCATTAAGGTGGCAGTGAAGGGCTGCTCCTTTGCAATCCGGGAACGAAACACTGAAAACTGGCTGACTCCGAACACCGCACCAAGAGACTTACCCAGCACCGCTTCCGGATGCAAGCTGAGCACTTGCAGAATGTTCTCGCTGACCTGCCGAACAATCAGATCAGGTTCTGATACGGCTAACAGTACGCCGTGAGGTTGGATTTGCCCAATCAGGTGCACCGCTTCTTGAGCACAGCGCTCGTGAGCGGAACTCAATTCATTAGCATTCGACCGCGTACTCAAGGTCCTTGCCTCAAGCTCTGTCTCGGTCATACTTTCCTTCTCTCTTCTTCCGAGAAAGTCGTGAGTGTTACTGAAGAAAGTTCTCAAATTTGAATTGAGAAATAAAATGTGTGACACACAACACAAAGCACCCGCATACCGCAAGACCGTGTTCGGCGCTGCGCGATGATCGAATAGATGACTCGCCGACACGCCGTCCAAGCCTTGGCCACCCCACTCTTGTCCTCGTCCCTCTTGCCTGCGCCGCAACTAAAGCCTCGTACCCGCGACTTAGGCATCACTCCGGGCGTCTTCCCCACCGGTCCCGCCAACGCCATCACCGATGTCGCCGGCGTAAGCGTCGGCCACCTCACGCGCATTGAGGGCGACAGCATCCGCACCGGCGTCACCGCTATCTTGCCCACACACGGCAATCTCTTTCAAGACAAGGTGCCGGGCGCAGTCTTTGTCGGCAACGCCTTCGGCAAGTTGGCAGGGTCCACACAGGTTGAAGAACTGGGCACCATCGAAACACCCATTGTGCTCACCAACACACTAAACGTTGGCACCGCAATGGAAGCTGTCGTCTCCTATACGCTCGCTTTACCTGGCAATGAAAAAGTAGTCTCCGTCAACGCCGTGGTCGGTGAAACCAACGATTCCGGCCTAAACGATATTCGCGGCATGCATATTACCCGGCAAGATGTTCTCGCCGCCATTCACAACGCTAATACCGGGCCAGTTGCCGAAGGAACTGTCGGCGCTGGCACCGGAACCATCTGCTTCGGCTGGAAAGGAGGCATCGGCACATCTTCTCGCCAAGCGCCCAGCCGCTACGGCGGGTTTACCGTAGGTGTGCTTGTTCAAACTAATTTTGGCGGCGTCTTAACTATGGGCGGCGCGCCTGTCGGTCAACGCCTCGGCAGATATGCCTTCAAATCGCTCGACGGCTCCTGCATGATTGTCCTGGCTACAGATGCGCCACTCACTCCAAAAGATCTAAAGCGGTTGGCCGCCCGCGCTGTCTTCGGCCTCGCTCGCACTGGCTCGTCCTATAGCAACGGCTCGGGTGATTACGCCATCGCATTTTCCACCGCTCGACCCGCCACGCCACTCACGACTGATCAAACCTCCCCCTATTTCGAGATGGCTCTGGAATCAGTGGAGGAGGCTGTCTATAACTCGCTCTTGCAAGCCACAACCGTTCAGTCGAAATTCGGCACAGCCGATGCCCTTCCCATCGAGCCGCTCCAAAAGATCCTTTTAGAGTTTGGCATCAGCAAGAAATAGAATTTACTTCGGTTTTAGCCACTCAACCACTACGCGATGTCCTACCGCATAGGCAGCCTCTAACGCTGGCAGATACGCCGTATACGCGCCATGCTTCTCGCTCGCCAAACTCTGCGCCGCACTCACATCCGGCGGCGGCATGTCGAAGTTACTCGCGGTGCGCAGCAGTAACACTCTGTCCCAGTTCGCCTTCCCCTGCTTCGTCAGTGCCTGCAAAGCCAGCAGCGCTCCCGAATCATTCATCGCTGTGGTGCCCAAATGCGCCACACCGTCTGTCTCAAAAGTCACCCAGCGATGCGCCCACGCATCCATCTTCGCGCCATGCCAGAAAATTTCCGTCGCTAGGTTCGCGCCTATCTGCACCTTCGGCCCCGCCACATCTGCGTATCGCAGCCGCAGCGCCTTCATCGCGTCGTCCTCGGGAAGCACCATATCCTTTGTCATCTCGAACGCCCAATGCAGCAGTGCCCCATTCAGCCGGATCACATTCCCTCGTTTGTTCGCATGTGCCTCGGCGCCGCTCCATGTACGAACGTCATCCTCCCACCCAGCCCCGCCCTTGGCGCCGTCTTGGCTAACAGCATCGAGTGACAAAAAACCATCGGGCCAACCCTCCGGTGTCTCACGCGGATCAATCTCCTTCGCCAGATCTCCGTTCACCACAAAGTCAGTCCAAACCGCCGCGCCCACACTGCCGTCTTGCGGAGAGATACCCGCAATCCCATTGATCAACCAGTAGCTCGCTCGCAAATCAAACCGTGAGTCGGAACCGAGCGCCATCAGATTCAAACCAGGCTTTATGTTGCCCGGGCCCACCGCCACCGCAATCTCCGTCCCACTCGAATTCACGCGCACCGCCCGGGTCATCCCCGGCACTTCAATCTTGCGTTCCAGATGATCTCGCTCTACCCAGAA
>PMQB01000642.1 GCA_003169195.1 Bryobacterales bacterium
CCGGGTTGGTCTTGCTGTAGATAGGAGGTAACGGGAGATCGCTTGGCAAGAACGTCTGTGCGGCATTGATGGCGGCTTGCACTTCCTGTTCAGCGACATCGATATTCAAACTGAGTGCGAATTGAAGCGTGATCACGGATGCGCCCTCGGAACTGGTAGAACGCATTTGATTCAAACCCGGCACTTCGCCGAGCTGGCGTTCAAGCGGCGCGGTAATGGCGGATGCCGTTACATCGGGGCTAGCGCCTGGGTAGAACGTCACGATCTGCATGGTGGGGTAATCCACCTCAGGTAACGCGGAGACAGGGAGCTGCTTATAAGAGACGATGCCGACGAGCAAAATCGCGGCCATCAAGAGTGATGTCGCGACCGGTCGGAGAATAAACGGGCGCGAAGGGCTCACTGCTTGTGCCCCTTGTGTCCGCCCGCCGGAGCGTTGTCGGGCGCGCCGTTATCCTGCGCAGCACGCGGTTGCTTCACCACTACTTTTGTCTTGTCTTGTAGCTTGTCAAAGCCATCGGTCACTATGGTTTCGTCCGGTTTCACTCCCGTGACGGCGGCCTGCAAGCCATCGGTTGTAAGTACGGTGACGGGCCGAGTCAAAACGGTACTGGTTTCAGGGTCTATCACGTAGACGTAAGAGGCGTCATTGTTGCGTTGGAGCGCGGCGGTGGGGACAATATTGGCGTCGTTGATTGTTCTGACTAACAAGCGGGCGTTAACAAATTCGTTCGGAAAGAGCTTGAGATCGCTGTTAGCGAATTGGGCGCGAACCTTAACCGTAGCGGTCCCAACGTCGATCTGGTTGTCGAGAGTGAGTACGGTGCCTTCCGCCAGAAGTGTACTGTTGCCGCGATCCAACGCTTGCACTTTGAGTTTATTGCCGGCATGCATTTGTTTTACGACTTCACTAATGTGGTCCTCGGCCATGGAGAAGATAACCGTGATTGGCTGAAGCTGAGTAATGGTGAGTAGCGGAGCTGTTCCATTGGCGGGCACGATGTTGCCCGGGTCTACCTGACGCAAACCGACGCGGCCGTCAATTGGCGAGATGATTTTGGTGTAATCGACGTTCACTTTTGCGGCATCCACGTTGCCTTGATCGAGTTTGACGGTGCCTTCGTCCTGATTTACGGTCGCTTCCTGGGTTGCCATAGTCTGTTCAGGAATCGCATGCTGGGCGTAAGCGGCTTGATAGCGCGCAAGATCGGTACGCGCGTTTTTCAGCAGAGCTTGGTCGCGCTGGAGTTGGCCTTCCGCCTGCTCCAGCGCCGCGTTATAGGGGCCGGGATCAATGACTGCGAGCACGTCACCTTTGTGAACCATTTGGCCTTCGCGATAACTGACTTGCATAAGTTGTCCTGCGACGCGGCTTGTGATGGAGACTGTATACACAGGCGTCACGGTTCCGAGAATGTCGCTGATGTAGACGCCCATATCGCCTTGCTTGACTTTTTCTGCCGAAACAGGAATAGGTCCGCCAGCGCCTCGACCTTTTTTGCCGGCGGCTTTTGGTGACGCGTCACTGGTTGTAGCGGTGCCGCGTTTTGAGAGGAAATAGCCGCCGACCGCGAGAACGACCAAGAGGAGTACGATCCAAGCAAGCCAACTCTTTTTAGGCTTTTCGTTGCTTGGTTCATTTCCCATTCTTAGCGGTGCATTTTCACGATTGGACGTAAGGTTTGATTCGGAAATCATAAAGGGCCAGCTTCAACTGTGAATCAAAGGGACGCCGCTGACAACTGCCGAAAGAAACAGTTCCCTCTATGCCATTTGGCATAGTACGAACTACCGGTTTCAGCCTTGTGAGAAACTGTTGTGTTTGTTGGAGGACTTTAAATGAGCCAGTTTGTGAATCGATTGCCGGGCGTGCCGGACGTGGAGTCGCCGCTTTTTGAGCAGATTTTTCGGAATAAAAACGTTTCGGAAGAAACGCGTGAGTTGGCGCGGACGCTGCGGCGCGACGGGTATGCGGTGATCGATTTTCCCGATCCGGACTTTCATTTGCTGGCGGATACGATCATCAAGAAATTAGATAGCCGGTATGACTGGGAGGGTTGGCGAGCGAAGAAGATTGACAGTTTGCGGGTGCAGGATGGGTGGAAAGATGTGCCTGAGATTCATAAGATCGCGTGTAACCAGACGGTTTTGAAGTTACTGAGCGATTTGTACGGGCGGCGCGCGTTTCCGTTTCAGACGTTGAATTTTCCGGTGGGTACGCAGCAGCATTTTCATACGGACAGCATTCACTTCAGTTCCTGTCCAGAACGGTTCATGGTTGGGGTGTGGGTGGCGTTGGAAGATATCGATGAAAACAACGGACCTTTGATTTACTATCCTGGCTCCCACTCACTACCCATCTATACGAATGAGCAGTTGGGCGTGAATCCGAATTTTGGCGGACCGAATCCGTCGGGCCATTATCCGGTATTCATGGCTGCTTGGGAGCAGATTGTGGACGCGCAGGGGCTTAAGCCAATGCAGTTCCATGCGAAGAAGGGACAAGCGTTGATATGGTCGGCGAACTTGCTGCATGGCGGGGCGGCGCAGAACGATATCAATCGGACTCGCTACAGCCAGGTGACTCATTATTTCTTCGACGATTGCTGTTACTACACGCCTCTACATTCGGTGCCGTTCTTAGGCCCGATTTACTACCGGGATATTGTTGATATCTCAACGGGGCAAAAAATGCCGAACAGGATTTCCGGGCAACTGGTGTCGCAGGGGCAGCTTGATCATGCGAAGAAAATGCTGAATGCGGAGCCGCAATTGCCGAAAGACTTTGACGCCAAGGCATATTTGAAAGCTAATCCTGACGTGAAGGCGGCGAAGGCCGACCCAGTGCAGCATTGGCTTACATATGGTTATAAAGAAGGGCGGCCGCTGCGCTAATAGCGGCCGTTGTTCCATACAAACACTGCGGTGGTGAGCGCGGGAACTACGGCGGTGCCGGTTGTTCCGTTGAATGAAGATTGACGCACTGTGGTGTCAGCAGAGCGCGCTTGAACCGGGTGAAGCTGGAATCTCATTCCCTTGAGTGAATTGTCCTGAAACGTGACCGATTGAGTGGTTGCGTTGAACAGAACTACGAGGTTTGTGTACTGGCCGCAGTCGCGAGCGGTATTGCCGGCGAGTGTCATGACGATCACGCCGGGTATTTGCGTTGGGCCGGTGTTTAAGAAATGCAAATCGGCTTGCACCTCGGCCAGAGTGGACAAACGGAAGAGGGGCGAACTGGCGCGAATTGTCAAGAACTCCTGAAACACCCTGCGCGAAAGATCAATGTTGGCAGGAGTGGGCTTCAGTGCGGGGTTGGCCAGCAAAGGTTGCATGAAGGGCCACTGATTCTGGTTGTCACTCGCGATAGGCAAACCGGTGCCCCAGTTGTTGGTTTGGAAAGTGAAATCAATGTCGTTGAACCAATCGCCGGAGTTGTAACTGTTGTTGTCCATGTCTTTGGAGCGAAGTAAGTCATCGCCGGCTTGAAAGAAGGGGATGCCTTGACCTAAGGCTATTAAGCTGTTGGCGACAATCTGGCGGCGGGTGCGTTGGGCGATGGTATCGGCCGTGCCGGGAATGGCGCTCTTCAGTTGGACAGCATCGAAGAGGGTTTGATTGTCGTGGACGGAAGCGTAGATGACGTTTTCTTGTGGAGCAGCGGTATAGCCAACGTTTTGGCCGCCGTAAATCAATTGGCTGGATGTGACGGTTTGACCGGCGCTATCGACGAAGCTGAAGTCGCGCAGATTGCCGGCTAATCCCGCGCGAATCCAATCGGCGCTGAGCAGCAAGGCGGAGAGTTGATCGGCGGTGGCGGTGCTTTGTGCGGTGAAAGCGCTGGGATCGGTATAAAGCCCGGTGGCGAAGCCTTGCACGCGTTCGTCGGAGAAGGGTCCACCGCCGCGAATGCCATCGCGAATGCGGTCGTTGAAGGTGCCAATGCCGGTGCCATACATGTTCGCTTGACTCGCATTTGGACCGAGTGCGTTATTGGCGGTTTCGCCGGTGGTCCAACCTTCGCCGTACAGATAGATTTTGGAGCCGTCAACGCCGTCCCTTTCCAGTGTCAATTGAGACAACGCGCTTTGGATATGGAGCATGTTGTAGACGAAGTGGAAACTCATCAGGTCAAAACGGAAGCCGTCGATTTTGTATTGGCGGGCGTTGGTGACGAGAGTGTCGATCATGAGTTTTTCCATCATTCGATGTTCGCTGGCAGTGTCGGAGCAGCAACTACCGTTTTCGACTGTGCCGTTGGCGTCGAGGCGGTAGTAATAGGACGGCACGAGTTTGTCGAGGACGGAGGTAGCGGCTTGGCCGCTAGAGTTGGTGTGATTGAAGACCACGTCTTGGATGACTCGCAAGCCGGCGCGATGGATGCCTTGCACCATTTCGCGATATTCTTTGACACGGTTATCGGGGTTGAAGGCGTAGGCGCCTTCCGGGGCGAGATAGTGCACAGGATCGTAACCCCAGTTATAGGCATCGTTGTTTTGAATGGCGGCTACCGCCGCTTGTTGCAATTCTGAATCGGGTGGGTAGACGGATAAATCACCGGTGGTTTGCCAGGTGGTTTTGT
>PMQB01000659.1 GCA_003169195.1 Bryobacterales bacterium
GGCGGCCAGCAAGCCGCCTAGGAGCGCCCAGATAGGTGCTACCCAGGCGCGGAGCATCCAGTAGCATAGGGCGCAAAAGAGTCCGCATGTAAGAAGAACGCCCACCCAGTAGTTGCGCAACAGCATTTCGCCGATGGCAAGAAACAGGCCTTGGCCAAGTGGATAGATGGACGCATAGGAAGGCTGCTGCAGAATGAAGACGGCTTCAAAGAACTGATGCAGCGGGTGAGTCGGGTTGGCAAGGCGAAGGTGAGTGAGCGTATCGCCCAAGAGCAGATAGCTGAAATCGTCAGCACCGCTGGGAGTGGGCACGGGACTCTGCGGGAGTAGCGCGAGACGCAACACGATGGCGAAGCCGAAGAGCGCGAACATACAAAGGCGCGTATGCTGACTGAACCTGCGCGCATAGGGAGCAGTGTAAGCGCTCAAGACGAGCAAGCCCACTAACAGCCCGGCAAACGCCAGCACGACAAAGTCACCGGCACCAAAGCCGAGAGGATTGCGTAGCGGCAAGAATGATCGAAAGATGTGGAACAGGTTCATGGATGCGCGTCTTTTCAGCTTATTTCATGAGTCCGCGATTGCATCACTGACGGCAGGATTATAATTGAAGTCACCTAGTGCTAGCTGTTATGTGTTACGAAATAGTTCGGTTTCAGAGCAGCGTTCCCTGGGTTTTCCACGAGCTTTTGCTCTCCCATCGGAGACGAGAATGAGCGGATCCGATAGTCGCACCGACGGCTCTCGCCCGGCGAATTCGAATCAACCTAAGAGAAAGAATTCAGGGAAAGTTTCATGCTTCAAAAATTAACTAAGTATTTGTTGCCGGTTCTGCCGGCCCTTGCTCTTCTACCTGGCCTCAATGTAGTGAGCCAGGCGCAATCACTTCCTGCGTTGACGCATCACGTGCGCGAGGTAACGCGTAGCGGTGAGGCGAAATCGATTGGACGGCTGCCTGCGAATCAGGTGATGAGTCTGAACATCGTTCTGCCATTAAGCGATCCGGCCGGCCTGGAAAGCTTTTTAGCGGATGTCTACAATCCGAAAAGCGCTTCGTTCCGGCAGTTCCTTACGCCGGTGCAATTCACGGAACGGTTTGGCCCCACGCAAGCCAGCTATGACGAAGTGGTCAACTTTGCCAAGGCCAACGGACTCAATGTGTACGGCGGCTCACGCGATGGGATGAATGTGGAAGTCACGGCGACGATATCAGCGATTGAAAATGCCTTCCACGTCAAGATGACGACTTATCAGCATCCTACCGAGAACCGAACATTCTACGCGCCCGACCGCGAACCAACAACTAATCTTTCTTTCCCGTTGTGGCACATTTCTGGTTTGGACAATTACTCCATTCCAAAGCCGCGATTGGTGAGCAAGAGCGATTATGCGCAGGCGCACGGTATCTCTCCCGATGCACTGGTCTCGCATGCCACTACGGGCTCAGGCCCTTCGGCGTCGTTTTTGGGCAGCGATATGCGAGCGGCCTACTACGGCAACGGTGGGCTGACGGGTGCTGGTCAGAACCTGGGCTTATTCGAGTATGAGGGCACAGACTTGGCCGACTTGACCACTTATTTCAAGAACGTTGGCCAGACGAACAATGTGCCGGTGACGCTGTTGTCGACGGATGGTACGAGCACGGCCTGTGTGCACAGCAGTGGCTGCGACGACACCGAGCAGACTCTCGACATGACGCAAGCTATCGGCATGGCGCCAGGGTTGTCTACTCTGGTTGTCTACGTGGGCTCAACCGACACGGCGATCATTGCCGCGATGACAACGCACAGTCCGCTGCCGCTTACCATTGGCTGTTCGTGGGGTTGGACGCCAGCAGACCCGAGTACGCTTGATCCGTATTTCCAGAAAATGGCCGCGCAAGGGCAAACGTTCTTCGCGGCATCGGGCGACGCCTTCACTTGGTCTTCCAAGAACGAAGCGTGGCCGGCCGACGACGCCAACATTGTTTCCGTGGGCGGCACAGACTTGGTGACCAGTGGGGCAGCAGGCGGATGGGCATCGGAAACCGCGTGGTTAGATAGCGGCGGCGGCATCTCGCCCGATGCCATCGCGATTCCTGCGTGGCAGAAGATTGCCGGCGTAATCAACTCCAGCAACAAGGGTTCAACAACGCTGCGCAATGGCCCCGACGTTTCGGCGAACGCCAATTTCAGCTTCTACGTATGCGCCAACCAAACCACTTGTACGGCGAACTCTTATGGTGGAACGAGTTTCGCCGCGCCGATGTGGGCGGCCTTCCTGGCTTTGGCGAACCAACAAAACGGAAAAGCGATCGGGTTTATCAATCCAACAATCTATGCGCAGAATGTAACGTCCGCGTATGGGACTAACTTCCACGATATTGCCAGCGGTACTTCGGGCAGTTACTCGGCTGTTACAGGATATGATCTGGTGACTGGTTGGGGTTCTCCTAATGCGGGACTGATCAACGCTCTGACCACGGCGAGCAACACTCCTTCATTCTCGATCGCGGCATCACCCGGATCTGTCTCGATTTTGCAAGGAAATAGCGGTTCGACGACAATTTCGACGAGTGTAGCGGGCGGATTTAGCTCGGCAATTTCTTTGTCGGCCAGCGGCGCGCCGGGCGGGGTGACGCTTACCTTTAGTCCTACATCCATTGCCGCGCCGGGAGGCGGTAGTTCGACCCTCTCGATTGCAGTAGCGTCTACCGTTGCTGCCGGCACTTATACGATCACTGTTACAGGCACAGGCGGCAATCTCACGCAGAGTACAACCGTTTCCCTGACCGTAACCTCGCCGACCGCGGGCGCATTCACGATATCGGTTTCACCAAGCTCGGGGTACTTGCGCCGGGGAACGAGTGGCTACGCGGTCGTGACAACAACGGTATCAGGTGGCTTTAGTTCAGCCATCAGTTTGTCGGCCAAGGGTCAGCCTGCGGGTGTGACAGTTTCCTTCAGTCCGTCTTCGATTGCGGCGCCGGGCTCTGGCACTTCTGATATGAATATAACGGTGGCCGGCAACGCGGTCGTCGGAACTTATCCCATCACTATCACGGGAACTGGCGGCGGCACGACGCACACGACAACGTTGACGTTCAGCGTTCGATAAACGCTCGCCAAAAACGCAAAGGGCCGGACTTGTGGTTTGAGTCCCGGCCCTTTTTTCGTTCTGAAGAGACACTGGTGGCGCTGCTCAGCGCAATACGTTCCGTCATAGTCGTGGCCGTCGCAATCAAGTCCCATTTCATTAAGCTTCCCAAAGAAGCTTGAGGGGTAATTCCTCCTGATAAATAGGGAACATCTGGTCGGCCCCAACCAAAACAAAGTCTTCCTTCAAAGCCTGTGCGATCAGTAGTCGGTCAAATGGATCGTTATGCGCTTTGCCTTTTTGATCTTTCACTATGGTCAGCGTTTGCAGGCGATCCAAATGCTCCTCCTTAAGAGGTAGCAACTGGGCTCGCATCAGTCTTATCGTTTGCAGAAGCTGATGATAGTCGATGCCGAAGCTTTGGCGATTCTTCTTAAGCAGGAATTCCCATGGAGAAACGCTGCTTACCTGGATCCCATGACCTTCGCGCACGCGGTGAATGACAGCACTTGGGACCTCTCCATGCGCCCACGCAACAATAGCCTGCAGATCGAAAAGGAGAGGGCGGATTGCCTTCACAGTAAGCCCATGTCTTTCAACACGGCCCTTGTTCCCGCCTTCTTCCATCTGGCGGTTCCAAACCCTTTGGGCAACTCGGCTTTGCCTTTTAGCCAGCCTAGGCCGTAATCGGGAACAGCTTCTTTTTGCTGCTCCACAGGAACCAGTTCCACCATCCTTTCTCCCCGGTTGGTCAGGAAAATTCGCTTTCCCGCTCGAGCCTGAACCACCAGGCTGGACAGACTGTTCTTGGCGTCTTTGATGCCAATTTCCATAGTAGCTACCATAGCATGAACGGTAGCTACTGCTGCGGCGTAGAGCTGTTTTATTTGCACGCCTTCGTCCTCGGGACAACGAATATCCCAGAAGCCGCAAAAACTTGTTGTTCGCAGTAGCTTCGGAACTTACGATTATTTACTCTTGTGATTTCGGGGACTTAACTGTCGGATTGGATCGCATCCAAACCGACTCTGGATTCGTTCATGAATAGAACGTTCAGGGTCACGGCTGCCGAT
>PMQB01000038.1 GCA_003169195.1 Bryobacterales bacterium
GCGTCCGTTGCAGTTTGCGGGCCTGATCGAGTCTTGCGGGCGCTTTGCGCTTGGCTTGACGGGTCCGGGGTTGAGCCTTCCCTTGCGGGGGCAGTCCGGCAGCCTTTCCCTGTTTCGTTCGCTCGATGAAAGTAGCGGCCCTTCCCTCCCTGCGGCTATCCCGCAGTTCATTGGTACTGTAGCCACCTCCGACTCCCTGCCCGGCTTTGTTCCTGCGCTTTCGGGTTCTCCCCTTATGCGCCTCCCTACCAGTCGGAGTTGCCTCCGTTGGACCGAACAGGGTCTCTCCGGTTAACTTGATGTGCTCTTTCTGCGTGCTGCCGTCCTGTACACCGTCCCGGCGGCTCGGTTCCATTCTCGCTGTACTCCGAGCCGTGGCAGGCTTCGCCTTTAGGGAACAGGCTCGCCCCGGGAACAACTCCAGCTGAATCGGCGTGATTGCTGGTGGGGTTGTCGATGCTGAAACGACGTTTACTTCTGTTGCGGCCCGCAGATTCGCCTCGCCTTCCTGCCGACAGTTGAAGGCTTTGTCATCCCGCTTTTCCACTGGCGGTTGCCCGCCACCGGAAGGGATCTGGCTATCGGGTGAGCGAGTCATTACCCGAGTTGATTCCTTTCATTCAACAAGCTCATCAAGTCCTCTCGGACGCACCCCCCAAACCCCTGGGATTTAACGCCTCTCCTGCCATCCCAGCCAACAGAAAAACCGGAGCGAACTCTCTTCGCCCCGGTCTGGTCTGGCCCCTCAGTCAGCGCTCAGGTCGCATCCCTGCGTTGCCTTATCCTCTGCTGAGGTCAGACCCAGTTTGCCAAAACTAAATCGAAAAATCCAACGGCCATCAGCTACGCCACCAAACGACATTGCGACTTCGGTAACATTTCTTGTTGAGGCAACACGGCTGGGCGTTTTAATTGTCGCCAATCAGTCCGATGCCAGGGCTTATTGTGGATCGGTTTCTTTGGCTGACATATGGCGAGGTAAACAACTCGCCACAGAAGGGATGAAAAACGCGACGACGAGAGGTGGTCTCGGCGAGAGGAGGAGCGCAAAGGGTACATGCACCGGTGTCCACGGAGTGGTGATTCTGACAGTGGGGCGCTCTCCGTTGGGGACACCGGAGCACGTCCCCCTTTGCTTCCGGCGCTCATGGCGTTCAGGCGTTGAGCATTCTGCATTTATGGGCAGTTGTTTTCTAAGGGATCAATCAGTTCGGCGGAAGGAGAGTTCCTCGGTTGCCAGCAAGTGAAGTTGCTTTCGTAATTTCATACGTTTTGGACGCTCACTGACAAAGGGCCGTTTGGCCTTATAGTGGTTGTGTGAACGAGCCCACGAAAGAATCGGCAAGAACCTCCGAAGAATTGCTTCGTCATCCAATGCACTTCGTTCGAGACCGTTCGGTCAATCCGCTGTCAACGCAGGCGATCAAATACGACGATTTATCCGTGGCGTGGGTCATGCAAAACCTTCCGAGGTTCCAGGTCGAGAGTGTTCTCCGATTAGCGGTGAGCGTTTTTGAAAACGAGGAGGTAGCAAGAGAATGGCTCAATCAGCCTAATTTTGCTACGGACGAAAAACCGCCCATCGCGCTATTAGGGACCGAGGAGGGGTTTCTTCGGGTGCAAACGCTTCTTCATCGCATTGAATACGGAGTGCTCGCCTAGTGCGTGTGGTGCGATTGTGCACACGCCAACATCCAGGACTTGACGGGACAGGGGCCAAGCTCTATGGAGGCCGATGGAATTCTGCTGGTCGAACTGTTGTTTACACCGCCTCTTGTGGTGCACTGGCGGCGTTAGAGTATATGGTCCACATGACCAAGTTGCCGGCGAACATGCTGCTGGTTTGAATCGATATTCCCGATACGTTGCCGGTTGAGACAATTGATTCGCTGCCTGCCGATGAAGCAGTTTTCCGGCAGTTGGGGGATGAATGGCTGGCACACAAGGGCACGGTGGCCCTGCATGTCCCTTCGGTTCTCGTGCCGCGGCAATGGAATATACTGCTGAATCCGGAGCATCCGCTTTTCGCAGCGATCCAGATTGTCGACCAAACGCCTTTCGCTTTTGATTCGCGATTACTGTCCGCTCTTCCGCCGCCGTAGGGCTGGGGAGGAACGGCGACTTGAAAGAATTCCAGACGGCTGGGATCTCGGTTTGGATGTTTGCTTGAGTTTCGGATCTGGCGAAATGTAGAAACTCCAGATGCTTCTCGAGTCCCGTAGAACGGCTTGTCTGACGTTCATTCGTCCAGAATCGCGTGTTTGTCACGGGCGCCTGGGTGCCCGCTACCGCGGCCTGCCCCGATGAGGCGAAAGATGGGATGGGTTCCTGTAAAGGGAGGAATGTCGCCCGCCAACTTTGCACCCTTAGAAGCCCGGCGCGACGGCAACTGCACTAGCCGACGTCCGCCACACGAGATGCTCGAAATCTCGCCGCTCCGGATACGCCGCCAGAGGGTGGAACGCGAGATTCCTAGTGCCTCCGTCGCTTCCTTCACGGTTGCCAGATTCGTGGCCATCGTTTTCGAGCGTAGCAGCAGCGGATAAAGTTCGTTGAGGGGCTCGCGGTTAAACGCCCTCGGGCGAAAGTGACGATTCGCTCCGCCGACAGGATTGTAGGATTGCAAGACAATCCTCAATTCTCTTTCTTTGTCGAAGCATTTGCGCTTGGTGAATAGGAAGTTGATCAGATTGACGCCGCGCAAGTCCTTTTCGCCGTAGCGAACGATGCCGACGTACATTGGGTCGATGAACGCGTCGATGGCTGCTCTTAAGAGATCGAAGCGGGAAAAGACGACAACGCCGGTGCCGTATCGGCCGTACATTTCCAGCGTTTCGCCTTCAAAGATCTGCCAGCTGTTGATGTCATAGGCTTCGCTGTTCTGGAGGTCGAATCCTTGGGTGTCGATCAAACGGATTTCATCGTTGATGTCATAACGACGGAGACCCAAAGTGGCGCCTAGGTATTGGTCTGATGCGAGGGCTTCTTGTGGATCGGTTTCTTTGAATAGGTCGGTTCGGCGGAAGTAGAGTTCCTCGGTGGCCAGCAGGTCGTAGAACTTTCTGAAGTCCATGAAGCGGCAGATTACGGTAGCGGGTAGAGGTTCATGGCAGTTGCGATGGGGCGAGACCGGCATTGCTTGGTTTATTCGGCGCGTTGTTCATAGTATCGAACGGTTCGAAGCGGGCGGAACGGTTTGCGGCTGAAGTCAGAGATCGGCGCAGCCTCCGGCGGTGCCGGATTGACTCGGCTGT
>PMQB01000256.1 GCA_003169195.1 Bryobacterales bacterium
GTTTTAATTGTCGCCAATCAGGATGGCCAACGCATAATAGCCGATTGCCTTCGCTGGGGTGTTCATGGCTCTGGAGGAAGACGAAACTATGCTCTCCGGAGTTCCAACATTTCCCTGGCCGTCAATTACTCTTGACATACGAAGACGTTACTAGTAATCTCTTCGTATATGGCTACCGAGCCGCCAAAACCGACTGACGCCGAACTTGAAATCCTTACGGCGCTGTGGAGCATTGGCTCGGGGACGGTGCGCGAGATTCATACGGTGATTAACCGGAGGCGTCCGGCGGAATACAGTACGCTTTTGAAGTTCATGCAAATCATGACGGAAAAGGGTCTGGTGCTGGTGGACCAGACGGAGCGCGCGCATGTTTATACGCCGGCTCAGCCGCGCGAGTTTACACAACGCCAGTTGGCAGGCGATTTGTTGCAGCGGGTCTTTAGCGGTTCGGCCAAAGCGCTTTTTGTGGGCGCACTCTCGGCGAGCAAAACTTCGAAAAAAGAATTGGCCGAATTACGGAAACTGTTGGATGAGTACGAGGCACCAAAGAAATGACGCTTCTAAACAACTTCGTTAACAACTCTTGGGCGGCGGCGGTGGGCTGGACTTTGNNGCAACGCAGTCGCCGCGGATTCGTTACATTGCCGGTTGTATGGCCCTGTCAGCTATTCTCACTGCTTTTGTTATAACGCTGTTTCGCATGTCGCCGCAGCAGGGACAACTACTGGGCAACGTCAACTCACTTCCCTTCCCTGCCTGGAATGGAGCGTTGCGCAGTGCGCCGAGAAGTTGGGACCTGAGTCTGGCAGCCGCGGCGCCTTGGCTCACACCGTTGTGGGCGTTCGGTGTTTTGATTTTCTATGTCCGATATGCGATCGGATTTTTGACAATCGCTCGTCTTCGAAGCAACGGCGTTTGCTGTCCTCCGGCGGCGTGGGAACAGAGACTACTGAGTTTGAGCAAGCAGATGCGAGTTTCACGCGCGGTTCGGATTCTGGAATCGTCTTTAGCCGAAGCGCCCATTGTCATTGGCCATTTCCGTCCGCTGATTCTGATGCCTATCGGCCTGCTGACAGGTCTGCCGGGTTCGCAAGTGGAGACCATTCTGTTGCATGAACTGGCGCACATTCGCCGTCATGATTTTCTGGTGAATGCGCTGCAGAATTTCGTCGACGGTCTGTTGTTTTACAACCCGGCTGTCTGGTGGATTTCACATGTCATCCGCGCTGAACGCGAGAAGTGCTGCGATGACATTGTCGTTGGTATCAGCGGGAAAGCGCATGAATACGCGTGCGCGCTTGCCGCCCTGGAAGAAATTCGTTGGTCTGGCCGTGAACCGGCCGTTGCTGCTAAAGGAGGCAGTCTTATGAAACGTGTTCGCCGTTTGCTTTATCCCTCTGTTCCGAATGTGGGCTGGGCGCCGATCGTCGCTACTGCGGTTCTGCTAATGGCAGCCGTAACTACGCTTGGTGCGTGGCAAGCGAATGGGGTGGCCACTGTTACTTCAGACTCATACAGCAAATGGGTCAGCGAGGATGTCGTCTACATTATTGACGATGCGGAATGGGCTGCGTTCCAAAAACTAACGACTGATGAGGAGCGCGAGCACTTTGTTGAACAATTCTGGGAGCGCCGTAATCCGGTGCCTGGCTCTGCGGAGAACAAATTCAAGGAAGAACACTACCGGCGGATTGCGTTTGCGAACAAGCATTTCGCGACGGGGTCGGGCGCGCCGGGGTGGCAGACGGATCGCGGACATATGTATGTCCTGTACGGGCCGCCGGATGAGATCGATTCGCATCCGAAGGGCACGCCGCATCCTTGGGAGAGTTGGGGCTATCGGGTCTTGGGCAGCGGCAGCAGTCTCGGGTATTTTCGTTTTGTGGATCTGCGAGGCACTGGCGATTTTCGGCTGGCGCCGAGCACGGACCGTTGATCAGCCGGTGACCCAGAAGGTGACCACGCCCTTCAACTTGACGAGCTTGCGGTTTGATCGGAAACGGCACGTGGCCGGGTCGTCGGAGATCCTATGATTGTCTACCTCTACGGTGGACGGGACTGACGACTCTTTGATCTCCGTCACAAGCGGTAATACTGATTTCAGATCCAACTTGTAGTTGACGTTGGCAACGTTGAGTTCGCGAAAGGTGACGGCCACGGTGTAAGAAGATGGCCGTCGTCCTGTGTCGGCTAAAACTAACAAGCCGTGAACTGCGGTGCCGACAGGTGCGATTTGTTTGCCTTGGCTATCAACCAAATCTTCGGCCAGTTCGCCATTCACTTCATCGCCGGCCCAGGCGGAGGCCAGATCGATTTGCGACTTGATTCGGATGCGAACGGAGAGTCCGGGCGGAAGCGGAAGCGTCGGCTTGGCAGACGAACTCTCGGCTTCGGTGGTGGTTGTGTCGAAGCGCAAAACCGATTCGGCTTTGAATTCGTGACACTGCTGATATTGCGCGATCACTTCCGCGCGTTCATGATTCTGGTAGAAGAGATTCATGTCCACGCGGACGGGCACTTGGAGGGCTGCACCGTTGAGAACAGTGACGCGGTAGTGAGTTTTGGAACTGTAGCGATAGACAGACGCGGATTCCGGTAACTGGTCGGCTACGATTTCCAGTTCTTCCAATTCGCGATTTGCGAGATCAACGGTGAACTCTCCGTGATAGGCGATGGTTGCTTTGCCCGAGGTCGTGCGGGTTTCAAAGCCGCTCTTGGCTAAAGGCACGGCGTATTGAAAGACAGCAACCTGCTTGTCGCCCGCTTTGCGCATGCCGACGAAATCGATCTTGGCCACGCGCTCCACAAAGATGCTGGCGAGGAACGAAAAGTAGTTGCCTGAGCTCACGGGGCCGGACGTTACTAAGCGGTCAATCTCCTCGGTTTGAAAACTATTCTGGCCGTGCCAGGAGAACATTTCTCCGTTGGAGCCGACGGCTACATCGAGACGCAGACGGTCGCTTTCCACTAAATTTTGGTCGGGGGCGTACCAGTTTCGTTCGATGGATTCGGTACAGGTGTAGCGGGGGGCGTGCTTGATTCTGGCTGCGACGTCGCGACGCACTTGTGTCAAGAGTGCTTGCGGATCGAGGGTCTGTGCAACAAGCGATAGCGGCAGCAGAGCAAGCAGGAGGCGCATAGTGTTGTGTTTTTTAGCTCACTCCTATGTTATCGCCCAGTACACTGTCTGATGTGGTTACTTAGGAAGGCCCTTGACTCCGAGAGCGCTGCGGTATTTTTCGGGCAACGTGGTCGGCCGCCAGTCTTTGTTCAACCAGATGTGGCGGGTGGAACCTTCGGCTAAGAGCCGATCGGGTTCGGCGGAGCTGATGCGATAGCCAAACTCTACGGTGCGCGAGGTGGCTTTCACGATCTGGGTATCGACGACAATCTCTTGGTCATAGCGGGCGGGATAGATGTACCGGCAAGTGGCATCGATCACGGAAAGGTAGAGCCCTTCGGTGTCTTCCAGATCCTTATATTGGAAGCCAAGCGCGCGCACCAGTTCCACGCGGCCCACCTCCATCCAGACCAAGTAGTTGGCGTAATAGACGACGCCCATTTGGTCTGTCTCGGCGTAGCGCACTCGCAATCGGGTCTGGTTGCTCATCACTCTTCTGTGACTATACCTTCGAAAGCGTGTTGCCACTTGTTAGCATTTGAGTGATGCGGGTGAAAGTATTGTTCTTCGGGGTACTGAAAGACTTGGTGGGGAAGGCCGAGGAATCGGTTGATTTGCCGGCCGGTACCACGCTGGGGAGCCTTTTTGCGCGCTATTCACAACGCTACGAAACCCTGGATGCCAAGCGTCCGTCGATTCTATTTGCTAGGAATCAAGAATTTGCCAAGCCCGACACGGTGCTCAGCGATAACGATGAAGTGGCGTTTCTGCCGCCGGTAAGCGGGGGATCGGGCGGTAGCGATGGGCATGTTTTTGAGATTGTCCGAGAGACCATTGATTCGCGTGCGCTGGTGGCAAAGCTGCAGCGGCCGGAAGATGGCGCGGTGGTGGTGTTTGAAGGGGTAGTGCGGAATAACACCAAAGGGCGCGCGACGACTCATTTGGAATACGAGTGCTACGAAGGAATGGCCAAGGAGCAGATGGCGCGGATAGGGCGGGAGATTGCGGGGCAGTTTGCGATTGGCCGGTTGGGGATTGTGCATCGTTTGGGAAGATTGGAAATAGGCGAGGCGAGCGTGGTGGTGGTGGCGACGGCGCCTCACCGGAAGCCGGCGTTTGAAGCGGCGTTGGAAGGCATCAATCGCCTCAAACGCGAAGTGCCGATTTGGAAGAAAGAGTTTTTTGCCGATGGGGCGGTATGGGTCGATGGGGAGTGGGATGACCGGCTACTGGCGGGTTCGTCCAAACATGGCTAACCAACGTGTGACTTCCGCTTTTTTACTAGGTCTCTGTGCTGCGCTCACTCTTTCGGCGCAATTCAAACAGGCGAATCCAACTCCGCCGGCTGGTGTGCAGCAACAACAACAGGCACCTGGGGAGGGTCCACTTTTTTCAGCCAAGGTCAATTTGGCCCGGCTGCTGGTGTCGGTGCGGGACCGGCAAGGCGCGATCATCACAAACCTGAACAAGGAAGATTTTCACGTGATTGACAGCGGGGTGGAACAGCAGATCTCCGTTTTTGAGCGAAACACATCAATGCCGCTTTCGGTAGCCATCCTGATGGACACCAGCGCCAGCACGAAAGTGGATCTCCACTATGAAACGGGTTCGGTGCTGCGTTTCATCTCGGCGCTTTTGGGATCGGGCAATCCTGACGACATGTTTGCGCTGTTCACTTTTAACTGGCACACGGATCTGCAGGTGGATTATTCGCGCAACAAAGGACGCGCGGCGAAGGCGTTGAATTCGGCGATTGGTGAAGGCGGCACTTCGCTTTATGACGCGATCTATCTGGCGGGCGACACGCTGCAAGGCCGTGAGGGACGGCACGTGATTGTGGTGGTGACGGACGGCGGTGATACAACGAGTTACAAGAAGTACAATGACGCGCTGCGCGCCGCACAGGTAGCGGACGCCGTCATGTATCCAATTGTTGTGGTGCCTATTTCTGGCGATGCGGGACGCAACCTGGGTGGCGAACACGCGTTGGCGACTTTGGCGGCGTCGACGGGTGGGCGGATTTTTAATCCGTCGGGTTTTGACGAATTGGATCAGGCGTTCAGCGATATTATTCGGGAATTGCGAACGCAGTATCTGATTGGGTTTTACCCGAAGGATGTGAAGGAAGAGCCGCGGCGGTTTCACCCGGTATCGGTGACGGTGAGGCCGGCGGGCATGCGAACGATTGCGCGAAGCGGGTACTTTGAACCTTGAGGCGCGTTTTGCGCAAGGAAGCCAAGACTCTTCGGCACGCTGGGCCATCCCTGCGGATGAAAATAAGGGGGGCCCAGGACACACACCACGGATGAAGCGAAGGTCCTGCGAATATTAAGTTTTCAAACAACCGCCGGCAAAACTCCTCGAGCACCTTGCGGCGAAGAGAAATTTGCGCGCAGCTCGGAATCCATTTAAGAAGGCAAACAACTGCCTGCCAAGCTTCGAACACCAGAAAGCGGAGAGATTGCGTTTTTCGGCTTTAGAATAGCTCATTGATTTGGTTCGGCCGGATTGAGGTTTGCGGTGCGAACGCGTAAATGTTTTCGTTTGAGTGGATTACGGGGTAAAGTTTCTTTTCGTAACTTGTGACCGATGGTCTTGGGGGACTCGCGAGGCACGAGCGCTTACATAGATTTGAGGGCTGAGACTTGAGCGCACACGGCTGGTTGCGCAGGTTTTTTTTGTGGTGAGAATTCAAAGGAGGTCAGAACACTAGCTTCTCGGAACCGTGTATGGCGCTGGACCTGACCACGTAATGCCAGAAAATAGTTCCTCCGGCAAATCGCCTATGAAAGTGACCAACATGAAATTATCAAGCTGCAATTTCACCCTCGCCTGCGCTCTAGCCTGCGGGATGCTTCTCGTCCCCGATACGACGAGCGCACAAACTGCTTCGCTATCGTTTGTTAGCATTCAACCCTGCCGCGCTGTCGATACGCGGGTAGCAGCGGGGTTTCCCAGCGGGTTCGGACCGCCCAGCATGGGAGTGGGAGAGGTACGTAACTTCGTGCTTCGCAACAGTGCCAACTGCAACTCCATTCCGGCCTCAGTGAAAGCTTATTCGGTAAATATCACAGTTGTTCCGCCGGGTCCACTGTACTATCTAACGACGTGGGCCACGGGCGCTGCTCAGCCGGTTGCCTCAACGCTGAACGCACCGTTTGGCGGCGTGGTTGCTAATGGCACGACTGTGCCAGCTGATGCGAACGGCTCAATTTCAGTTTACGGGACCAACGCGACTGATTTGATTATCGACGTGACCGGCTACTACGTGGTGGCAAGCTACTTCCCGGCCGGCAGTTTGATACAAACGGCGTCGTACACGATCCAAAACACCGATACCGGGACAATTTATAGCGTTGCTCCGAACGTGACGTCCGTCACGCTTCCCACTTGCACACCGGGCAAAAGGCTCAGTTTCGCGGGCACCGCGACTCCGGGTAACGTAACGTTTAATGTGGCGGGTAGTGACCGCATTATGACACCCGGCGTTGGCCAATCGACGTCTTACGCAACATCGCCACTGGTGAACCTCGTCTTTGTGTGCACACCGCTTGGCTTCTGGCAATATGCCAACGGCCTTTAGAAAGGTGACGATCGAGCAGTCGGGGGCTATTCCTCACGGTCTTCACTGCTGCAGTTGTCGGTAAAACTTATGCGAGCGATCTTGTCCGCGCTCCAGCTGCTTGAC
>PMQB01000640.1 GCA_003169195.1 Bryobacterales bacterium
CCGATGCAGGCAGCCGCGTCCATGGATTCATCGGCGGCTTCTTTGGCGATGGGAATCGCGTTGCCGTCGGGTGCGCTGCCGGTGGAGACCGAGACATAGCCGCCGGAGGCGACGATGCGGTCAAACGCGCGGCGGTCTACAACAAGGTCTTTGATGATGGGGAAAGCTTTGGCACGCCACGGTTCAATGACAAGTTCCTGGCCTTCTTTAAAGTGCCGCATGGTGAGCTGGCAAACGGTGGTGGCTGGCAGCGGACCGTGCGCCACACCGTTGATCATGAAACCACAGGAGCCGCAAATGCCTTCGCGGCAATCGTGTTCGAAGGTCACGGGTTCCTGGCCTTGCTCAATCAAACCTTCGTTCAACACATCGAGGCATTCGAGCATCGACATTTCAGGATTGGCATCAACCTGATAGGTGGCAAACTTTCCGCGCTCGCTTGCGTTTTTCTGCCGCCAGATTTTCAATTTGATTTGCATTATTTGTAGCTCCTCTGGCTTGGGTGCACGTAATCAAACTCGAGTGGTTCTTTGGAGAGTTCCGGATAGTTGCCGTACCCTTTGTAGCCCCAAGCGGCGACGTAGGAATAACGTTCGTCATCGCGCTGCGCCTCACCTTCCGGCGTCTGATATTCTTCGCGGAAGTGACCGCCGCATGATTCGTTGCGGTCGCGCGCGTCGATACACATCAGTTCAGCCAATTCGAAGAAATCGGCCACACGGCCGGCTTTTTCCAGACTTTGGTTCATGTCGTCGCCGCTGCCGGGCACGTTGAGATTGGTCCAGAATTCGTCACGCAATTGGCGGATTTTGCTGATGGCCATGGTTAAGCCTTCGGCATTGCGAGACATGCCGCAATCATCCCAAACGATTTTGCCCAACGCTTTGTGGAACGAATCGACGGTGCGTTTGCCTTTGATAGAAAGGAGCTTCTCTACGCCTTTTTGGACGGATGTGAGGGCGTTGGCGACATCGGCGTTGCCATCGGCAATGGGGGGAAGCTTGGCGGTGGCGAGATAGTTGCCCACTGTGTACGGCGCGACGAAATAACCATCACTCAAACCTTGCATGAGCGCGCTGGCGCCGAGGCGGTTGGCACCATGGTCGGAGAAGTTGGCTTCGCCGAGAACGAACAAACCGGGAATGGTGCTTTGCAGGTTGTAATCGACCCAGAGNNCCGCCCATGGTGTAGTGGATGGCGGGATAGATGCGCATGGGCGTTTTATAAGGATCTTCGTCGGTGATGCGTGCGTACATTTCAAAGAGGTTGCCGTAGCGCTCTTCAATGACGTGTTTGCCGAGGCGGTTGATGGAATCGGCGAAATCGAGATAGACGCCCAGACCGGTTTCACCGACGCCACGGCCTTCGTCGCAAACGGCTTTGGAGTTGCGCGAGGCAACGTCTCGGGGTACAAGATTGCCAAAGCTGGGATAGCGACGTTCGAGATAGTAATCGCGCTCGGCGTCGGGGATTTGATCGGGCGCACGCTTGTCGCCGGCTTTTCGCGGAACCCAGATGCGGCCGTCGTTGCNNTGCGTGAAGCAAGGATTGGCGAAGAGAGCGCCGCGCTTATAGGCGCGCCAGATAGCGGTGGTGTTGGAGCCTTTGGCGTTGGTGGACAAATAATACACGTTGCCGTAGCCGCCAGTGGCCAAAATGACGGCATGCGCAATGTGCGTTTCTAGCTTACCGGTGACAAGATTGCGTGTGACGATGCCGCGGGCGACGCCATCGACGACGATGAGGTCGAGCATTTCGGCGCGGGGGAACATGGTGACGGACCCCGCATCGATCTGCCGTTCGAGCGCTTGATAGGCGCCGAGGAGAAGCTGTTGGCCTGTCTGGCCACGGGCGTAAAAGGTACGCGAGACCTGCGCGCCACCGAAGGAACGGTTCGACAGAGTGCCGCCGTATTCGCGAGCGAAGGGCACGCCTTGGGCGACGCACTGATCAATAATGTGGACGCTGACTTGGGCCAGGCGATAAACGTTTGCTTCGCGAGCGCGGAAATCGCCGCCTTTGACGGTGTCATAAAAGAGGCGATAGATGCTGTCGCCATCGTTCTGATAATTTTTGGCCGCGTTGATGCCGCCTTGTGCGGCGATGGAGTGCGCGCGACGAGGGGAATCTTGAAAACAGAAGCAGCTTACTTTATAACCGAGTTCGCCCAAGCTAGCGGCAGCGGATGCGCCTGCTAAGCCGGAGCCGACAACAATGACATTGAACTTGCGCTTGTTAGCCGGGTTCACCAGCTTCAAATCAAAGCGCGCTTTGTCCCACTTGCCTTCAATGGGGCCTTCGGGAATGTGTGCGTTGAGTTCCATTTACTTGACCAGACCTGCCAGAACGCTGATGGGAATTGAAATAAAACCGAGAATGAGAAGACAGGAAAACACGGCGGCTGCCCGTTTGATGATAGGCGTGTGGCGCGGATGGTTAAAACCGAGCGACTGCACGAAGCTGGAAGCGCCATGGCCGACGTGAAGGCCGAGGAGAATCATAGAGAAGATGTACCAGGCGGAGACGTACCAAACGCTGAAGCTGGCGACCATGTTGTGATAGATGTCACCTTCTTTAAAGTCGGAGCCAGGATGCACGATGCCGGCGGTGAAGTGCAGCAAGTGATAGACGATGAAGCAAAAGAGGATGGGGCCGCTCCAATACATGGTGCGGGAGGCGTAACTGGAAACGACGTTCTTTTTGCGGGCGTAGCCTTTGGGACGGGCGGCATTATTGCGCAGCGCGAGGCCGATGCTGGACCAGATGTGGAGGAGCACGGCGGCGAGGAGCGCGGCGCGGACACCCCACAGAAGCTCGGGGATGCTTTTCAGAAAGTGGCCGTACGCATTGATTTTTTCGGGACCTTCGTAGACTTGCAGATTGCCCAACATGTGGCCGATGACGAAAACGAAAAGAATCACGCCGGTGACGGCCATGATCGCTTTTTTGCCATTGGTGGATGCCAAGAAGCGCGCAGGGCGCTCCTGGCGGACGCCGATGACGGTGGTTGCCATAAGTTCGATTGTCCTACCTGATCTTTGGATGGGCCGCCAGAGAGCGACCGCTTTCTTTTTTTGCGTGCTTACTCTGTAGTGTTTTGGAGTAAGTAATAGGGTACCAAGCGGTTCGCGGGGACTCTTCATTCGCCGCCCGCTATGAATGTAACGGGCGGCGCGCGGCTAGGCTGGGCAATTCTCAGCCGGTAGGGTAGATGACGTACGCGACCAGGGTGTCAGGTTTGTTAGCGGCCTCCTGCACCAGCGACTGCTCCTGAACTCGCCTTGCTTCGTACTCTTCAGTAAACGAATCGAGAATGCTTTGATCGCGCTCCCACTGCGCCATGGAGTTCTTGACGGAGTTGTTGCGGTTGTATTGAACACGTGGCCGGCCCAACAGCATCGCGAAGGAAATGCCAGTACCGTCAAGTTGCTCTCGGTACCAGCGCTCGGTGGCGTTGTAGGGGAGATAGAAACCGGCTTCAGCCAGACTATCCTCTATTTCGTTGCGAGCACTGCTGCCTTGAACATTCATTGTGTCGATGATAGCGACGCCGCCTGGACGCAGCGCTGCGAAAAAGCGCTTGGCGGCCGCGCGCTTGGCATTGATTGACAGACCTTGAAAGGCGCGGCAGTTTAAGACGACGTCGAAGACACCGTTCGGCGCCGCCGTGGTGAAGTCCTGTTCGGCGATATCGAAACTGCCGCTGTCCGGTTTGCGCTGTTGTACAAAGGCCGACCAGTTTGTGAAGAGGCGCTCGGGGGGCGAAGCCGCAAAGGTTCTTTGCGCTCTGAGAGCGACGGTTGAAAAATCGGTGGCCACAACATTGCAGCCGATGCTTGAGTAGAATCGCGGCGCTATGTCGGTTCCACAGCCAGGGAACCAAACACGACCGCCGCGGGCTAGTACGAGATCGAGAAAGCGCACCGCTTGCCAGCCCGGTGCGCCGACTTCGGTTGGTACAGGGAATGGTGGTTGATGATAGTTGGCATGGAGATAGCGATCCCATGCTTTACGATCGCGCCAGTCTGCTGGAGCGGCTTGTGAATCGGGAGGCTTGGTTTGTGTGGTGAGCTTCTCAGTCATTTCTTTTAGCTTTGGCATAATTTACCCTCTGGTTTCGGAAGATTCAAAACGGATTTCTGGTTGTTCTGGGAGTTGTTGTTCGAGCTTTTTGCGAGCACGAAACTGTTGCACATAGAGGCGAGTTCGCTGGCGCACGAGGTCCTGGTGGGCGGCGCGCCATTGTGATACGACTTCGTCGCCGCCGCGATAAACGCGACGACTCTTTGCGGCATCGGCGTGGCCGTGCTCGCGACAGTACTTGGCATGTCTGGCGCGGTCTTCCTCAATGGGCAAGCCGCACACGGGGTTGGCGCACAGGCGCACCTGTGCTCTTACTTGGCGCATGAAAACACTCCGGTTTTTGATTGTTGGAAGGACTGGCGAAGGGGCACCTTTGCAGGTGTCCTAACGCGGTTGCCATCGCTGCGACTGATGGAATGGAGAGTTGAGCAGCGGAACGCTGCGCCCACGTACGGATGGCGAGAGCCTTACGAAGGTCGCATTACTGTTTCAACTGAGTCTGTTGACGGAAGAGAGTGAGAACGCGGGGGTACTGATTTTGGCTACAGAAAGCTTGCGTGCGATCTTTGAGGTTGCCATCACAGTGTTCTCTACCCTTTCAAGAGTAGTTTAGCTGGAAGGGGATGTGAAGGCAAGTGTAAGCAATCAGGCGAAGTGGGGAGGCGAGGAGAATGCTTGAAGAGCTGAACGGCGAGACGCTGCTGTATCCGATTATCGGCGATCCCATCATATTTGTGAAGTCGCCGCAACGCCTCACGGCCGAGTTTGAAGCGCGGGGTCACAACGGGATCTGCGTGCCGATGCAGGTTGCAGAGGGAGAGTTGGAGAGCGTTGTACGAGGTCTCGCGAGTGTCTCTAACGTGCGCGGTCTCTTGATCACCATGCCGCACAAGAACACCATGTTCGCGTACTGCGCGACGTGTTCGGAAACCGCGAAGCTATTAGGTGTGGTCAACGTAGCGAGGCGCAATGCGGATGGCTCCTGGCATGGCGACATGCTGGACGGTGTTGCTTTTGTGGCAGCGCAGAAGAAGGAGGGTGCCCAGCCGGACGGGGCGCGGGTACTTCAAGTCGGCGCCGGGGGTGCGGGGAGTGCGATCGCCATTGCTTTGCTAGACGCGGGAGTTCGGGAACTGGTGTTGTACGATGCCAACCCAGCGCGGCTCGGCGATCTGGTTCGACTCCTATCCGGCTTGGGCCGGGGTCGCGTGGTCGCCGGTGCGCCCGACCCGACTGGTTTCGACATGGTGGTCAACGCCACACCGATGGGCATGTCGCCCAATGATCCGCTCCCCGTTGCGGCGCAGCTGCTGACTTCTTCGATGTTCGTGGGAGACGTTGTCGCCGGTCATGGGGTGACACCCTTCCTGCAGGCCGCCCGGGCCGCCGGTTGTAAAACGGCCGACGGCGTTCAGATGGTTGAGGCGGGGATGGAAATCATTCCGGATTTCTTGCTTGGGAAGCGCCAGCACTGAAATTAGCTACTTACGCTCCCCGGTTCGTTTCGATCTTCTAAGCGACCTTTGTGAGCTTGGTGACGCGGCCGACTTCGACCCATTCGACGACGAAGATGTTGCCGGCGTGGTCGAAGCATGCGCCGTGGGGGCAGACGAACTTGCCGGGCTTGAAGTGATCGCGGGACATCTTGCGGGTATCCATGTATTTGCTTTCGGAGTCATCGCCGAGTTGGGCGACGACCTTATTGTCGCGGTCTAGGACGGTGACGCGAGCGAAGAGATCGGGGACGACGACGTCGCCGTTCTTGTAGATGTTGAAGTGGCAAGGCGCGGGGAAGTTTTCGACGAAATCGATGTGCTTGCCTTCGAGGGTGAAGCGCTGGAGACGTTTGTTAGCGCGGTCGGCTACGACGAGAACGGGGTCTTTGCCGCGGGTATCGACGATGATGCCGTGGGGACAATCGAGCTTGCCGGCCTCCGTACCTTTGCCGCCGAAGGTCCGCAGGTATTCGCCCTTGGAATTATACTGATTGATGTAGCTGGAGCCGTAGCCATCGCCGA
>PMQB01000175.1 GCA_003169195.1 Bryobacterales bacterium
GGATGTTTTTCTAGTACGCGAAGCTTTAGAGGCCCATGAACTTTGCTACAAACTACAAGTGATCTCTGACGGTGAAGCCGCGATTGACCACATTCGGAATATGGGAAATTCTCCGGATCTCCCTCGCCCTGACATTTTGCTTTTGGATCTTAACATTCCCAAAGCGGAAGGTGCAGACGTACTCAAGGAGTTTTGGCAGCGTCCTGAATGCCGCAACACGCCTGTCATCGTGATCTCTTCCTCTGACAACCCGCGAGATACAGGAAAGGTGAATGCATTGGGAGTCGCTGCTTATTTCAAGAAGCCCAGCAGCTTTGAGGCATTTCTTCGGCTTGGCGCAGCTACCTTCGGTCGTATATTCAGGCTGTTGGGCCAGCGCGAAAGTTGCGCTTCGGAATGGTTCTCCTTGCTAAGTCGGCTTCTCGACTGGAATCTTAGTGGTCCTTCGGTGCACGGCGATTACTCGTAGCGTAATGCTTCCAGTGGATTGACTTTAGCGGCTCGCCGGACCGGGATCCAGCAGGCAAGTAGCCCCACGGCAAAGAACAGTGCTCCCACCACAATCAGAGTCAAGGGATCGCCGGGCTGCACTTCATAAAGAAAGGATCTCAACACCCGCGACAGAAGGCTGGCGACTACGATTCCCATTAGTACACCGCCCGCTATCAACCGAAACCCTTCACCAAGAATGAGGTTGCGAATTTGTTGCTGTTGGGCGCCGACTGCGCTGCGAATGGCGAGTTCCCTACGCCTTGAGGCCACCGACAATGAAAGCAGGCCGTAAATGCCGACTAGTGTCAAGATGCTTCCCACAACTGAGAAGCCGATCAGAAGCTGCATAGCGAAAGTTCGCGATGCCAGCGATTCGTCGCGGATCTGATCCAGCGTTTTTACGTTTTCGATGGCAGCGGTTGGATCGATGGAGTGAACCACACGTTCCACGGCACTCACAACTGCCGCCGGATTAGCTGTCGTCCGGACAACAAGATGTTTTGAAAATGCGGACGCCTGCCACAGCGGAAGGTAGATCTCTGGTGATGCCTGTTGGGTCAGATTGTCGGTGCGGCTATTCGCGATTTCACCAACAATTTCGTTGGCAGGTTTATCTCGTCCGTCCAGCCAGAATTTTCGCCCGACCACGTCGCCATTTCGAAAGAAACGATCGGCAAATGCCTGGTTCACGATGGCCACGGCGGGCGCCTTCTGGTCGTCAGTAGAGCGAAAGTCTCTTCCTTGCAGGAGGGGCATTCCAATCAGTTTGAAGTAATCAGGGGTAACTGAACGTAGGGGAAGCGCAGTCTTGTCGCTCTCTTTCACAGCTGGTGGCTGGCCCTCAACTTCCAGCGTGGCTGGCCAATTGTTTCCCGTCAGCGGCACGCCCCAGGCAAACGCAGCGTACTGAACGCCAGGTATGGAGGCAACGCGTTCCAGTGCTTGGCGATGGAAGCTGGCCCAAGTGGACCCGCTCTGCACATCCGTGACACTCATGGTTAAGATGTGGCTCGTGTTGAAGCCAGACGAGACCTGGGTGATTTTCATCATCGTATGAATCAGCAATCCTGCCCCCACAAGCAGCGCCAAAGTCAGGGCGGTCTGCAGCGTGGTGACGGCGCGCAGCAATCGCCTCTCTCCGATACCAACGGAGGCTTTTGGACCGGCGCTCTTGATCACTCCCATTAAATCCAAGCGAAATGCCCGGAGAGCCGGAATCACCGCCGCCAATAATGCCGCCAGCACTGCGGCCGCAACGCCCGATCCCAAGATGCCCCACCCAGTAGTTACCGCGTCTAACCGCGGGATGGCATGACCCGCCATTGCTTTGAACAGACGCACGGCACCGAAGGCGAGTCCTACTCCCAACACACCACCGAAGAGAGACAGCAGTAGAGCCTCGGTGACAACTTGTCGAAGAAGGGCCGCACGGCTCATGCCCATGGCGCTGCGCACGGCGTATTCCTGTTGACGTTGCAATCCCCGCACGAGCAATAGTGCCGCGGCGTTTCCGCATGCGATGAACAGGACCAGGACGGCCGCTCCCAGCAATGGCAGCAAGATGCGTTTTCCGCTGGTATTCATTTCATCGATCAATGCCTCGGGGTGCGGAGCAAAACCTTCAAACTTCTTTTCGTCGCGGGACTCTCTTGCCGTCAGCACCGTTAATTCTTGCTCTCCCTGGCCAGCGGTAGCCCCGTCGCGGAGCCGTGCTACGACGTTCCAATAGGGCTGCTTCATAGACTTTGGATCTGGAACCGCGGGCACCCAAAAATCCACCGTCGCGTTCGGGTTATAGTTTGGCTCCTTTGCTGCTCCTGGCGAGGGTAAAAATCGTACACCCGGTTGCATAATTCCAACAACGATTGGAGGCACCGGCCAGCGGCTGATCTGCACTGCCTTGCCGATAATCTGTTTGTCACCGCCAAAGGCGCGCTGCCAGAACTCGTATCCAAGCACAATTGCCTTTGCCGGGGCCTGCGTGAAGTCTGACTCTACGAAACCGCGTCCCGCGACAGGTCGCAGCCCCATGAGATGTGAATAGCCGCGCGAGACTTCCATCCCTTGCATAGACTCGCTGCCGTCATTGCGAATCAAGAAGTTGAACGTCCATCCATACCCAGCGACCTCCTGAAGGGATTTAGCTTCTTTCTGCCATTCCATCCACTGCTGAGCCGGCCAGCCGCGTGGGCTGGTCATTTTTTGTCCATTCGTGCGAGCTGGCTCGAGCAGCACCAATTGCTCGGGATTGCGATAGGGGGGTGTGGTGAGTAGCACGCCCTGGATCAATGTGAAAACTGCCGATGTGGCTCCGATTCCGAGGGCTATGGTCAGGGCGGCAATCGTGCTGAATCCAGGCTGCTTCCGTAGCAACCGCATGGCGAATCTTAAGTCTGAAAGCATTTCGACCTCCCGTTCGTGTGTCGCTTTGGCATTGATGGAAACAGTAGGTTTATCAAACCATTTCTGTTACGACGATTGTCGGGACGCATCGCGTGTTTAGACGGAGAGTTCTTCAGCCGGTTAGCTGGTACCCCGTGCAGTGGTTGAGATTGCTCGCCGGTTTAGTATGTGAAGCCTGACATTGCGGAGCATTGTTGTATAACAATTCGGTGGAAGGAAGAAGAAAATGCGATTAGGCCGCGTGATTCTAAATTGTGTAATTTGGGTGACATTCGCACACGCACAAAATGGCTGCGATGCGTTGAAAGATCTGAAATTGGACCACGCTGCCGTCAATTCGGCCAAGTGGATGGAAGCCGGGACCGTGCCAATGCCGATGGGTTTTCCACCCAAACCGCAAGACATATCAGTAGCGCGGCGTTGTGAGGTTGACGCCGTGTCCCGTCCTACTTCGGATTCTGAGATCCATTTCACGCTGTGGCTGCCGGCGCGTGAGGACTGGAACGGCAAGTACTTGCAGCGGGGAAACGGCGGTTGGGCCGGGGCGATTTCGATCACCCAGTTGATTGGACCACTGGCCCAGGGGTATGCTGTTGCCGCGACCGACGACGGGCACACAGCGACCGCCGGTCCTTTGCCCGACGCTAGTTGGGCCATCGGTCACCCAGAAAAGCTGATTGACTTCGGGTTTCGTGCGGTGCATGAAACCGCCGCCCTCTCCAAAGAAATTGTAAGCGCTTATTACGGCAAGCCCGCTGGACGCGCTTATTTTCAAGGCTGCTCCGACGGCGGCCGGGAAGCGCTGATGGAGGCGGAGCGTTATCCGGAGGATTTTGTGGGAATCGTCGCCGGCGCTCCGGCCAATCACTGGACCAACCATTTTGCCGGTTTCCTTTGGAACGAGATGGCGCTCTCTGCGACGAAGGACCGTCCACTCACCGCCGATCAAATGGCAAATGTTGAAAAGGCCGCGCTTGCCGCCTGTGATGCTTTAGATGGGGTGAAGGATGGTCTGATCGACGACCCGCGCAAGTGTCACTTCGACCCGTCCGTGCTGTTGTGCCAAGGAGCAGCGCCAGCCGGCTCGGTTTGTCTGAGTCAGTTGCAGGTTGACGCGTTGAAGAAGATCTATGCGGGTCCCAAAGATCCGGTCACGGGGATGCAAATCTATCCCGGCTATGAACCTGGCACGGAGGGCGAGCCGGGCGGGTGGATTCCGTGGATTGTGCCCGGCATGGGTATCCCTACTTCCATTCAGGCGATGTTTGGCAATAGTATGTACGCCCAGGCGGTGCACGAGAACCCGCACTGGGATTGGAAGAACGCCGACTTGCACCGCGAACTCCAATTGGCCGACGAGAAGACGGGCGCGATTCTCAATGCCTACAATCCGGATCTGCGAACGTTCCGCGCCCACGGGGGAAAACTGATCCAGTACCACGGCTGGGGCGACGCTGCGATTGCGCCGCGCGATTCGATTGACTTTTACGAAAAGGTGGAAGCGTTTTTCAGAGAGTATCCCGACCCGCGCTCCACGAACGCGACCGATGTCCGCGCCTTCTATCGCCTGTTTATGGTACCGGGAATGGGGCATTGCGCCGGTGGTCCGGGACCCACCAGTTTCGGCAATGACGACTCCCGCATTCCAGCTGACGCCGAACACGATGTACTCAGGGCGTTGGATCGCTGGGTCATGACGGGGGCTGCTCCGGACCAATTGATTGGAACTGGCAAGGTTGCAGGAACGGCTTTGACACGGCCGTTGTGTGCATACCCAAACATCGCAAAATACGCAGGCACCGGCGATACGAATGCAGCCGCGAGTTTTGCATGTTTACCGAACGGAAAAGAGTAAGTTTTCTAGTGTGCCTATGGGCAACAGCCACTCGAGAGGTCCCGATTTTCGTTGATTGGAGCCTCTTCGTAATTCCGACCCGCAGTTTCGTATACCCCACGTATGTTCGGTTCTGAACTGACGTCAGGGGCGCCAATGGAAAGCAATACGCGACAAATCGCGCGTGGGTTGCGCCAGGGAGATGTCGTTGTTCTTGAGGCGCTGGTCGAGCAATACCAATATCGGATTGTTCGCTATCTCATTTACCTGTTGGGCAGGCGGGACGGGATTGACGATCTGGTGCAGGAGATGTGGCTTCGCGTTCTAGAGCGCGGCTCTTCCTACGACGGGCAGTCGCGCTTCGAACCCTGGCTCTTCCGGATTGCACGCAATATTGCTGTGGACGCCCTGCGCAAGCGGCGGATGTTCAGTCTAGATTCGCACGATGATGACGATCATGTTCGACCGGCGACTGCCTCCGATGAGCCTTCCCCGTTCACGCTCGCGGCGCGGACAGAAGATGCAGATCGGCTTGCACGTTCGCTGCAAACCTTGGAACCTGTTTATCGCGAAGCCCTGGTGCTGCGCTTTCAAGAAGATTTGTCGCTACAGGAGATCTCAGCCATTGTAGGAGCACCAGTCTCTACCGTCGCTTCAAGAATTTATAAAGGGCTCGCAACGCTGCGGCTGCAATTCGAGGGAGAATCAGCATGAACCTTGACCACCACGAAACTTTCCGGCACACGATCGACGAGAAGCTGGCGGCCGGCATCCCGGCTGATAGAGAACAGTCTCTACGCGAGCATCTCGACACTTGCGCACCATGCCGGGAATATCTCAACGCCAGCAATAGGGTCATCGCGGGCCTGGGCGGTTTCTCCTTTGAGGTTGATCCAACCTTGAATGCCAGGGTTCTCTCGTCACTCAGGCGACCAGCACAGCGAGGCCGCCGTCATTGGGCGTTGATCGGCGTTGCCGCCGCCGTACTCACGATGGGCGGCTCGTTCCTCGATCTGCGATTCGGAGACCTGATCGCTTCTGTCTTCGATATCGAGCGCATGCCGGTGCGGCAGGGGCTACTTGCTTTCTGGATTGTTCCCTCGCTGTGTGTCTTACTGTTGTTTCCGCTGCTGCCGTTTTTATCGAAAGCCGGCACTTACGGGAAAGAAAGGAATCAATAAATGCTTCGTCGATTTTTTAGTATTGTTCCGAAAACGGTTCAGCTTTGGGCTTCGGTTCTGGTGGGATGCGCGTTGCTGATGGGGTTGGTTGTGGGATATAAATCCGCTGATCAGGGCGCTGTGTTGCCGACAGTGTCTGCGTATGGCAGCGCCGCTTTACTGCTGGGCGCGGTAATTGCCATCTGGCTTCTGTGTCTCGGGTTCGTGTTTGCGGACGCTCGGCGACGTGGTATGCGGCCGGTTCCGTGGGTGCTGGTCGCAGGCTTGTTTCCGCACTTACTGGGATTCCTTCTTTACTTTGTCTTGCGCCAGCCAATCGCTTCGACTTGCACTCAGTGCGGGAAGACGGTTCCGCTGCATCAGCCATTCTGCTCATGGTGTGGGGCCTCGCTAGCCGCACGCAACGGACCACCCACCACGGACTCGCTGCAGCAAGCAAGCCAATGAAAGCGTTCGTACGCGACTCATAAATCGTGAGAAACGGCGCGTTTATTTGATCTGAGTCGCCGAGATGAAAGCCGTCCGCTGATGGCACACAAGGTTTGGCGTTGTAGCAAATTATAGGAAGATGGCACAGGAATCAATGAAGGACGCAGTCGCGAAAGAAGTTGAAGAACACT
>PMQB01000406.1 GCA_003169195.1 Bryobacterales bacterium
ACTCATCTGCCGGTAAACAGGGGCGGGAGGCGCAACGGGCGGCGTGTACGACATGGGCGCACGTTGCGAATAGCCAAATTGATCGCGCGGTGCCGGCGCATATTGCCCATACGTCGCTTGCTCCGGCAGAGGCACGCCAAAATCATCCATGATCTTCAGAGTCAGGCGGGTTTCGGCTTTGAGGACTGGACGCGGTCCGCGACGCGGCAGATTGATCAGATCAATCGGCCACAAGACAGGAATCAGCCATTCGACGGTATCTCGTACCGGATGCCCTTTACCGTGGATTCTGCCCTGCTTATCAACCGGGAATTTGGGCACAAAAACCACCTTCGCCGAAACCGGTATGATTTGTCCCGGCGGAATAAACATGCGATCAAATTTTAATTCCATCCAGCCTTTTCCAACTAAATGGCCTGGATCTTTATAGTCTTCAAAACGCCCTTCCAGATAACTGCCATATGGAAATACAGAGCGGCCGTAGAGTTCGACGTGGCCCACTTGGCATAAAACAGGGTCGCCTACATCAGTTGTTTTGGAAGAGAGTTTGGGTTCGGAAACAGTGCACTGCACTAAAGAACCCGCCGGGATCATTTGCTCAGCGGCATACCCGGCTAACGGTGCAGCAAGAAGAAGTGCAAACAAAGTGCCCCTCATTCTGTGGACCTCCTGCTTTGGAAAAAGAAAGTATTTCGAAAAGCCAGTGGGCCTGATCGTTTGGCGCGCCGATTAGGAAGGGCGGCAGGACAGAGGTAGTGGCAAGACCTGCCTCTCATTCAACAGTACTATAGAGGACATGAGTGCTGCAGACATTCAACTGGATACCGAGCAGTTCACTCTAATCACCAAAGCTTTGGCCGACCCGAAGCGTTTTGAAATGCTGCAAAGAATCGGCCAATCTAAACAAGCCCCTACCTGCTCGTGCCTATGCGATTGGGTTCAACTCGCGCCCGCCACCGTGTCGCACCATCTCAAGGAATTGGAAGCTGCCGGCTTGGTGAACGTGGAGCGCGCTGGTAAATTTGCGCATCTAACGTTGCGCCGCGACATCTGGAAGGCGTATTTGAAGCGGTTGTCTGCGCTCTAACTAAATTTCTCGCCCCTGAATCCTATTCGAAGCCGAGTTCATCAATTCGATAGACATAGAAATGACGAAGCGCAGGCTTCGACGGAAAGTGTAAAACAAATGAGTAATTTAAAAGGCAAAGTAGCCGTTGTTACAGGTGCGTCTAAAGGAATTGGCGCAGCCGTTGCCAAACAACTCGCAGCCAATGGGGCCAACGTGGTTGTCAACTATTCAACCAGCCGTGAAGGCGCAGATAAAGTTGTAGCGGAGATCACCAAGGCCGGCGGCAAAGCAATCGCGGTCGGTGCAAGTGTGGCAAAAGAAGCCGACATCGCTGTTCTGTTTGCCGAGACCAAGAAAGCGTACGGCAAGGTGGACATCCTTATAAACAACGCGGGCGTATACGGGTTTGCACCGTTAGACCAAGTCACCGCGGAAGAATATAAACGCCAGTACGATACCAACGTGCTGGGTCTCTTATTAACCACCAAAGCCGCCCTTCCTCATTTCCCGCTGGAGGGTGGCAGCGTGGTGAACATCAGTTCCGTAGTGAGTACTCTTGCGCCAGGTGGCACTTCTGTTTACTCCTCAACGAAAGGCGCCGTAGATACCATCACGAAGTCGCTTGCGAAGGAACTCGCGCCGCGCAAGATTCGCGTGAACGCTATTAACCCGGGCCTCGTGATCACTGAAGGCGCCCGTTCGGCGGGTATCGTTGATAGCGACTTCGAGAAACACACAGTGGCCACGACACCGCTTGGCCGCGCTGGGCAGCCGGAAGACATAGCACCTCCCGTCGCGTTCTTAGCCTCGGACGACGCCCGTTGGATCACCGGTGAAACGATTTTCGTTTCGGGTGGAGCCGCTATCTAATGCGTGAGTCCCGTTAACCGGCGCATTTCGGAAAAGGCGACGGCTCCGTAGACATCGGCGAAATCGCGAATCAGGAACGGTTCTACCTTGATCTTCTGCGCTTCCGATTTGTTGCCTGCCCTATCCAATGAAGCGGCCAGCATCGTCCGCACCCGCAAGTCTGATCCCTGGCTCGCTTCATAGGCTTTACGCCATTCAGCCACTGCTTCGTTGTAGTGCCCGTTGAGAAAGAATCCATACGCGAGAATCGGCTGCTTCATTGCTGCATTGATAGGAGAAGCTTCAACCTTTTTGCGCCAATCTTCAGCCGATAGGTCGCCACTCACCAAGAGGGAGGAAACCACGGTAATCGCAGTCGGTTGTTTGTCCGATTGCATCGCGAAATCGGCGGTTTTGCGTGCGCCAGCGAAATCGTTGCTCATCAGGCGCCACACGGTTGCTTCGCTCAAAGCCATGCCGCGAATGCGGGCATCTGTGAATTTGGTCTCCTCGGCTATGGCCAGCGCTTTCGTTCGATCACCAGCCAGTTCGTTCCACGTTGCGCGCAAGATTGCTTGATAGTCGGGATTCGGTACGGTTGTAATAAATTGTTCCGCAGTCGCTGTTGCGCGCTTCACATCGCCTTCCAGCAAAATCGTGGTGGCTAACTCTGCGAGCGCGGCGGGATTCTTATCGAATTTGGCCAGCACTTTCTCGGCTTCCGCAAAGCGCTTGCTCTGGACCAAGCCCTCGGCCAGTTGACCCTTTAGATTAGCGTTTTCCGGGTTGAGNNTTCTCGGCTTCCGCAAAACGTTTGCTCTGTACCAACCCCTCGGCGAGTTGGCCCTTTAAATTAGCATTCTCCGGATTGAGTTGAATGGCTTTATTGATCGCAGCCAATCCGCCATCGACATCGCCATTCAAAAAGCGCACGCCCGATATGATCGAAAGCCCGTCGACGTCGTTGGGCGCTATCTTCAGCAGTGCTTCGGTGGCCGCGGTGCGCTGGCTCAGAGGAGCTCGGGAGAGTTGCAGATCCAGTAATTCAAAGCGGGCCTTGTCGTAAGGCGGAAAGCTTGCAAGGTGGCTCTTTGCTTGAGCGAGCAGATCTTTGTAATTGTCCGGTCCCGCCGGCGCCAACATTTCCAACGCCAGAAAGTAGCACATGCCGAAATTGGGATCGGTGGCAATCGCTTTTTTCAAAAGCTCAAGCCGCTTCTGGCCGTTCTGCTCTTGGCCGGCTGCCGTGAGCAACTTGACCGCTTCGGTGTTCTTTGTTGAAAACTCGCCCGCCGTCTGATCAAGCTCTTTGGCGAGCTTATCAATCGCAGGAATCAAAGTGGCCGCTGAACTGGCTTCGACATCCGCGGTGCTCGTCGTTTTCTGTGTGGCGGCGTCGACGACGGTGGCAGTGATGTGAATTTTTCCCTGGCTGTCTTCAATCTTCAGCCGCAGAATGTCTTGGGCGCCCATTTGTGCCGCAGTGGCTTCATCGTTGATCATGGCCGGCGCGGTAAATTCGGCCGACATTAGATCCTGCCGCAGCACCAGAGGCACACCGACTTTCATCCATTCGGCGGTGGGATCGCTCATCAGCACATTGGCTGGAACAATCACCATCCGGCGCAGCACGGTTTTTTTCTTGGTACAGCCTGAAAAAAGGATCGCTCCTGAAACAAGGATCAGGAGCGCCCCGTTGAACTTACGAAATGTAAAAAGCAGAATGTCCTCTATAACGGTCTTGGATTCTCAGCAAGCAATTGGAGGAAAGCGGGATCTGTCTTCAGCGCAGCGAACTCCGGAATGCTCGGAATCTTCTCGCGGCCCTTCACTCCTTCTTCCAATGCTTTACGCAAATAGATTAGCGCACGTTCATTCGCACCCGACTTGGCGTACATCTTGGCCATGTATAAATGGAACGTCGCGCGTTCTTCCACATCGCGCTCCATCATCAATGTTCCGAAGTTGCTGTGGTGCTCAAACACATCCGGATCGAGTTGCAATGCATGTTGATAGCACTCGGTTGCCAGCTTGTAATCCTTGCGCCCGAAGTACGCCGAACCCAGGTTTGAGTACATGGAGGCACTCTCCTGGCTCAACTTCAGCGCGCGCTTATAGCATTTGATGGCCCGGCCATAATCCTTCTGCGCATAGTAAATCGTACCCAGGTTATTGATCGCCTCCGGGTATTTCGGATTGAGCTTGACCGCTCGGGCATAATTCTTGCGTGCCAGTTCCAACTGCGACATCTGGTGAAACGCAATGCCAATCTTGTTCGCCAACACGGCGGAGTTGGGTGGTCCCTGGCGGTACATATCAATGGCTTCGCGGTACATCTTGCGAGCCATGTAAATGTCGCCACGCGTCTCCGTTGACAATGAAGGAGCCGTCGCACTCGGCGGGGGCGGAACATCGCTTCGAGGCCTAAAGCCGCTCGCCGCCTGCTGAGCCATCGTGGCAGAGGTAAAAGCAAAAAGTAGAAAGAAAGTTTGGGTAGAAGAGATCATTTTCGACCCTCCTTTGTTTCTACTATATACCTATTTTGCCAGCCCTCAAGACAAATCTAAAGCGCATGTCTTCCCCAAACCACTGCACATAGTTTGTTCCCCAGGCGTTGTTGAACAAATTGAAATGGATGCCGTTGGACAGATCCGGCTGGGCCTTTGAAAAATAGATGGGAGACATTTCACCGAGGGAAACTAGACCGGCATCCAGCGTGTCAAGCTCTAGCGAACCGCGATTGTCTTTGTAGGTTAAAGCGGAAACGGCGTGCATGTGCCGATTTCCGCCGCTCACCACATCGAAGGGTGAAATGCGCTGGCCGACCTTTGAGAGCGTCCAATTTTGGGCCTCAAAGACTGCTGGGTTGAAGGAGAACCAAAGCGCTTCCGGCATCCGATTCGCATGTTTGCCGAACCACTGCAAATTCATATGGATGGTTGGATCTTGTGTTGAAAACAACACTTCCAGATAGCAATCCTGCGGTGGGGCCGTCGCGTCAGCTTGGGCTTCGAACTGAAGGCGCGCCACGAGGCGATGCGCTTCTGCTGTTTCACCTGTCCAGCAGCCAAGCAGCTTTGGATGCCAGACTCTGCTCTGCGCACCGAACTTGTCAATGTTCGGTTTGCCGAAATCTTTGGGAGCCCAATCGGTTTGTAGAGTGATGTAGCTGGCGAGAAATTTGTCGTAATCGGCCTTTGAAAGAGTTTGGTATGAAAGCAGGGCAAGCGGATGCTGGGGATTCGCCCAGCGCCGGTCTTTATGTTGCAGATCGGTAATCGCGCCGCTCGCCGGATCAAGAGCTACGACGAAATGCGCAGTGGTTAGCCGCTCGCCTGGGGCGTGTTTCTGCAGGTTGGAAACATCGGGCGGCCCGACTGGATTCAAGCNNTCTTGGATATCGTTGCGTTTCTCGACCCAACTCCCGGTGACGGTTTTGTACTTGGCGTCCCCCAACATCGTTGCCAGGTCATTGGGCGTGTAGTGGTCAAAATCGAGCCAGGTTTTCGTATCTGTGCCCCAGGTGTGTTCCACGGCGAGAGCGAACTTGGAGAGGAATTTCAGATCTGTGGAATCGGCTGCTTTAATCTTTCCTTGAGTCACCCATGCGCTTCGCAGTCGGACGAGTTCGCGAATCTGTGCGAGCTTGGCGGGATCGCTGGCCACTCCGTAAATCCAAGTGTCGCCGATTTCCTGGGTGACGACCGGCAAGTTGGCTTTGAACGGTTGGACGGCATTCGCGATGTCCGTCAAGTTTGCGGCTTCGATGGAGGCTGCGGGAAATTGCTGCCGTAAGTCGGCGTAGATCTGATGAATTTCTTCCGGCGTGTGAGGGCCGGCGTTGTCGTCGCGCATCTCGACGGCGATGGCGAGGTCGGACCTGGGAATGCGCACGACGCCTCCGTACTCTTTGCGGTGATAGATCATGTTGATGGACGCGCCGCTGGCGGGATCTTTCCACACGAAGGCATCCGGTACATCCGGAGGCGTGCTTGCTGAGTTCACGCCGATGTCCAGAAGTGTGACGCCGGAAGCTGCGAGGGGAGGGATTAAACCGCGCGAGTGTCCCGGCACATCGGTCATCTTGGCGCCGGTGGTTTTCTTGCCGAAGCGCGCGTCGAGAGATTTTGAGAAGCCCACCGCGCCTTCGATGAAGCTGGGGTCGAGGAGTTCGGTTTGCCAGGTGAAGGGGAGGGCGTGCCAGGCGATGTCGCCGCTTGTGAGCGCTTCTTCCATTCGTTTGCGCTCGGTTGGTGCGGCTTGTTCGAGGTATTGATAGATGAGCCAAGAACCGGTTGTCCAGATGTAGCGGTCTTGCCCGGCAGCGCGTAGATTGGAGGCCAACTGGATGGCTTGCGGGAAATAGACTTCGAAGTACTTCTTGATGATGGCTGCTTGGGTATCGACAAAGCCGACGTCCAGGTGGCATTTGAACATTACGAGGACGCGTTTGACTTGTGGATCTGCCGCGCGTGCGGCATAGGCAAGGCTGGCCGCGGTTGTTGTATTCAATAGGAACTGACGCCGATTCATCAGTCTTACTCTATCGTCACGGCGGGAGCACAAGCGGGTCTGAAGAATCGGGTCGAGTGGCGGGGATT
>PMQB01000653.1 GCA_003169195.1 Bryobacterales bacterium
GCCGCCCGCCTGGAAGTAGGTGCCTACATCCGGAAAATCGTCATTCAACTTGCGGCGTGCGCGTTCCATGTATTCATAACTGCCGGTTTTGTGGTCTTCTTTCAAGCTCACTTGGATGAATGCGGTGTTCATGCCGGAATTGGAAGTGTAGATGGCGGAAAGATCGGGCGTGATGCCGATGTTGGAGACGATCATGTTCAGATCGTTGCGGTTAACAACGCTGCGAATGTCCTGCTCCATGTGCGCGACGTATTCGTTTGTTAATTCGATGCGCGTACCGGCTGGAACACTTACGTCGACTACAAACTGCCCGGGATCGGTCCGCGGGAAGAACGCTTTTCCTAAGAATGGATATAGCGAAAGGCTGAGCACCACAAAAATACTGAAGCCAACCACCACCAGTACGGGAGCGTCCAAACATCGCGCCAGCGCTCGTTCGTAAGCGCGTTGCAGCTTGTCGTAGCCTTTATTGAAAGTTTTGACGATGGCGCCAAAGCCTCTAATTTTGCGAGACGTGTCTAGAGACGCTTCCAAGTCTTCTTCCGCCTCCACCCTGTCGATGTGCAGATGACCAGGATCTAAGCGAATAAATTTGGCGCAGAAGAGCGGAACGACGGTCATAGCCACTAGATAGGAGGCGCACAGCGCCAGCACCACCGCGAGGGCAACTGCTGTGAACAGATACTTGCTCACGCCATACAGCAGCACCACGGGGAAGAACACGATGCAGGTGCTTACCGTGGCGGCCAACACCGCCAGTTGTACTTCTTTGCCGCCGCGCTCGGATGCCATTTCCGGTTCTTCCCCCATCTCCATGTGGCGGAAAATGTTTTCCAGCACCACCACAGAGTTATCAATCAACCGCGACAGGGCCAGCGCTAATCCGCCCAACACCATCGTGTTGATCGAACTGCCACCGAGGTTGAGACCCAGGAAGGTGGCTAAGCAGGAAATCGGAATCGAAAGCAAAACAGCGACCGTTGCCCGTACATTTCCTAGAAACAGCAGAATCATCAACGCCGTGAGCAGCAATCCGAGCGTCCCTTCATTGATCACATTCTTCACGGCAATCTTCACAAAAATGGATTGATCGAACACCACCGCCGTCTTCAATACTTTGGGAATGTCTAACAGATGCGCAACGGCCTCTTTGACTCCATCGACAATCGAAATCGTGTTCGAATTACCGCCCTGCTTCAGAATGGGGATGTACACAGAACGCTGGCCATCCACGCGCACGATGTTCGTCTGCAACTGTCCCGCATCTTCGGCATGTCCGATGTCCGCTACCATGACCGAGGCATTGCCCACCGTCTTCAGCGGCATGTCATTGATTTCGTCCACCACCGGTACTTGGCTATTCGGGTAAATGTTGTAGTCTTTCGGCCCGATGCGCACGTCACCCGCCGGGAGGATCAAATTGGATTCGTTCATGGAGTTGACCACGTCCATTACGCTCATGTTGTGGGCCTCCAGTTTGAGCGGGTCGACGTAGACCATGATTTGGCGGTACCGGCCGCCGTACGGCTGGGGTACGCTTGCGCCCGGTACGTTGGCCACTTGATTCCTCACACTGAATTGCGCTAGGTCCTTGAGCTGCGTTTCATTTAGCCCCTGGCCTTTAAGCGTGATCAAGCAAACAGGCAAATTCGCCGCATCGAATTTGAGAACAACGGGCGGCAGAGTGCCCGGCGGTAGTCGGCGCAAGTTCGCCATCGCCAGATTCGAAATGTTGCTTACCGCGGCATTCGCATCGGTGCCCGGTTGGAAAAAAACTTTGATCAGACTCACACCCGGCAAAGAGCGTGATTCAATGTGGTCGATCCCACTGCCCAAAGTAAAGAAGCGTTCATAGCTGTTGGTGATGTTCGATTCAATCTGCTGCGGCGGCATGCCCGCGTAAAACGTTGCCACCACTACCACTGGGATGTTCACCTCCGGAAACAAATCGACCGGCATGCGTACCACGGTGCTCACCCCAACCACCACCACCATCAAACACATCATCAAAATGAAGAAGGGATATTTGATTGCAAAGCGTGACATTACTGGTTCGCCTCTGCAGCGGATGGTGCAATGGACGCCGGCTGCGCATGGACCAGTTCGCCCGTTTGATAGTTGCTCTGAGCGGAAACGATCACAGTCTCGCCCTCCAAAAGACCGCTGCGGATCTCCACTTTGTCCGGCCCTTCAATCCCCAAGGTGACGGTTTTCTTGGTGACCTTCTTGTCGTCCACCGCCAGCACGTACGGCAGTCCTTCGCCATGAACCACGGCCTGCGAGGGCAGCGTCAGCGTGTCGTTGCGGTGGGCAAGAGCAATCTCCGTTTCGGCATACATTCCAGGACTAAGTTTCAGGTCGAGGTTCGGCACGTCAACCTCAACCAGCATCGTCCGCGTGGTGGTGTCCAGCGCCCGAGTGAAGCGCACAATCTTGCCAACGAAGCTCTCGTTGGTGGCCTGCACCTTGACGCGCACTGAACCACCAACAGCGATGAACGGTACATCCGCTTCCGGAACAGGCATGCGCAAACGCAACAAATCGCTCTGCACCAGCTGCACCACTGGCATGGCCTGCGTGTTCGAAGCAGTGCCCGCCTGAATCAACGAGCCAGTGTCGGCGTAGCGTTTCGCAATGACGCCGGCGAAGGGGGCGGTCACCACGGAATAGTCGGACAGAACCTGCACCCGCTCGTTGTCGGCGCGCGAGACTCCGAGTTGTTGTTGCGTGGCACCGAGAGCCGACTTCGCCACTTCAATCTGGGCCTCCGCCTCTTGATCCTTCGCTCGTGAATCGTCCAATTCCTGTTGAGCAATCAACCCAGGCCGCTGTTCGGCCGCTTTTGCCAAGCGTTGGTAAGCGCTATGAAGAGCAACGTGATTCGATTCGGCCCGGCTCACCTCACTCTGCGCGCGGGTGATCTCAGACTGGCTATGCCGCACCTCCGCCTGTGCGCCCGATACTTGCGCATTCAACTCAGGAACTTCCAGCGTGGCGATCACTTGCCCAAGGCGCACACGATCACCGATATCGACATTGATATGCCGGATATAGCCTGAGACCTTGGCATGGAGATCCACTTGTTGATATGGTTCAAACTGCCCCGCCACTTTCAGAACGCTTGCGATATCGCCACGCTTGACGGTGGCCACCGCGGCTCTGGGCAATTTCTCCTCACTGGACGCGTGCGCCGGAACAACCCGCTGGCAACTCCAAAAACAGCTCATCAGCAAAACAGCGAAAACAACGGCACTACCTCGACGCATAGAGCGACACCTATCCCAAAAAATTAGATCTGATTGAGCGCCGCATTTGCGGCAAAGGAAAATGAAACTACTACGCGAGAACGGGCGGGGGTCGGAAGAAGAAAGCGGATAGAGAATTGCGGAGGTGCTTCTTCCACGGTATGGCAAGGCGCCAAATTACGGAAGAAAACGCTGGAAGAAATGCGCACCGCAGTAATACAAGCAGCGCTGTCAACAGGATCACAAACGCAACCGCCTCTTGCCGTACGATTAGCGAAACAACGGATACGCTGTTTGTGGTTTTACCAATCCAAAGCTTAGCTGTGGATTGCGTTGCCATAGTATCACTGTGATAGAGGGACATCTTATATTGGAGTCCCCAATTCACAACGGCTGCAGACAGAACAAACAAACCAAGCGCGAGAGCGATCAGACCAAATCGACTGATGGAAGATTTCGTCGTTAGTTGATGTGAAGTGCTCACTGCGAGGAGGGTGCCTTGTTCAAGCCTAACATCCAAATGCCGAGCAAGCAGGCTTCGGACACAATCTGATATACAATACCTGACGATCTTGCGTTAAGGTGTAACCGAATTGTCACAAACTAAAGGACTTATTGAATGGGTGTTCAACCGCAAATGAAACCAGATCCAACGCAAACCACGCCACCGATCACCGATTGGGATCGCGTAGCCGCAAACTCCGAATTCAAAGACTTGATGGCGGCCAAAGCGCGATTTATCGTGCCCGCCACCCTGTTCTTCATGGTTTACTACTTCGCGCTCCCCGTGTTGGTGGGCTATGCACCAGAACTGATGAACAAGCCCGTGATTGGGCCGGTGAATGTTGCCTATTTGTTCGCGCTTTCGCAATTTGCGGTGACATGGTTTATCGCGTTTCTTTATATGCGCGCGGCTGGAAGGTTTGATGCTATGGCGAAAAGCGTGCTCGCTCATCTCACGTTGCAGAAGAAAAACGATAGCGAGGCCAAATAAGTGTCTACTCCATTAATAATGTTTGTTGTCTTCATTGCGATTACTCTAGGGATTACCTATTGGGCTGCGCAGCGTTCCTCTAGTGCCACGGCGTTTTTCGCTGCTGGACGGCAGATCACCGGTTGGCAAAACGGAATCGCCGTGGCAGGCGACTACATGAGCGCAGCCTCGTTCCTGGGAATTGCGGGCATCATTGCGTTCCAGGGCTACGACGGGTTCATGTATTCGGTCGGTTTTCTGGTCGCCTATTTGACGGTCTTGTTAATTGTGGCTGAGCCGCTGCGCAACGCCGGTAAATACACGATGGCGGATGTGCTGGCCTACCGCCTCTCACCCAGGCCAGTGCGCGCTGTCGCTGCGCTGAGCACCCTCACAGTGAGTACCTTCTATATGATTGCCCAAATGGTTGGCGCAGGCAGTCTGGTGGCCCTGTTGTTAAAGGGCTCAGGCATCAGCTACAACTGGGCGGTCACCGGAGTCGGCATATTGATGGTGGCTTACGTTGTGTTTGGCGGTATGTTGGCGACCACTTGGGTGCAGATTGTCAAAGCAATCTTGTTGATTGCCGGAACTGTACTGCTGAGCGTTCTTGTGCTGGCGCACTTTCATTTCAGTCTGGCCGAATTCTTCACCGCTGTTTCCCAAGTGAAAGATGGCGGCAAGGTTGTAAACTTCCTGACCCCGGGCTTGCGCTACAAGCCACCGTACGGCGCGATTGATCTGATTTCGCTCGGCTTGGCTTTGGTGCTAGGTACCGCGGGCTTGCCCCATATTCTCGTGCGCTTTTACACTGTGCCGGATGCCAAAACCGCGCGCGTGAGCGTGGTTTGGGCCATGGTGATTATTGGAGTGTTTTACATCATGACGACGTTCCTCGGCTTTGGCGCCGCTACGATCGTGGGAAAAGCATTCATCACGAAAAACGGCGGTATCAATATGAGCGCTCCGCTGCTGGCTCAAAATCTGGGCGGCGACATCTTCTTTGCGTTCATCTCTTCGATCGCCTTTGCCACAATTTTGGCGGTGGTTGCGGGGCTTACCATCAGCGCGTCCACCTCTTTTGCGCATGATGTTTACGAGAACGTTATTCACCACGGCGAAGCGCAAACTGCGGAGAAGGCCGTGCTGGTGGCGCGAATCACGGCGTTTGTGGTGGGCTTGGTTTCGATTCTGATTGCGATTCTGCTGGGGCCCACTTTCAACGTGGCTTTTCTAGTGGGCCTGGCCTTTGCGGTGGCGGCGTCGGCTAATCTGCCGGTGATCTTGTTCTCGATTTTCTGGAAACGCTTCACGACGCAAGGAGCTGTGAGCGGTTTGCTGGTTGGCTTGTTCAGCTCGCTGGCCTTGATCGTTGTCAGCCCCAGCATCATGGGCCTGGATGGTAAGCATCTGATCCATTCAGCACCGTGGTTTCCGTTGGAGAATCCAGGCATCCTGAGCATCCCGCTGGGCTTCCTGGGCGCTTTCGTCGGCACTATGATGAGCAAAGTCGACGATCAATCAGAAGCGAAGTTCACGGAGTTGGAAGTTCGCGCCAACACCGGACTCGGTTCAGAAAAAGCTCTGGCCGCGCATTAAAACGAAGGGGCGGCTCACCCCGCCCCATCTCCACAACTACGCCGGATTCAGAATCCACATCTGATTGGGTTGCAGGTGTCCCAGCTCCCAAATTTGAAGCGGGGTACCCGGTGCAGCGCCACCACCGCGCAAATCAAGCACCAGGTTTTCATTCAGCGCGCTGGCGATGTAAACGTAGTTATTGCCTGCCGAAATATACTTCCATTGCTGATTAGGAGTGCCACCCGGTTGATTCGCCGGATACAACTGCACCAACGTGCCAGGCGTGGTATTAGCGTGTGGAACATCAAGCAGAAGGTGACTGCTCAATTCGTCTCCGCAGAAGATATTCACGTAGCCGTGGGGAACTGGAACCCCATCTGAACTGCTAACGATGGTCCAGGTCTGGTTCGCGGAGCGAGGTTTGTTTGGCGGGTAAATCTGTAGAGTTTGGCCCGCCACGAAGTTGGCGTGGGGGACGTCTAAAAGATTTCCGTTCACTTTTGTTGCGATCGTTGCGATTGCCGGCATGCTTTAGATAAACCTCTCGCTTCACTAGTGCGAGCCGAGCCCATGGCGTTTCACGCGAGTTGGTTAACAGCGCTGCGGCTACAACAAAAAAGGGGCAGCTCGCGCCGCCCCTTGCAGAATTACTTCGGAACTAAATTTAGAAGTTAGGAATGCTACCTGGCAAGCTGTAGCGGATGTTGAAGTAGATGGTGCTGTCGTGTGCATTCTTCGGTGCGCCCACGGCAACGGCGAAGGGATCGCGCGTGGCGTACTCATATTGCCCCATGAGATTGATGCCGCCATACTTTGGGTTCTTCCACATCGTCTGGTTGAAGCCAAATGTACCTTCCTGCACGACACGGTTTTGGCTCGAACCGGAGTAACCATAGCCAATGTATTTGCCCGTGGTATCCAAGCCGGTGTTCTTGCCGATCTGAACTGCACCCCAGTAACCAAATAACAGAGTCTTCTTTATGGTGGCCTCAAAGCCGTCCACTGTGCTCTCGGAACGGACTGGGCTCAGCGAGCCATTGGAACGCACAACCACATCGGGTGCCTGACCGAACAGATAACGGCCTTCGCCATCGTTGAAGAAGTTGGTGCTGATCAGGCGGAAGTTTTTGGTGACAGCAGCGTTGATGCCGAATTGCAGGCCGCCGCCGCTGGTGCTGAAGTGCTGGCCGGCGCCCAGCGCTGTGCCGGTGTTGGGATTCCAAATCTTAAATTGGCTCTCGATACCAGCCACTTCAAAGTGCAAGCGCGAGCTAGGGTCGAAAGCGATTTTGGCGATGATGTCTGGCGAGACGGTCGGTGTTGCCAGCACAGTGTTCGCCGCTGCTGTGACGGTGGTACCGCTGACGGTGGCGGTAATTGAACCGCCGTTATCAAGCTGCGAGCCGGCGAGCGCACCGAGAGCAGATGGCAGCGTAATCGCCGTACTTCCGCCTGAACCGCCCATATACTGATCGGCGTTTTCGAAGGAGAGACCGAAGGTAACCGTTTTGCTCGGATGGTACAGCACGCGCAGGCCGGGCTGCCGCGTCCAAGTCAGGCCGACGATGTAGTTCGAGTCAATCCCTTGCCCATAGAACAGGTCGCCCGGCAATGCCGAAATGCCGGTGCGATTCGGAGTCAACATGCTCCAACTCTGCCCTGCAAGGAACTCAACTTTGCCTTTTTTCACATCCACCCAGAAAAGGCGGAGGCGTGGAACAAATGCGCCGTTGGTAACCGTGAGGTTGGTTGCGCCGCTCGTGCCCAAGAAGTCCATTTCGTTATAGGCAATCACATGGGTTCCCTTCCAGTTGCCGTCGATACGGAAACCAATGCGCGAGTTCTGGCCGGTAAAGCGAAATTCCGAATTCTTGGAGTTCACGTTGTTGTTGTAGGGTACGCTACCGAAGTTTGTACCGTAGCTTGAGCCAGCGTTCGAACTACGCCAAAAGGGTGTGAGATCCATGAACCCAACGGGAACGATGCAAGTGTTGCCCAGTCGGATGAAAGTGGGCGAAGGGTTTCCTTCGTCGCAAGGCGAACCGCCGTCGTTTTGCGGGCTGCTGCCTCCTGGCGTGTCCGTCTTCTGACGTCCGCCGATGGCGGGCACAAATCTCACCGGACGGGCGACATTGGTTGTCTCATTTGCCGCTACAACTGCTGTTCCATCGCTGGTGTTGACCGCGACCGGTGCTGCTGCGGGAGCCACTGGTTGTGCCGCCATTTTCTGCACAGCGCGCTCTAGCAACTGCTGTTGCGCCTCAATGGCCTGCTGTAATTTCTTGATCTGCGCTTGCTGTTCAGAAATCCGTGCCTTCAGCGAATCTAAATCGCTCACGGTGGCATCTGCCGCGCCCCCTGTTGCGTTCTGAGCGAACAAAACATTCACCCCGAAGCTCCCCAGGAGGATTACAGTTAACAAACTTTTCCTCATTATGCTCCTTAATCAAATGCTGACTATTACCTGAATACTCACCAAAAAAACTCTTCTTAAGTTACCGAAGCATAGTTACATTTACATTACAACAATGTTACTAGTCCACATCCTTTCGGGGAACACGCCTTCAGAGAACGTAAAATAGTTTCAGATCACATGCCCGAACGCCCGTTCGTCCACCTGCACTGTCATACGGATTACTCTTTGCTCGATGGGGCTTGCGACATCAAGAAGCTGATGTCTGTGGCCGAGCGGCAAAAGATGCCCGCCATTGCCATGACCGACCATGGCAATCTGTTCGGCGCGGTCGAGTTCTATACCGAGGCCAAAGCTCACGGGATTTTGCCTGTCATCGGGTGCGAAGTGTACGTCTCGCAGCAAGGCCACAAGACCCGCAGCGATACCGATCGCTACAACCACCTCGTTCTGCTGGCGGAAACACAGGAAGGCTACAAGAATCTCATCAACCTGGTTTCTACTGGTTGTCTGGATGGTTTCTATTACAAGCCGAGGGTCGATAAAGATTTGCTGGCGCGCCACGCCAAAGGTTTGATCGGCATGTCCGCCTGCCTGCGCGGCGATATCAACGAAGCCATCGTGGCCGACAAGTACGAAGAAGCCCGCCGCCTGACTAACGAATATAGCGACATGTTCGGCAAGAATAACTTCTTTCTGGAGTTGCAAGATCACGGGCTGGATCAGGACAAGCTGGTGATGCCTGGCGTTTGCCGCTTGTCGAAAGACACCGGCATTCCGCTGGTGGCTACCAACGACGCGCACTATCTGGAATACAACGATGTGCGCGCACACGAAATTCTGCTGTGCATTCAAACAGGTAAGACGATGAAGGACGAAAACCGCATGCGTTTCTCCACGCCTGAGTTCTTCGTCAAATCACGCGCCGAGATGATGAAGCTGTTCGGCGAAGTGGAACATGCGCTTGACCGCACTTGGGATATCGCGCAGCGCTGCCACGTGGAACTGAAGCCTGTAGAAGATCCATTCCCGCGCTTTGAAGTGCCGCAAGGCCAGACGCTGGATAGCTACTTCGCTTATATGGCGCGCGAAGGTTTTGAAAAACGCCGGCCGCGTTTGGAAATGCTGCAGCAACAAGGCCGCTTAAAACACAGCATTGCCGAATATCAGGCGCGCCTTGATTTTGAAATTAAAACGATCCAGCAGATGAAGTTCCCGGGCTATCTGCTCATTGTCTGGGATTTCATCCGCTTCTCTAAACAGAAGGGCATTCCGGTGGGTCCGGGGCGTGGTTCGGCGGCCGGTAGCCTGGTTTGCTATGCGATGGAGATTACCGACGTTGATCCGCTCGAGTACGGCTTGCTCTTTGAGCGCTTCTTGAATCCGGAACGCATCAGCATGCCTGATATCGATGTGGATTTCTGCACCAACCGCCGCGGCGAAGTGATTCAATACGTCACGGAAAAGTACGGTCGGGAGCAAGTTGCGCAGATCATCACGTTCGGAACGCTGGCTGCTAAAGCCGCTATCAAAGACGTAGGCCGCGTGTTGGATATGACGTTTGCGGAAGTGGACCGCATTTCAAAGCTCGTACCCAAGACACTCAACATCAAGCTGGAACAGGCCATTGAAGATGCCGAGTTGAAGTCGGTGGCATCGAAAGAGCCGCGCGTTAAAGAAGTTCTCGATATCAGCATGAAGCTCGAAGGTGTGTGCCGCAATGCGGGCATGCACGCGGCGGGCGTCGTTATTTCTTCAATCCCGCTACGCGAACTGGTGCCGCTCTACGTCACCAACAAGCAGGAAATTGTGACGCAGTATGACATGGTCGGGCTGGAAAAGCTCGGCTTGTTGAAGATGGACTTCCTTGGCCTCACGACGCTCACCATTATTGATGAGGCTATGAAGCTGATTCAGAAATATCGGAACGAAAAAATCGTTATTGAGGATTTGCCGCTGGACGACAAGGAAACTTATCAGAAAATCTTCTCCAACGGCTTCACCAGCGGGGTCTTCCAGTTTGAGTCGCCCGGCATGCAGGACGTGCTGCGCCGCTATCAGCCCGACCGTATCGAAGATCTCTGCGCTCTGAATGCGCTCTACCGCCCCGGACCGATTCAAGGCGGTATGATTCCCGATTTCATCGACCGCAAACACGGTCGCAAGCCCGTCGTCTACGACGTGCCTGAGCTGGAACCAATTCTCTCCGAGACTTACGGCGTCATTCTCTACCAGGAGCAAGTGATGCAAATCTCCAACAAGCTAGCTGGTTATTCCTTGGGCGACGCTGATTTGCTCCGTCGCGCCATGGGGAAGAAAAAAGCCGAGGAAATGGCGAAGCAGCGCGAGCGTTTTGTCACCGGTGCGACGGCGCGCGGCTTGCCTGCCAAGAAGGTCACCAAGATTTTCGATCTGATGGAGCAGTTCGCCGGATATGGCTTTAATAAGTCGCACTCGGCCGCCTATGCCTATCTTGCTTACGTTACCGCCTATCTGAAAGCTCACTATTCCGTAGAATTCATGTCTGCTCTGCTCACGTCGGAATCGGGCAACAGCGAAAAGATCGTAAAGTACATCAACGAGTGTAAGGAAATGGGCTTGCAGGTTTTGCCGCCCGATGTGAACCATAGCGATTTGAACTTCACCCCTGCGGGAGAAGCGATTCGCTTCGGATTGGGTGCCGTGAAGAACGTGGGGCACGGCGCAGTGGAAGCCATTGTGAAAGCCCGCGAGGAAGGCGGCGCTTTTCCATCGATCTACAAATTTTGCGATCGCATCAATCTCGGTAACGTGAATCGCCGCGTTATTGAAAGCTTGGTGAAAGCAGGCGCGCTCGATTCCACCGGCGCCAACCGCGCGCAACTGACGGAAGCGCTCGACCGGGCCATTGAATCTGGTACTCGCGCTTCCCGCGACCGCGAAATGGGCCAGCACGGCCTCTTTGGCATGGTGGAAGACGAACAGGCCAACGAATATCCGCTCGCCAAGCTGCCCGATTGGACCATGGAGCAGAAACTTGCCGGCGAAAAAGAAGTTCTCAATATCTACGTCTCCGGCCATCCGCTTGACCGCTTCAAAGACAAACTGGCCGACCTATCCACCCACTTCACCGACAAGCTGGACGATCTCGAACGGGGAACACCTGTTGCGATGTGCGGCATGATCACCGGGCTTCAGCGCAAAACCAACCGCGAGGGTAAGTATTGGGCTGCCATGAAAATTGACGATGGCCGGGGCACAGTTGATGCTATGGCATTCGCCGGCAAATACGAAGATGTTTTGGGCGCTCTGCGCGAAGATGGTGCGGTGTTTCTGCGCGCTTCTGTGCTTACCGAAGAAGGCGGACCGCCGAAGCTGTCGATTCAGGAAATGGTGAAGCTGGAAGAAGCGCGCGTGGATCTGCCTTCGCTCATCTCCATTCGCGTCTGGCTGAAAGATGAAACGGCTGTGGCCAAAGCCAACGCTTTAAACGAACTGTTTGTTCGCAAACATGGCGCCACGGAGGTACGCCTGCGGCTGGAAAAACCGCGCGATTTTTCCTTGGTTATGGACGTCACTACCAAGGTTCGCCCCGACAAAGAATTCCGCGCAGAACTCGAAAAAATCTGCGGACCCGAATCTTTAGAAGTGCTGGCAAGATAACCTAGTGGCTGACGACCGAATGCCCGCTGACGAACAAAACCCAGAGCCACCAGAGCCGCCTGCTAAGCCGGCGGGACACAGAGACCCACGTGTTACCCAAAGCTGGGAACGCGTGCAACTCGCGCGCCACCCCAAGCGCCCGCATGCGCGCGACTATATTCAAGCCATTTTTACGAAGTTCTCTGAGATCCATGGCGACCGCAACTTTGGCGATGACAAGTCGATTCTGGCCGGTATGGCTTTTTTCGATAGCCAGCCGGTGATGATTGTCGCGCATCAAAAGGGCCGCGACACGAAAGAGAAACTCCTGCGCAATTTCGGCATGCCCAAGCCGGAAGGCTACCGCAAAGCGATTCGCATCATGCAACTCGCAGAAAAATTCAATCGGCCCATCATCACCTTGATCGATACACCGGGCGCGTACCCAGGCATTGATGGTGAAGAACGCGGTCAAGCCGAAGCCATTGCTTACAACCTGCGGGAAATGTCGCGCTTGAAATGCCCAATTGTTAGCGTGGTAATTGGCGAAGGCGGGAGCGGCGGGGCGTTGGGCATAGGCGTAGCAAATCGAGTTTATATGTTGGAGAATGCCTATTACAGCGTCATTTCTCCCGAAAGTTGCGCGGCCATCATTTACCGCGATTCCACCAAAGCACCCGAAGCGTCCGCGGCCTTGCGCATGACGGCTACCGATCTTCTCGAGATTGGCCTGATTGATGGCATCGTCGCCGAACCCTTAGGAGGCGCCCATCTCGATCCCATGGCCGCCGCCCACGCCCTGCGTGCCACTTTGCAAGAAGCGCTCACTGAGTTATCTGGCCATTCACCTGAAAATTTAGTAAAAGAACGCTTCGCCAAATTCCGCAGCATGGGCAGTTACTTCCACGAGGGCGTGCTTTGAACAAGATTGGTCTCGTGATCGCGCTGTTCATCGCCGCATTCGTTGTCCTGCTCGCTTACTCGACGTTGCACGGGCCGCGTTACCGCGTGGAAGTCTGCATGGCCTTCAACGGGGCATCCACTTGCAAAACGGTAAACGCCAAAAGCGAAGAAGCCGCGCTGCGCTCCGCCCGCGAAAACGCCTGTGCCGATATTAGCTCCGGCGTAGACGATACTATCCGCTGCCAGAATTCCGAACCCAAAAGCGTGACCTGGCTTAAGAAGCCTTAATAGGTTGTTGAGAAACGAATCGCCCCATGCCTGCGTCTGGGTTGAGTATGGGCATACAAGTCGCTCAAAGACTTTCTATCTTTCTTGTTTTGGCCGGTTGTCTCTCGGCCCAGCATCTGTCCTTCGGCATCAAGGGCGGCTACCCACTTACTTATTCCGAGAACAACGTCACAACTGTTGACGTCCACTTAGATTCCAACGCAAGACAATTTATCGTTGGGGGCACGGCCGAACTAGGGTTGCCGCTCGGTTTGTCTGTGGAAGGGGATTTCTTGTTTCATCCCTACAACGTACAGAACCTTGGCTTCATCACAGGTTCCACCGTTAATAACTACAACGTGTTTGAAGTGCCGGTATTGGCGAAGCTGCGCCTGGGAAAAGGTCTCGCCAAACCTTATGTCGACGCGGGCCCCGAGTTTCGCTTCAGCCCGAGCAGCGGCCTGACACTTTCGCACGCCGGATTTGCCGTGGGCGGGGGTCTTGAGTTCAAATTACTACTAATCAAGGTCTCGCCGGAAATCCGTTACACGCGTTGGACCAGCAGCACATTCACGGGTTCGAATCCGGATCAAGTCGCGCTGCTTCTGGGCGTCACATTCTGACTCGCAAGTAACTACGGCCGTACGCCCGGAATCTTCAAACGAATCGTATACAGACTGCCACTTGCCATAATGTAGAGCGTTCGTCCATCTAGCCCGCCCCACGCCAGGTTCCCTGTGCGCTCCGGAATATCAATCGTGCCGATGTGCTCCAGCTTTGGCGAAAAAATCCAAATCCCGCCAGGGCCGGTGCTGTAAATGTTCCCGCGCTGGTCCACCTTCATGCCATCTGGTCCGCCCTCGCGCGGATCGCTGGTCGCATCCGCAATCAACTTCGGCTCCGCCACGCTGCCATCCGCCTGCACGGTGTAGCGCATCCAAATCTTTTTCTGCGGATCGGAGCAATTCACATACAAATACTTTTCGTCCGGCGAAAAAGCAATCCCATTCGGCCGCGTAAGGTCGGAAATCAGCAGATGAAGCTTCGCTGGATCAGGCTTTGACCCTGGGGCTTGATTTAGCGGACTCTCCAGCCGGTAGACGCCATTGATGTTGAGTTCCTTCTTCGGATCGTCATCACTCTGCGTCTCCAATCCATAAGGCGGATCGGTGAAATAAAGCGAATGATCCCGCTTGTACACAAGATCGTTCGGACTATTCAGTCTCTTCCCCTCGAATGAATCCGCCAGAATTGTGATTTTTCCCTTCGGATTCATCGTCTCCAAACGCCACACATTCCGATTCGCATGCCCGGCCACTGTCAGCCGCAGGCGCGAATCCAGCGTCATCCCGTTCGAACCCGGCTCTTTGCCTTTGAACGGCGTCGGCTCATTCCAACCGCTGGGACGAATAAACACCGCCGGCTTGTGGTTCGGAATCAGTTTGTAAATGGTATTACTGGGGATCTCCGCAAAAAGTAGAAACCCTACCTGCTCATAAATCCAAACGGGTCCTTCGGTCCATGTGTAACCGTTCGCAACTTTCTGAATAGTGGCGTTCGGCGGCACAATCTCATCCATGGATTTAGTAAGCCGTTCTACTTTCGCGGCCTCCTGCGCCGAAACGCCCACAGTCAAGACACACACCCATGCCAGAGATAAAAGGTAACGTCGCATCATCAAGGCGAAATTGTATCAGGCAGGTGATTTGGAGATCCCTAAAATTGACTATTGACATCGGCAGGCATTAATCTCCATAATGTCTATAGAAATTAAGTAGTTATGCAGATCCCCATCCATCTTCGTTGTTGTTGTCGCTAAACCACTGCTGCTTTAAACCCTAGCCAACAGAACTTTCAAAGGAGTGACAACAGGATGAGTGCACTACTACAGTCTCCGAATCTTTTCCGTTCTTTGCGTCGCATCAGCGAGCAGGAAGCGATTGCCACCATGGGCCGTTTGGCCTTAACGGTGCAAGATGCCGCGGGCGGCCTTGAATCTTTGGCCAGCGTAGCTTTGCGCCTTAGCGGTTTGCACGGCGTCGAAATGACGATTGATACAGGTCACAACAAACCGCAAGTCTTTGAATGGCACGATTCGAAAGCCCCGGCGCCGCGCGGTGCCGCTACTGGCTTGATGGTCGCCCAAGCCCGCGATTGGGGCCGCCTCCGTATTCTGTTTGAGCCCCGCATCAAAAGCGTCGAATGCCCCTTGCGTTTCGCTCGCGTTTTAGCCCAGCAAGCGGCGCTCATGCTGAATCGTATAGAACTGCAAGCACGAATGAAAGCAGCCAACGCCGCCGTTCGTAGGCTGCAGGAACGCATCGATACTCGTAAAGCTGTCAGTCGCGCTGCTGGCATCTTGGCTCGCCTCAAAGAGGTTTCCGATGAGCAAGCCCTTCTGTTGTTGATGTACCAAGCTCGGCAATCGAGAAGCGCCTTGCTGCCGCTCGCTCGTACCATCATCCTAGGCGAAGAAACAGGACACCTCCAACCTATCAAGCTGCGCCGTCTAACCGCGCGAGAATTTACGTCCGCTTCCGCTAATTAATCTGAAACGACACGAACATTCTTAACACTACGCCTTCGGTGGGTGCCGAACAAACACTTGCCGGAGGCGTAGTATGTCCAGTCCCGCTACGGCCGCTCCTCAACTCAGGAGCGCCAACGCTTTTACGCTAATTAGTCATTCGGGCACAACTAAGGTTGTTTATTATCCCGACGCACCCGGTCCCTTTCTTCAAGGGCTCACGCCCGGTGCGGTTTTGGAATACTCTGGCCCGGAAGGCAAGCATACTTTTCGCAGCGCTCAGATCTCCCGGCAAGATACGCCGTCGGGCCAACTGTTGTCTGTCGTACTGAAGCCTCAGTTTGATTTAGGGTCGTTAGCCTTTTCGTTCTTTCTTCCCTTTGTGAACATTGGAGCCAGCGGCATTCAACACTTCACCACCTATGGCGTGAAGGCTCACCATGCCGGTTCAAGGCCAAGAGCGGGGGCGCAAATCTGTTATGAGCCGGAGCGCTTTCGGGGAGAAGCAAAGAACGAAATAATGCCCCGCTAATCAAACAGCGAGATTGGCCCGCGGTGCAACGCCCGTGCCTCGACCCATCGTAGGAACAAGTTCCACGAAACGGCAACGGAGCCTATCAACACCGACGTCACGACCCACCCCGACGAATTCGCAAAACCCGCCCCTATCAAGAGCAGAAACAAAGGCATGCCCGGTAGGTTCAAGACGATTATTTCGATCCCGCTGATCCATCCCAGCTTTTCCAGCCAACCTCCGGCGTTTGCCTGGGTAGAACTCACAACGACCCACCAGAGAAAGTTCAAAGCCAGAATCTGCACGGGCAACCAAAACCGCAGGGCTTTCCAAGGACCCGCTTCTGCATGCGCCTGCTGATATCGCCAAACACCTCCGTCCGCAAA
>PMQB01000314.1:0-7011 GCA_003169195.1 Bryobacterales bacterium
GTTTGGGCGCATCGACAGCTTTGGGCGCGTCGGCCGCTTTGGGCGCGTCGGCCGCTTTGGGCGCGTCGGCCGCTTTGGGAGCGTCAGCAGCTTTGGGAGCGTCGTCCGCCTTGGCTTTGGCATCCGGATCCGCTTTGGCCGCCGCCTTCCCTTTAGCTTCGGCCACAGCATCTGCTTGAGCTTTGGCCTCCTCCTCTGCTTGAGCTTTGGCATCCTCCTCTTCTTTTGCCTTGGCCTTTTCAGCCTTCTCTTTCGTTTCTTTGATGAAACTCCCGAAAGCCCAAAGTCCCTGGTAGATCGTAATTACATCCGATATGTCTCCCAAAATGGTCATGGCCGTCGTGAATCGCTCTGCCACGTCCGCAGTGGGATATAACACCGCCCATTCGTTGATGAGCTGAGCCGAGGTGGCGCCCATGACGGTATTACCATTCACGGTTCCGAGCAGCACCATTGTGTTAGCAGCAGCGCTAGTGGGGGTCTGTGTAAACTTACTCGTCGGTTGGAACGTGCCTGTTAACGAAATCTCGGAACTACTGTTGTCGACAAAAGCACCTTTGCTGTAGCTTAGAGCCGTCGTTGGACCACCTACATCTGTGGTCGTCAGGTCAGTAGGATTCGTCGCCGCCGTAAAGGTACCCGCATAGCCGAAGCCTGCAGCGGATAAATCAACCCCAGCTTTCGGCGTCGTCAACGTTACCGTGCCCACAAATACTGTAGCCGGGTTTGCGCCTCCGGAGGTACCGTATAGGTAATAGGTGGCCGTTGCGCCGGTGCCTGTCCATGGGCTGGGCAAGTGAGTGTAGTAGTTTGTGATCGCGTTGAACGCGTCATACGTCACAGTGTTGTATGACTGAGTATTTGCAAAGAAATTGTTAATAATGGTTTCCGCATTTGTAGGGTTGCTCGAGGCATTCGTTACGGCTGTCTGGTAATCCGCGCAAACCTGCGAATTCGGATTGGCCAAAAAGTTTTTGTAAAACAGCTCGGCGTCACTAAACGCTGTGGCGCTCGCCGTGTTGAAAGTTTGATCCGGTAGCTGTCCTGTAGTCGGATCAGGGCTAAGATTAGTGAAGCTAGCAACCGGATAAAAACCGTTTTTGACGTCGCACGCAACTAGATTGAACACCGTGCCGCCTTGTGTCGCCGCTGAAACATAGGCACTGTTCATCTGGACCCACGCCGAGTTGTTTGCCTTGATGACTGTGCCGCCTGCGGTCTGCAACACTGCCTCCTCAGTGTAGGGGTTGCTCGTGCTGGCTCCGGAACTGGTCAGCAGAATGGTGACGTCGTATTTACTGTTGTTAAAAATTTGGCACAGGTTCGAGCCGACTGCCGGTGCTTTTGATGAAGTTTGGGCCGGCGCTGCGGCTGATGCTCCATTGTTAGGCATGATAGTTACGACCTCTTTCGTCTATAAGGCGTTGTTGTGATCATTCATCGAGCCGCAGCGTAACAGCCGACTCGGGACATTTAAAATCTCTCGATCTTATCAAGGTGTCGCCCACTGCGCAAGAAATAAAGTCAATCCAGTAGCCCAGCAATAACGTGAGCGCTTCAACCAGATACCCTAGCTCAATCATTTAAGTTCTCGATGACTTGCCGACGGTTCAGGACCCTGTCTCGAAGACCTGCCGCCTTCCCCGCTAACCTCAAGTAACGACTCACACGCCTCGCGGTTGTCTCTATAAACACGGGTACACGCCGGAGTGGTGTATAAGAGACAGTCAACCAGCAATCAACCTCGCGACTGTTCAATTAGACGTTCCAAAACGAAGGGACATCGGTTAGTATTACTTATGATTTGTGAGTCTTCGCAGATTCATGAAGTCTGACGAGGCATGGTCTATAAAAACGAGATATTCATAAGCTACGCACATTTAGACAACGAAACTGCGATCCAAGGCCAAAATGGCTGGATTAACGATTTCCATCGGGCCCTGGAAGTACGAGTGGCGCAATTGCTGGGGCGCAAGCCCACGGTTTGGCGCGATCCCAAACTTACGGGCAATGATCTTTTTGCCGACACAATCGCTGAACAATTGGGGCAGACCGCCGTGCTTGTTACGATCCTGTCGCCCCGCTATATCAAATCCGATTGGTGTCGCCGCGAGTTTCATTCCTTTTGCAATACGTGCGCCCAATCGACCAGCAGCTCGCCAGGAACCAAAAGCCGCGTTTTCAAAGTGGTAAAAACCCCACTGCCCGATTCCCTGGAATTCGACTTGCAACCCTTATTGCAGCCGCTACTTGGATACGAGTTCTTTAAAGTCGACTCACAGTCCGGCCACTTTCATGAGTTAGACCTTGCTTTCGGGCCTGCGGCTATGGCCGATTATTGGCTGCGGCTGGATGACTTGGCCCAGGACGTCGCAAAACTTCTCGATTCAATACTCGGAGAAGTCAAGGAAGCCTATGCGCCGGATCGGCCTTCGGTCTATCTCGCAGAGACAAGTTTCGACGTAAGAGAGCAATACTCCTCCATTCGGCGCGACCTTGAACGCAAGGGCTATCTCGTCCTGCCTCAACAAAGTCTTCCGCTAGAAGCCGAGAAAGTGCAGAGTTTTATTTGTGAGCAACTTTCGCAGTGCGCCATCTCCGTCCACTTGCTTGGCTCCCACTATGGAGTGGTTCCTGACGGCTCGGCGCTCTCCCTAGCCGAGATCCAACATGAGGTAGCCATCCAGTGTGCCCAACAAAAGAGTCTGATCCGTCTCGTGTGGATTCCTCCGGGCGTAAAAGCGGAAGACGCGCGTCAACAGAGTCTCATTGATCGTCTGCGGAGTGATACGCGCTGGGGCCAAAGTGCCGATCTACTCGAAACATCGATCGAATCTGTGAAAACACTCATCGAGCAACGGCTTGCCGATTTGGAAACACAAACCGTCAAGACAAAGCCCGTGGCTGTATCTTCGGCGAACCGGCCACAACGGGTGTACTTGATCTGTGATGAACAAGACCGCCAGAGCATTGCGTCCCTCCGAGACTTTCTATTCGATCAGCGCTTCGAAGTTCTGCTTCCCTTGTTCGAAGGTGACGAGTCGGAGGTTCGCCTGGATCACGAAGATAATCTGCGGAGCTGTGACTTAGCCATTATTTACCATGGCGAGAGCACCGATCTATTTCTCCGCCGCAAGCTGCGGGAGCTACGGAAAATTTCGGGAAGCCCCGAAGGTTCGCGATTACGCTTGATTGTTGTTTGCTTAGCGCCGCCGGTGACTGCTGAGAAGCAAAATTTCCGCACACTGGAAGCGCTGCAAATCACCCAGACCGATGGCTTCAACCCCGAATCTTGGAAACCAGTGCTCAACCAACTTCGCGATAAGGGAGCCTCCGCATGACTGGCGCCGCCCTCGCTTTGGACTTGGCCAACCCTTTTCCAGGCCTACGCTCTTTTGAACCGGAAGAGGATTATCTCTTCTTCGGGCGTGAGCAGCGCATTGACGAACTTCTTACGAAACTTCGCCATACACACTTTCTCTCTGTCGTGGGAGGCTCGGGGAGCGGTAAATCGTCTCTAGTTCGCGCCGGTCTGGTTCCCGCTCTTTACGGGGGCAGCATGGTGGGCACTGGTTCGCGTTGGCGAGTGGCTGTGCTGCGGCCTGGCGAAGAGCCCATAGGAAGGATGGCTCAGGCCTTGGTGCAGTGCGGGCTGGTTGACGACGCACGGGTAAACGGCGGCGGCAAGGCGATGATGGAAGCCACTTTGCGCCGCAGTTCTCTCGGCTTGGTGGAAGCCTATCGTTTGGCAAATTTGAGCCCGCGCACGAATCTGCTGGTTCTCGTGGATCAATTCGAAGAATTGTTTCGTTATCGCGCCGCCGGCAAGAGCAATTATGGCGATGATGCGGTCGCGTTTGTGAAGTTGCTCCTGTCCGCGTCGCAAGAGATTGATCCGCGCATTTACGTTGCCCTCACCATGCGTTCAGACTTCATCGGCAGTTGCGCCGACTATCCAGGTCTTCCTCCAGTTGTGAGCCGTGGGCAATATCTAGTTCCACGGATGACACGTGCGGAAATGCGGGAAGCGATCGTAGGTCCCATGGGTGTGGCTCATGAGGAGATTGCTCCGCGCCTTGTTGTGCGGTTGCTGAATGAAGCAGGCGAAGATCCAGACCAGCTCCCTGTCCTGCAGCATGCACTCATGCGTACCTTTGATTATTGGAAGCGCGACCACCGGCAGCTGGAGCCTGTCGATTTTCGCCACTATGAAGCCGTTGGTACGATGTCTCGCGCTCTGTCTCTACATGCAGACGAGGCGTTCGCTGAGTTGAGCTCCGACCGTCACCGGATCATCGCTACGAAAGCTTTCAAGGCGTTAACAGAAACTGACGCGCAGGGCCGTGGAATACGGCGCCCCACTACGCTTGGCTCGATCTGCGATATCGGAAACTTTGATGAAGAAGAAGTGAAGCAAGTTGTGGAGAAGTTCCGCGAACCAGGTCGTGCCTTTCTAGCGCCGCCGCCCTCCATTCCGCTGGAACGATCGACGATGATCGACTTAGCGCACGAGAGTATCATGCGCGTTTGGAATCGGCTGCAGGCTTGGGTTCTGGAAGAACAGCAGGCAAGCAAGGTTTATCTTCGTCTTGCGGAGAGTGCCGATTGCCATGTGCGAGGCGAACAAAGCCTTTGGCGTAATCCAGAACTGTCGGTGGGGCTTCAATGGCTGGCCGCGAACGCTCCTAACTCGGCCTGGGCCGCGCGCTACAGACCCGGCTTTGAGCAGGCGACTTTCTTTCTAAATGAGAGCCGGCACGCGGACAAGAAGCGGCGGCTGCTGCAATGGATCTCTCTTGCCGCTGTGGTCCTGGTCGCCTTGGCAGCATTGGCAACGTACGCCCTTCTCAAACAAAAAGAGAATACTCAATTGCGCGCGGCCAATCAGCAGCTGATTCAAAGCAACGACCGCCTGAGGGAGGAAGTAAGAACGCTACGATCGCGTGCGCCGCGCGAAGAAGCGGCCCCGCCCAAGCCGTCCGCGGCACCTTCCCCGGCGCCACCGGAGTCGAAACCCGCCGCCAAGGTCATGCCAAAAGCAAACCCGGCTGCGACACCCGAAATTACCAATCCAATAGAAATGTCTGAATTCGCGGCTGAAATGCTAAGAGCCCACAACGCCGCCAGACAAGTCCCTGGAGTTCCTCCGTTACTGTGGTCTGCGCAGTTAGCCGCTAAAGCGCAGCAATGGGCCGATAGGTTGGCAGCCACGGGCGAATCAAGAATGGAGGGCATTCCGGGTCAGAACATCGCGTACGCGGGCCCTCCTGGCACTGGGAAGCCGGGCTTTATCGTTTCATCGTGGGCCGCCGAAGTCAAGAATTTCGATTACGAAAAGAATGCTTGCCTGAATCCGAGCCTGAAGTGCTACCACTACACACAAGTGGTTTGGCGCGAGAGCAAATATGTAGGATGCGCCACCGCGCATGACGCTCAGCGTGACATATGGGTCTGCGATTACGACCCTCCGGGTAACTTGGTAGGCGCCCGACCGTACTAGGTCATCGGTGTTTTGTCTGCTGAGCTTGTGCGGCCACGTGGAAGCACTTAGCGCAATTCCAGTTCCTTGAGCCAATCCGGGCGCTTCAGCACTTCGCGCGGCCGTGGCCCATCGGGCGGACCGATGATGCCGTCGCGCTGCATCATGTCCAAGATTCGTGCGGCTCGTCCGTAGCCGAGTTTCAAACGGCGCTGCAAGGTGGAGGTTGAGGCTTTGCCCATTTCCACCACAACGCGCACGGCGTCTTCGTACATGGGATCTTGTTCGCCGTCGAACTCTTCTTCGCCGCTGGCGGCGGCTTCCAACTCTTCTTCGGAAGGCGGCGCCATGAGGAAGGTTTCGTCGTATTCGGGTTCGGCTTGCTTCTTCCAAAACTCGACAACGCGGTTGGTTTCGTGCTCGGAGACATAGGCACCGTGGACGCGCGTTAGACGCGAAGAACCCGGTGGCAGGAAGAGCATGTCGCCCTTGCCGAGCAAATGTTCCGCGCCCATGCTGTCCAAAACGGTTCGCGAGTCGACGCGGGTGGCAACGCGGAAACTGATGCGCGATGGGAAGTTCGCTTTGATAAGACCGGTTATGACGTCTACGCTGGGCCGCTGGGTGGCGAGAACCAAGTGCATGCCGACGGCGCGCGCCATCTGCGCCAAACGCGTGATGCATTCTTCCACATTGGCGCGTTCGAGCATCATTAGATCTGCTAACTCGTCAATCAGAATCAAGATGTACGGCAGGTTGCGAAGATTTTCGTCTTCTTCGGCTTCGTCGAAAAGGCTGCGTGGTTCGGCGCGCAATTGCGCCATCTTACGGTTGTATTGATCAATGTTGCGGACGCCTTGTCCGGCGAGCAGTTTGAGGCGGCGCTCCATTTCCAACACCGCGTTACGCAAAGCATTCGTAGCCTTCTTGGGCTCGGTGATCACCGGCGTCAGCAAATGCGGGATCCCTTCGTAAATACCCAACTCGACGCGTTTCGGATCGACCATGATCATCTTGACTTCATCGGGCGTCGCCTTGTAGAGGAACGACATGATCATGGCGTTGAGCATGACGCTTTTGCCCGATCCGGTGGAACCGGCGATAAGCAAGTGCGGCATGTTTTCGAGCGAGGCCACTTTGATGCGGCCGTTGATGTCCTTGCCGAGCGCGATGGTCATACGCGAGGATGCGTCGTTGAACTCGGCGGATTCGAGAATGGCACGCAGGCTGATAACTTCGCGGCGCGAGTTCGGCACTTCAATGCCAACGGTGGATTTGCCGGGCAAGCGTTCGATCAGAACCGATTCGGCTTGCAGGCCGAGGCAAAGATCTTCCATGAGCGTGGTGATGCGGCTGTATTTCACGCCCGCTTCCGGCTTGTATTCGAAGGTAGTGACGACGGGGCCGGGGTTGATTTGGACAACCGAACCACGGACGTTGAATTCCTCAAGCTTCGATTTGATTTTGCCTGCCACTTCTTTTAGCTCGAAACTGTCGTAGCCATTGCCGGCGGGGGCTTCGTTGAGCAGGTC
>PMQB01000314.1:7077-11309 GCA_003169195.1 Bryobacterales bacterium
AAGGGCGGTTCTTCGGCGGCAGATGCGGCGGCAGCTTTTGCTTTGCGCGATGGAACTGATAGTTCTTCCACAATGGACGGTTCCAAACGAGTTTTCGCGGCCGCTTTGCTTTCCGCGGCGATCACTGGTTCGCGCTTGTCATTACGGCGTGCGGCGCGTTCGGCTGCTTTGGCTTTTGCCTTCTCCACTGAACGGGCGCGTTGTTCAGCGCGGGCGAGTTTCCAAGCTTGGTAGCGCTCGCGGAATTTGGCAATGGTGCCGCCAAATAGACGGGTGAGTACGGCGACTTCGAAAGTGGTCGCAAAGTAGATAGCGACGATACCTGCGGCGGCGGTGATGATGGCTGCGCCAGCCAAGTCAAGACGAGCGTGCAAGTAATCGGCAATTACCATGCCGATGACGCCGCTAGGACGAATGGCGCCGCCGATTAACCAGTGACGCGAGACTAAGCCGCAAGCAGTGGCCAGACAAAACCAAAGCGCCAGGCTGCCGAAGATGCGCGCCCAGGGAGCATGCACCGGCGCATTGCGGACCCACTTCCAACCCAGTAAAGCCAAATGAATGGGCAAAAGGAAAATGCTGATCCCAAAGACCTGCAGCAGAAGATCGGACCAGATAGCGCCGGTTTGACCTAAGAGGTTGTGGACGCGTGCCGTTTCAGCGGCTGTGTTCCAAGACGGGTCCGTTGAGGAATAAGAGAGCAAACTCAGCCAAATGGCCAAGCTGAGGAGAAGCAATAGAAATCCGACCGCCTCATTGAGCCGGGTGTGGCGAGTTGGAGATAGGAAATTCATCCGCCGATTACGCGGAAGAACGCCAGAGCGACTACTATTATGCCAAAGATGATCCGGTACCACACGAAAACGCTTAGGCTGTGGTTGCGGAGATATTTCATAAAGAAGGCAATGACGAGTAAACCGACGATGCCGGAGACGAGCACTCCCACCAGATAAGGGACGCGCATGTCTTCGGGCAAACCGTCTTTATAGAGTTCGTAACCCTTCTTGGCGGCGGCTCCGGCAATGATAGGCGTGGAGAGCAGAAATGAGAAACGGGCGGCGGCTTCGCGGCCAAAACCACGAAAGCGCGCGGCTGTAAGGGTGATGCCGCTGCGGGAAACGCCCGGCACAATCGCTAGGGCTTGGGCGCAACCGACCACAATGGCATCAAAGCCCGTCATCTGGTCTAGCCCGTTGCGCGCTGTGCTAGCGCGGTCGGCCACCCACATGAGAATGCCGAAAACAATCATGGCACTGCCGATGATGTAAGGCGTGCGTAACATTTGATCGGCGTATTTCTCGAATTTCAAGCCGGCGAGAGCAGCGGGAATTGTGCCCAAAATCAACAGCCACAACAGGGAGCGGCTATTTTCATCCGGGCGCGCACCACGATAAGAAATACCGATACCGTTAAGAATGACTTGTACCCAATCGCGAAAGAAATAAACCAAAACGGCGACCAACGTGCCCAAATGCAATGCGACGTCAAATGAGAGGCCCGGATCTTTCCAACCAAGCAAATCGGGGATGATGGTGAGGTGAGCGGTGCTGCTCACGGGTAAGAATTCCGTGAAACCTTGAATAATTGCAAGGACAATCGCCTGGTATAAGGGCATAATTGAGTTTGTAAGTAGTTTCCTTTTTTATTGTGGGCTTTCGCTATCGTAGCGTAACGGCTATTTACAAACACTATTGAATGCGCGCTACTAAAATTGTTGCCACCCTTGGACCTTCTACCGATTCTGACGCTGTCATGCGCTCTCTTTTTGAGTCGAGGGTGGATGTCTTCCGCCTGAATGCGTCGCATGGAAATCATGACGATCATGCCCGGCGAATCAAGATGGTTCGCGAACTCTCGATTGAGTTTAAGACCCGTCCGGGAATCCTGCTCGACCTGCAAGGGCCGAAGATCCGGCTAGGCACTTTCAAAGACGGCCCGCAGTTCTTAAAGAACGATTCCGTCTTTACGATTACTACGGAAGCGGTAGAGGGAACAGCGGACATTGCGTCTACGACCTACCCTGATTTTGCGCGCGATGTAAAACCCGGCGACACGGTTCTGCTAGCCGATGGGACGCTGCAGTTGCAGGTGCTGGAAACGAATGGGATCGCGGCGCGTTGTTGCGTGGTGAGTGGCGGCATGATTAGCGACCGCAAAGGGATCAATCTGCCGGGTGTAAAAGTGAGCACACCTTCGCTTTCGAAGAAGGATGTGGCGGATGCTCACTTTGGGGTGGAACAGGGCGTTGATTTTCTGGCGCTGTCGTTTGTCCGCCAAGCGCGCGACGTGTTGCGTTTGCGCCACCTGTTGGATGATGCCGACGCCAAGCAGCCGATCATTGCCAAGATCGAGAAGCCGGAAGGCTGGCAGAATCTGGATTCCATTCTGGAAGAGTGCGACGGCGTGATGGTGGCGCGCGGTGATTTAGGCGTGGAGATGGCGCTGGAGAAGGTGCCTGCCATTCAAAAAGCCATTATCGAAAAGGCGCGAACGCGCGGGCGGTTTGTGATTACAGCCACGCAGATGTTGGAATCGATGATTGAACATCCGTTCCCCACGCGCGCGGAAGTGAGCGACGTGGCCAACGCGATTCACGACGGCACAAGCGCGGTGATGCTCTCGGCGGAAACGTCGGCAGGCAAGCATCCCATTGAAGCCGTGAAGATGATGGCGCGTATTGCCTGCGAAACAGAGTCCTCCATCCAGCGTCAGGGTTTCCCGCGGGCCTGGGAAGAAGTGGCCGATCGCGCGATGCCTGAGATTATTGCCGATGCCGCGTATCACTGCGCGCGCACGGCGGGCGTGGTGGCGCTGGCCGTGGGTACAACGTCCGGCTCTTCAGCGCGCTTGCTGGCACGTTACCGGCCGCCGGTTCCCATCTACGCGTTTACTTCGAATGAGAGCGTTTCGCGCCAGCTTTCCATTATTTATGGAGTGGAAGCGGTTGTAACAGCGGACATGACCTCCACTGATGAGATGCTGCATGAAATGGAGCGGCTGCTGGTTTCCACAGGGCGCGCGAAGCCGGGTGACAATATTGTCTTCGTGGCCGGGCAGCCGGTCGGCATGCGCGGTACAACGAATATGTTAAAGCTGCATCGCGTGTCGGGCATCCGGTAAAGAAGAACAATGTACGACGCTATTTTGCTAGTTTCCTTTGGTGGGCCTGAAAAACGCGAAGATGTTATGCCGTTTCTGGAAAATGTGACGCGCGGCCGCAATATCCCGCATGATCGACTGTTGGAAGTGGCGGAGCACTACTATCATTTCGGCGGTAAGAGTCCAATCAACGACCAATGTCGCGAACTGATGGCGGCGCTGCGTCCTGAGTTAGAAAAGAACGGTATCAAGCTGCCTATCTATTGGGGCAATCGCAACTGGGATCCGTTTCTGGTGGATGCGTTGCGGCAGATGCGGGACGACGGCGTGAAGCATGCGCTGGGGTTAGTCACCTCGGCTTACAGTTCGTATTCCGGCTGCCGGCAGTATCGAGAGAATGTGTCGGCGGCACAAGCAGAGGTTGGTGAAGGCGCGCCGGCGGTGGATAAGATTCGGGTCTTCTACAACCACCCGGGGTTTATTGAAGCATCAGTGTTGCGGGTGCGCGACGCACTGGCGCATTGGCCAGAGAGCGAACGCGCGGGCGTGCATCTTGTGGCCACGGCGCATTCTATTCCGTTGGCCTCGGCGGAAACCTGCAACTACGAAAAGCAGTTGCGCGAGACGGTGCGCTTGGTGGCGGAGGGGCTCTCTCACCCGCAGTGGGATTTGGTTTATCAGAGCCGCAGCGGGCCGCCTACGCAGCCGTGGCTGGAACCGGATATTCTCGATCATCTGAAGGATCTAAATGCGCGCGGTGTTCGGAATGTCGTGGTTGCGCCGCTCGGTTTTATTTCCGATCATCTGGAAGTGTTGTTTGATCTCGATACGGAGGCGCAGGAGCTGGCGGCAGAACTGGGTATGAAGATGGTGCGCGCTGCGACAGTGGGCACGCACCCAGTTTTTATCGGCATGTTGCGGCAACTCATTGCCGAGCGCATTTCACCGAACGAAGCCAAATTCGCGATTGGGCAATTCGGGCCTAATCACGACGTGTGCCCGGTGGATTGCTGCCCCGCTCCGCAGCGAGCCGGTAGACCTCCCGCTTCGGGAGCCCAAGGCGCTTCGCGGCCGTCTTGATGGCGTCCATGCGCGAGAGGCCTTGGGCTTCGAGCTGCGCCACTTCTTCGAGC
>PMQB01000702.1 GCA_003169195.1 Bryobacterales bacterium
TGCCCAGCATGGGCAGAATCTAATTGGATGAAAGGAGCCAATCGGAGCCGATGACGGCAACCGTAGCGAAACGCAAGGCGTAACCGCGAGGTGAAGCTGAAAGAAGCGCGTAGCAAACTCTCGACCGTAGACAAGCGAACTGGCAGTGAGGCCGGGTGCGGGCGGCAAGCTGGCTGGGAACAGCGAAGCCCAAAGATCATCAAGACGCATCAAGTAGAGCCAGACGGCGCGAGGGGACAGATTTTGCACCTTACCTGGGGAGATCTCTCTCACGAGAGTGGGAGAGAAGACAGCAGAAGCCGTAGTAGCGAAGAAGTCCGGTAACGCGGATGGAGCGAAGGGCGGAAGTACTAAAGAACGGAGCTAAAGAAGGGACTGGAAAGGCCCAAAGAGACCCGAGACGTGAGGAGCACCAACTACGGGAGCCACCTCAGGAATGCTTAAGGCAGAAGCGGTGCAGCTGTGGCGAGCCGAGGGCGATGGACTTGAGAAGCCGATTCGCGAACCTTCCGACAGAAAGCAATGTACGAGAACCTGATGGAAGCAGCGGTAACGGAGGAAAACCGGACGAGTGCCCTGAAAGCGGTGAAACGCAATAAGGGAGCGCCGGGGATTGACCGAATGCCGACGACGGAACTGGAGAGTCATCTTCAGGCGCACTGGGAAAAGATACGAGCGAAGCTGCTGGCGAGCACTTACGTTCCGAGTCCTGTGAAGCGGGTAGAGATACCGAAGCCGAGCGGGGGCACGAGAATGCTGAGTATCCCGACGGTCGTGGACCGGTTTGTGCAACAGCTGTTAGTGCAGGTGTTGACGCCGATCTTCGATCCGACTTTCAGCGAGCATAGCTACGGATTTCGACCAGGGCGCAGCGCACAGGACGCCATGCAAGCCGCACAGAAGCATGCGCAGGACGGGAAGGATTGGGTGGTGGATATTGACATCACCAAGTTCTTCGACCACGTCAATCATGACATCTTGATGGGCCGGATTGCACCAGTGATTCGGGACAAACGGGTGTTGCATTTGATTGGGAAATTCCTACGGCGGGGCGCGTTGGTGGACGGGTTAGTGAAGCCCAGTGTGGAGGGAACGCCGCAAGGTGGTCCGCTGTCTCCGCTACTGTCCAATATCTACCTGGACGCGCTCGATCAGGAACTGGATCAGCGGGGGCATTCGTATTGTCGCTATGCCGATGATTGCAACATCTACGTGGGCAGTCAGGCGGCGGCGGAACGGACGCTGGCCTCGGTACAGGCCTGGATCGAGAAGCGACTGCGATTGAAGGTGAACGCCGCCAAAAGCGGAACGGGGAGGGTTTGGGAACGGAAGTTCCTGGGCTTTCGACTGAACCGCCAACTGCGGATCGGAATTGCGCCGGAAAGTCTGGAACGATTCAAAACGAAGGTGCGGATGATGTGGCGTGGGAACCGGAGTGCCAGCAGTGAAGAACTGGTGGACACCTGGCAACCATGGATGCGAGGCTGGTGGGGCTATTTCCGACTGGCTGAGGATCGCACGGCTCTCTTTCGACTGGAGGGATGGATTCGAAGGCACATCCGGAAGTATTTCTGGTTACGCTGGCACAATGCTAAGGGGCGCGAAAACGCCTTGCGGCGTTTGGGGATTGTAGGGATGCGATTGAAAGCGGCCTTTTCGGGCCGTGGTGCTTGGCACATGAGTCGCAATGGCTCGGTGCAGAGTGCCCTGTCGAACCAACACCTGCGGCGCTCTGGTTTCTTTCTGCCATCAGATCTTGCGGCTGCGCGCTAACGCCGCTGAGTTCAGTCGCCGGATGCGGAAAACCGCACGTCCGGTGGTGTGGGAGGGTGACCGGGCTTATCCCCGGTCACTCGACCCGATCGAGGGGTTTGGCGAAGTTAGCGATGTGAGTTCATTTCGCGGCGGAGGACTGATAGCCAGGACCCTGTTCCTTGAACCAAGCAAGAACATCTTTGTTAATCAGCAGGAGAAGGCGGTGACGTCGGAGAGGCTGCCGATGATGAGGGGGGTGCGTTGGTGGATGTCGGTGGGCGGGATGTCGAGGATGCGGGAGTTGGTGTTGGTGGCGCGGCCGCCGGCTTGTTCGGCGATGAAGGCGAGGGGGTTGGCTTCGTAGAGGAGGCGGAGTTTGCCGCCGGGGTAGGCGTGTGTGGGTGGGTAAAAGAAGATGCCGCCTTTGAGGAGAGTGCGGTGGAAATCGGCGACGAGTGAGCCGATGTAGCGCGAGGAGTAGCCTTTGCTGCGGAGGGTGGCGAAGTGTTGGGAATAGGCGGGCGGGAAGGTGTCGGCGTAGGCTTCGTTGACGGAGTAGAGGTTGCCTTGGTGGGGCAATTGGATGTGATTGTGGCTTAGGACGAAGGCGCCGATGGCGGGGTCGAGGGTGAAGCCGAAGACGCCGTCGCCGGTGGTGTAGACGAGGACAGTGGAGGGGCCGTAGAGGATGTAGCCGGCGGCGATTTGCTGGTGGCCGGGTTGGAGGATGGCGTTGGTGACGGGGCCGGGCGGGCGGCGGAGGATGGAGAAGATGGTGCCGACGTTGACGTTGACGTCGATGTTGGAGGAGCCGTCGAGGGGGTCGAAGACGATGATGTATTCGCCGGTTTCGGGGGCGGGGTCGAAGACGAGAGGCTCTTCATTTTCTTCGGAGACGAGGGCGGCGACGCTGTCGCGGACGCCGAGGCAATGGAGGAGGGCTTGGTTGGCGTAGACGTCGAGCTTCTGTTGGGTCTCGCCTTGGACGTTGGTTTCGCCGGCGGAGCCGAGGGCGTCGTTGATGCCGGCGCGGCGGATTTTGGCTTCGATCATTTTGGCGGCGAGGGTGAGGCCGGAGAGAAGCCAGGAGAAACGGCCGCGCGCTTCGGGATGGCGGCGGCGCTGTTCGAACATGATGTGCTGCTGAACGGTGACGATCATGTGGGCAAAAGAGAAGTGTACAGCCGCTGAGGCGAGCGCTTGTGGCTTGGCAGGAGAAAAATCGGCTGGAAAAATCTGAGTAGGTTATCGGGGAAGTACTTGTAAGAGGAGCCAGATCAGGCTGACGGAAGTTTTATTCCCGGGTTTGTCTTGAGGTGGGTTTGGGTGGGTTAGCGGACAACGGCGACGCGGATGACGACGGCGACGGGTTTATCGACGCCGATTTTGGCGACGACGACGGCTTCGTTGGGATTGACGTCGAGATCGGCAGTGACGTCGGGTTCGGCTTTGGGCGTTTTGGCGGGAATGGTTGGAGTAGCTGCCGGATCGGCGGGCGGGATGTTGAGCCAGATTTTGAGGCCGTTGAGGCTGACAACGTCCCCCTTAGGACCTGGGTTGACTGAAGAGGAATCGACGCGGATGCGGTATATAGAGACGGCGGGTGCAGGGGCGGCCTCGGCACTAGTGGTTTCGCCGGGCTGGCCGGCGCGGACGCGGAACATTTGGAGATCGGCCATTTTGGCGGGGAGTTCTTTTTCGAGAGCTTTGAGTTCGGCAGGGAGGGCCGTGCCGGCGGGGGCTTGCGGGGCGGCAGCTAGTAGATAGACGGTGATTTGGGTATTCGGGGGTAAGGGGGGTGCGACGTCGAGGCGTTTGATGGTGTCTTCGACTTCCTTTAGGAAAGCAGCGGAACCGCGGGCGGTGAGGAGTTTGAGATCGCGATTGGCCTCCATGACGTGGGATTGGCCGGAGAAGACGTTGCGGACTTGTTCGGGATCGATAAATTTGAGATCGAAGGTTTTGGTGGTCCAGGGTTCGTTGGCGGACGGTGGGGGTGTGGCGGGCGCGGCGGGGGGAGCGGGTTTGGGGTCTTGCGCGTAGATAAGGCAGGCGGCGGCGCAGGCCAACAGGAGTCGCTGAATAGACATCTCTAGGAGTCTTTTCGGCCAGTTTGGCTTAGAAGTGAAGGGGTAATTGAGAGGGGTATTACCTTGTGGAGCGATAGTGTGCAGGCTACCATATAAGAGAGCAAATTCAATGACGGCGGCACGGGCCACGAACCGTCGCGACTCACAACTCTTACATAATGGATTCAAACTCAAACTCTGGCACGTCCTTTCTGCGTTCGCGGGCATTTCTTTTGACGCTGGCGGGTATATTCGCGGCGGTCTTACTGTATTACTCGCTGCGCGGGATTGATTGGTCGCAAGTCTGGTTGAAGCTTTCCAACGCGGAATTAAAATTTATTCTGATCTGGTTTGGGATTGTGACTGTAGCTCTGGTTTTGCGAGCGCTCCGCTGGCGGGTGCTGCTGACCGCCGATGGGCCAGTCGATGTGGCGACGGCGTTCTGGGCAACGTCGGCAGGCTATTTTGGGAATAATTTTTTGCCGTTTCGCGCTGGGGAAGTGGTGCGCACGTTGATGATCTGCGCGCGAACAGGGATGAGCAGATCTTTTGTTTTGACGACGGCCCTTTCAGAGAGACTTTTCGATGCGATTACGTTGGTTAGTGGGGCAGCGATTCTTCTTCTCACGCTGACCACAAAGCCAGGGTGGTTTGCTGACGCTGGCACACCGTTCAGCGTTCTCGGTTTAGGCGGCGTACTGGCTATTGTGTTGTTGCCGAAACTGGAGCCATTATGGGCCTCGATTTTGAGAAAGATGCCGATTCCGGCGGGTGTCACCGAGAAGCTGATTGGCATCATGGAGAAGGTGTTGGCGGGTATCCGGGCCT
>PMQB01000188.1 GCA_003169195.1 Bryobacterales bacterium
TCGGCCATGGCCACGCGCCATTCAAGCTTGCCATCTTCGATTTCGTCAAGTTCCTGCTCCATGCGCGCCGTGTACGTCACGTCGAACAGGTCGTTGAAGCTTTCTAGTAACAGGTCGGTGACAACCATCCCCAACTCAGTAGGAACGAATTTGCCGCCTTCCTTCTTGACGTATTCGCGATCTTGAATCGTGGAGAGGATGGACGCATACGTAGACGGTCTACCCACGCCATCGCTTTCCAATTTCTTGACAAGCGTCGCTTCGTTGTAGCGCGGCGGCGGTTCGGTGAAATGCTGCTCAGGCAGAATTTCTTTGAACTTCAAAGTTTCGCCTTCGGTAACTACGGGCAGCTTGTGCTTCAGATCTTCGTCTTCGTCGTCCTTTACATCTTTGCCTTCTTCGTAGACCTTGAGAAAGCCCTCGAATTTCAGAACGCTCCCAGTGGCCCGGAAGATATACGGAGTTTTGCTTTTGCCGTCGGCGTTGACGTCAATGGTGGTTTGATCCAGCAGCGCTGGATTCATCTGCGAGGCAATAAAGCGCATCCAGATCAGGCGATACAGCTTCAACTCGTCTTCGGCAAGAAACTTTTCCATCATCTCCGGCGTACGGAGAACAGAGGTAGGGCGAATCGCTTCGTGGGCGTCCTGCGCGTCTTTTTTGGTCTTGTAGACGTTAGGCGCTTTCGGCACGAAGGTTTCGCCGTAGCGTTCGGTAATAAAGGCGCGCACTTCGGCCAAGGCGTCGTCCGAGACGCGGGTGGAATCGGTACGCATATAAGTGATAAGACCCGTGGCGCCTTCGTCACCGATTTCCTTACCTTCGTATAAACCCTGCGCCAGCATCATCGTGCGCTTCACACTAAAACGGCACTTGCGCGAAGATTCCTGCTGCAACGTAGAAGTGATAAACGGCGCAACCGGATTGCGCTTCTTTTCTTTTGTCGCGACGGACTTGACGGTATAAACCGCCCCGTCAAGATCCTCAACAATCGCAGTGGCGTCTTTTTCGTTGGTGACCTGCGGTATTTCATTGGCACGCCGATTCAGATGCGCAGTGAGGACCGGCGCTTTCTTGGCGTTGAGGGCAACGTCGATGGTCCAGTATTCCTGCTTGATGAACGCGCGGATTTCGCGCTCGCGTTCGACAATTAGGCGCAGCGCAACGGTCTGCACACGTCCAGCGGAAAGGCCGCGGCGCACTTTGTCCCAAAGGAGAGGCGAGATTTTGTAACCGACCAAACGGTCCAGCACGCGCCGTGCTTGCTGCGCTTCTACAAGGTGGATGTTCACCTGGAGCGGCTTTTCGAACGCTTTCTGCACCGCACTGGCGGTAATTTCGTTAAACATCACGCGAAAGAACGCGGGCTTGCCGGGCTTCTTCGACTCCAGTTCTTCCTGGAGGTGCCAGCAGATAGCCTCGCCTTCGCGATCCGGATCGGCTGCGAGATAGACATTATCAACGTCTTTCACGGCAGCTCGTAACTCGGCCATCAACTTTTTCTTGCCTTCAATCACTTCGTACTTCGGAGTGAAATCGTGCTCAACGTCAACGGACAGATCTTTTTTGGGCAGGTCTTTCACGTGCCCAAGCGAGGCCTTGACAACGAATTGCTTGCCTAAGTACTTCCCAATAGTTTTCGCCTTCGCTGGGGATTCAACGATGACGAGAGATTTTGCCATACCGATAGTCTTTTAACCTATGTCTTACAACTAGTTTCGATTTTGGGCCAACCCAATTAGGCCCATAGAGGAGTTCGCTACTCTTTTACCACACCTTCACAAACTTCTTTCCGGGGAGTTGGCGAACAAGGCCATTCATTTCCAGTTCGAAGAGCGCGCTGATCAACTCAGATGAGGAAACCCCCTCAAAAGATTCAAGCAAGGCATCAAGCTGTTTAGGTTCATCAACTTGCAGAGCATTGAGCAGCTTGCGTCCTAATGCTTTTTGAGGTTCTTCATAGGCGTTCGGCGGGGCATCCGGCAGCGGGTCGATACCTTCGAGTAACATTTTTTGCTGAGCTCGGGAAACTAACTCGCGGCGCACGGCGGCTGGTAATTCGTTGGTTACGTCGCTCCACTCCTGGACGAGTTTGGCGCCCCCTTCCTTTATTAATAGGTTAGGGCCCCAGCTCATCTTGGAGGTGACGTTGCCGGGGACTGCGAAAACTTCCCTGCCCTGGTCCATGGCGAGTTTGGCGGTGATGGCCGATCCGCTATGTTGCGCCCCTTCGACGATCAGGACGCCGATAGAGAGACCGCTGACGATCCGGTTGCGAATCGGGAAGTTTTGCGGGAAGGCCGGAGCGGCGATCGGGAATTCCGAGAGAAGCAGTCCCTTCTTCGCGATGTCATCATAGAGGCGGCGGTTGTTGGAAGGATAGATGACATCGACCCCGCAGCCCAGGACCGCGATCGTGTCGCCATTTTCTTTGAGGGTGGCTTGGTGGGCGCAGGTGTCAATGCCGCGTGCCATGCCGCTGACGATCGTCAGACCCGCCCGCGAGAGATCAGCGCTTAGACGTTCCGCAGCGGCCATACCGTAAGGTGTTGGATTGCGCGTGCCAACAACGCCAATCGAGGAAGTGGTCATGAGTTCGGTACGCCCAATGGCAAAGAGGATGATGGGCGGGTCGAAGATTTCGCGCAGCCGGCGAGGGTAGCGCGCGTCCTGGATGGAGATGAGTTGCGCACCGGCAGCAAGCATTTTGTTTTGTTGATCGATGGCATCTTCAAACGAGCAGCCGGAGGCGATATTGCGCGCCTGGGCCGCACTCATACCCGCGCCTTCCAGTTCCGACGCGCTGGCGCGGAAGATCGCCTGCGGCGACTTGAGCTTTTCTAGCAGCTTGAGAGAACCGACGGTCCCCAAGCCCGGTACGAGGCGCAGGGCGAGCCAATGCAGAACCTCTTCTTGACTAACAATGGCAGTGGCCACGTTGGATAGGTGCGGAAACGTGGCCGGATCTCTCCGGGAAATGGACGATTTACGGAGTAGAGGCGAAGAGAAAGCGCATTTTACGAAACGGAAGTCGGTTCGTTTCGGCGGAATTGCTGTTTTCGCACGCCGGACAATACGACAAAGAAAGCTCAGACTATGCGATTCGCATCAACTTCGTAGTCCGCCGTCTTCAATTCCCGAATCAGTTCGGCAGCAATGCTATCCATGCGTTCGTTCAACGAAAGCGTCTTAAAAATCACCCCTTGCAAATCGGAGGGCCTTTCCACATTTCCCTTGAGGATCGCGCAAACCCGATCGCGACCGAGTAATCCAATGAGCAATCCGTGCTCAAAGACAACGTTCTGCCGGGCCCTTCTGAGTTCCTCACTATCGGAGGCGGACCAAACTAGATCGTCCGGCGTGAAGAGTACAAAGCAAAAGCCAATGTCCGCCAGCTCGGCGGATAACTTTTCTATGACGGTGCGTCCGCGGTCGGGCTGTTCGTGAAGAATGACAGGCTCGAAATCAAGCTTTTGCAGGAGGCGTGCCAGTTCGTTTTTGCCGCTGGCATCGTGACCGTGAACAATAAAGATGCGGCGCGAGAAATGAGGCGTGGCGGGTTTCAGAAGAGTTTCGCATTCCTTAACAATACGGCTCGCAAGAGTCTCCGCACTCAAGCTGTGGTCACCCAAAAAGTCAATGTCGCCCGTGATTCGATTGCAGTAGCGTCGAAGCTTGAGACGCTCCCATGCGCGCTCTGCTCCTCCGCCCGCAACAGCAATCGGGAAGACAGGCTTCTTTGCTAAAAGTGCCCGTTGAATGCTGTCATGAGTGCCGTCGCCACCCAGAAGAGCCACGACAGCATCGGCTTCCTGGACAACGAATGTCCGAACATCATTCCAATCCTGCTCTAAAGGATCAAGCACCATGCCAAATCCTGAAGACCTTTTGGCACGGTGCGTCTTGTCTAAATATGTCCTTATCCTTGTATGCGGTTCAACGTTAAGTGCTTCGCACGCCTTTACGGCAGCTATGCCTAACTCCTCATCAATGACATGTTTGCTACCCGTTAGAATCAGCTCAAATCCGCCTCGAATGAGAAAGTCTCCCAACGCCGCGGCCAACGGTCGTGCTCTATCCAATTGCTGGGCAGCGTCGCTCCGCCTGCCTTCGGGAACGAACGTCCCCTGAAACAGAATCCGCTTCTGCAACAATGGCATGTCCATCATTATCAGGCATGCAGCAGGGGCGCAGTTTCTTTAAGAAAAAGAACGGGCGATTTCCGTTTCTAAAGAATCGCGGTTGTTGGGAGTAATCGTGTAGAGCTGCACATTTGGATGGAGCTTGACCTGATCTGCCGCCGGATGAGAGCGCCGAACGATTGTTCCGAGAAGCACCGTTTCCGATTGAAGTATGGCGATGAGAGACTCCAGATACCGTGCTGAATGCAGCTGCATCGGCCCGATTTCATCAATTGCAAGGAAGCGGCGAGTAAGCGAAACGTCAGCCATGATTGGTAAAGCGATCCGTTCGAAAGCCGCAAGGTCCACACCATACTTCCCAACTCTCAATGACGAGTCCATATCCAGACTTGCGATGACTGCGCTTTCTCCGCCAAGCGTCACAATGCGAAAGCCCCAGCGTACTCCGTCCACTCTTATCTCTTCTGTGTAAAATCCGGCGAACTTGTCGCGGCCAACACGATCGACAATTCCCTTTAATGCAGTTGTCTTACCAGCACTGGGTTCGCCGGTAAGCAGGTGCGCTTGCGCCATGATTCAATTGTCCCGAAAGGCGCGCAAGTCCGATACAACCAAGGGCACGTTACCAGCTATACGTATAACCAATGCTGGTTGTCGTGTACCAGGGAACCGTCACCACTTTGTTATAGCTCTCTTGAATCCAAATGGAATTGCTCCGGCTCATATGAACAATAGCGCCCAGCGACACGCCGCCGGCGAAACGGTTTTCTAAACGCGCGTTGCCCGTATAGCTGGTGATTCCTCCCTGCAGCCAGGTGTATCCACTCACAACCTTCGTCTTCGGGATACCGAAGTTCTTCATCAAGCCGGCGCTTTCGGTGTGCTCGCCAAAATCAGTGTGTAAAAAACCATGGCTGCCGCTGTTTTCGTAGGTGTAGCCAAAGGTCAGTTCGTCGCCCAAAGGGTCTTTCTTCAAGAAGCCGAAAGTGTGGCCGATACCGATGTTGTAATTCGCGCGTGGCAGAAGGCCGGGGCGGTCAAAGTCAGAACCGAACATCACGAACAGATCAGTACTCGTGTCTGGGAGTTCAGTAGACGGGGCTGCTGGACGGGGTTCCTGTGCTTTGACGAGTGAAGCGACAACGAATACACAAGCGATCAAGCCTGCGGTGCATTGCTTTTTTCGCATAAGGATTGTTCGAGTGTAAACCTCTTACAGCGCGCCGCTAGCAACTTTCGGACATCATGGCTGGCGGCAATAAATCCGGCTAAAGACTTTCATGAAATCTTTATGCCTTCCTTGTGAAAGCGCAGCTAGACTGTGGATGATTTGCTTGATCCAAACATCTGTTGGGAAGCCATCTACAGCCGTGATCCGCGCTTTGACGGACGCTTTTTCGCCGCCGCCACCACAACAGGTTTATACTGCCGAAACATTTGCCCGGTACCGTTTGCCAGGCCGAAACATATTGTACTGTTTGCGTGTGCGGCCGCCGCAGAATCGGCCGGCTTTCGTCCGTGTAAACGATGCCAGCCACAAGCGGCGCCGGGCACCCCTGCGTGGCTCGGCACCTCAGCCGTCACATCGCGCGCGTTTCGTTTGATCCTGGAAGGTGCGCTGAATGGCGGCAGTGTTGACCAATTGGCGGAAAGGTTAGGCCTCGGCTCGCGCCAATTGCGGCGTTTATTCGTCCAGCACCTGGGCGCATCGCCGTTGAAAATAGCGACGACGCAACGCATTCACCTGGCGCTAAACCTGATTGAAGAATCGAAATTCCCTATGACTGAGATTGCATTCTGTTCGGGCTTTAAAAGCATTCGAGAATTCAACCATGCCATTCGTTCGTCAACCGGCCAGTCTCCCAGCGAACTGCGTCGAGCTTCTGTAGGTAGGCCTGCGCCGGCTCGGCAAAGCGCCTTAGAGCTCAGGCTTCCCTATCGGGCTCCGTTCGATTGGGAGAACTTGATTGCGTTCTTAAAACGGAACGCAACTCCTGGAGTAGAAGTTGTCAGTATCAATTCGTACCAACGAACAATCGAGATTGGCGGTGCGCAGGGCTTTTTCACGGTTCGGCCCGACTTAGCGCACTGCCGGCTCATTGTGAATCTGGAGTTGAGCAGCTATGAAGGTCTGGCGCAGACAGTGGAACGCATACGGCGCATTTTCGATTTGGCCGCCGACCCGTTTCGCATAGCCAATCACTTGTCAAGAGATGGGCGATTGCGGCAAAGCCTGAAGCTTCACCCCGGCTTGCGAGTGCCCGGTGTGTGGGATGGCTTTGAGGGGACGGTGCTCGCCATCCTGGGAGAAACCCTCACCATGCGCGCGCCCAGACGCGTGACTGAGCAGCTGGTGAAAAGATTTGGCACACCTATTGATACCGGGGTGCGCGGCTTGACTCACATATTTCCGCAACCGGAAGCGCTGGCCATTGCTCCGCTATCGAAGATAGGGATGGCGAATGCTTCAGCCGCCACCTTGCGAAACGTGAGTGCTGCCGCGGCTCAAAACAAACTCGCGTTCGAAACGTCGAGAACACTGGACGAAATTGTGGAGCGAGTGATGGCCGCAGCCAATCTCGATGAAAGTGTCGCTCACTATGTAGCCATGCGCTCTTTCGCCGAGCCGGATGCGTTTCCGTTTAGCGATACGACGGCAATCGCGACGGCGAGCGCCTGGCGGCCGTGGCGCGCTTATGCCGCCATGCATATCGCTATTGGCTCGCGGAAGAATCGGTCGGCCGGCAGTGACGCGCGATTCGCTTTGCAACCGGTCACCGGGTGAAGGCTGAACGTTATCCATTCGGGTCGTCCGTTAACCTTTCAGATAGGCCAAAGTTCGAAGCGCGTAGCGGTTTCCTTATAAAGCACCCGGTTGTGACTGAAACGGGGATGGAAGCCTGAGTGCTCCGCAACACCGACGATTGGAGAACGCGAGACGTGCCTGAGAAACCCGATGTAATCTTGACTTTTGATCCGCCCGGACCGGACTTCCCTATTTCCACACAGAGTGAGATGCCGAACATTACGGTCACGGCAACGTTCAAGAACATCACGCCCGATCCCAAAGTCCCCTTACAATTTGGTTGGACGGTTGAGCTTGCCTTTAAGGGAAGCCTTCGAAGGCATCCAGTTCCTCACGCTCTGGGCCGGATCATTCAGCACCCCACCATCAATCAGGTGACAGAGAAAAACCAATTTACGATCCCGTTCAGCGCGGTTCGCGGGGGTGATTTGACTGTGAAGGTTGCCGTGACTGTCGGCGGTACACCGCTGACGGCAGCGTCCGAGGGGCTTGCCATCGTTGGCAGCAATCCCAGCCCGGCCGAGCTTGCGTTGGTGGCCGCACCCATCGTCGCTTTTCGCAAGCTCATGTTTGTGGAGAGCCGGTTCAAGCAGTTCTTAGGCGGTCGCCAGGTTAACGGAATGCCCTACTTTAGCGAAGATGATAAGGGCGGCGTTGGCCTCTGCCAAGTGACAGACCCGAGTCCGACGGATGAGCAAGTTTGGAAATGGAAAGAGAACATCGCGTCTGGTTGGCAGATTTACAAAACCAAGGAATCAACCGCGCGTCATTATCCGGCGAACTTCCGGACAGGCAAAACTTTTGCTGCCATGGTCACAACTTACAATGATGAGCGATACCGAAATACAGTAGAGGCCGCAGCCAAGGCGAAGCCGCCGGTTGAAGCAAAGAACGTTCCAAGAAAAGATTTGGCGATCACCATTCCCGATTTCACTGACGACCAGGTGCAGCTCGAGACCATTCGGCTCTATAACGGAGCACCTCTGAAGATACATGAATTCCGCCCGAAAATGGACACAGCCAAGACACCAAAGGGCGACTCTTTGCTTTCGGTTACAGTGGATGAGGCGAACTTGAAAGGCACAGCGGAGTGGGAACGTGTTCCGGTAGAGGCTCGCATCCAGCAATATAAGGATGCGAAACTGCCAGAGAAGAATTGGGGCGATCCGAACTATGTCGACGACGTTATGGCAAGTCCGGGTTTCTAGACTTGAGATGCATACAGCAAGGCGGGTTTTACTGGCTGCGGTTTGCGCTACGTTCGCGATCGGCGCCGATACTACAACGAAGAGCCAAACTACCCCATGGGCGGGCCGCTATTTTTATGTTGTCGACGGCGGGGGCGGCCTCACCAAGCTCGATACGGTAACGGCCAAGCGTGTGGTTCGTTTTGATTTGGGCACGCGTACGGGGGCGTTGAAGATACCGCCAACCACAGGCACAGGCGCGCAAGACGGATGTTTAGCGTCGCAGGCTGTTTACGACCACGCGATGGCGCGTTTCTACACCGTAGTGGCCAAGCAATACCGAGCAGCGGCTGATGGGACCAAGGACTTCGATGTGTTGGCCTTTTCGATTCCGGGCGTGCAATTAGTAGGACATTGGCCGGCGGGTGAACACGTCAACGCGGACAGTGAACCGCAGATTGAAAGTGTGGCTGCCGATGGGAAGCCAACTATTGTTGCTGCGAATGCGGTGCCCCCTCGCGAGGCCAAGCTGGATACCGTTGCCCTAGGTCTGACTAAGCAGCCGTTTGAAAACAAGATCGTGGAGCGGTCAGGCGATGTCGTCTTGCTTGATCTGTTGAGTGGCGATAGCGAAAAGGGTATTCAGTTGGCTGTGGCGCATTTGCACGCAAAGAAGCTGGTGCGATTGCCGCTCCTCTCGGGGTTCATTCATTTGACGCCAGGGGGCGCAGATGTGGTCGCGAAACGAACAGATAGTAACCAGTTTGAAGTCTATGCTGCGAAGACGGGCGCGAAAGTGAAAACCGTCACCGCGCCAAGGGGCTTCGGCGCGGACAACTTTCTGGCCATTGCGCCAACGGGGAGAATTTTGTTTAACGACGGCGAGGGATTCCGGCTGATCGATTTAGGAATGCGGTTTCCGAATGTATCCGTGACGGGAAACGGCGAGAACCACAACTGCTTATCGTTTTTCTTTGCGAGTCAGTAGCGTTTCCCTAACCTTGTAGAGAACTGGGGCACCTGCCACTCAATTACCATAGCCCTTGCCATCCCCTGGGCACCATCCACCTAGTAGTTCTCGCTCAGTTAACGGCTCAAAGCAATTGAAAAACGAAGCACGCGCTGGCGGACAGCTGATCGTGAAAATTTTGTTGATCCCGTTTTTCGGAACCTTACGCATCAGAGAGTGAAGCCGCTAAGCGGAACGCATAGCGGATCAGAAAGAATGGAAAACACTCAAATGAAGCGAATCACACCCGCACAAAGAATCGTCGGTGAGACGCCGTATCACTCCGCCGGCTATATGAAACCAACTGCGATCCTACTGCTCCTCTTAGGCGCTGCCCTTTCTGGAAAGGCCCAGACGATTTACGTGCTGAACGGCATCAACGTCGGAGGGAACTACGGGAATCACGAATCAACGATTGGCGAATACACCGCCGCTGGCGTGCCAGTTAAAACTGCGCTGGTAACGGTGCCTGGGGCCGACATGGAAAGCATCGCGCTCGCGGAAAGCCTTACAATGAACGGCGTCCCTGGACCGAAGCTCTTTGTGGCCGATCTGAACAACAATGTGGTGAGCGTTTACGACGCTATCAGTGGAGCGTTAGTGAATGGCTCACTTGTCCCAAAGTTAGTGGCGCCACGGGCGGTGGCCGTCTTCGGATCGAACCTGTACGTCTTGAACGGTCTCGCGGGAAACGGCATCTACCAATGCGATGCCGCGACGGGAACCGGATGCATCGCCGTGGGCAACGTGACGTTCGGTCAGTACCTTGCGGCGGCAACCGATGGCGCCGGCGGTGTGAATGTGTTTGTCACAAGCAATAATTCGGGCTCGGGAACGGCCAACACCGGGTCTGTCGCACTGATCAATATCTCAGCAGCGGGGGTAACGAAGGAAACTCGGAACTTCATAACCGGATTGAACTACCCGGAAGGTGTCGCAGTGTCCGTCGATGGATCTACGCTCTATGTCACAAGCGGTAGCGGCCTCATTAGCGAATATAGCGTCGCGAGCCCGTCGACCTCGGTACTGCTGGATAATGTCGGCTATCCCGCCCCATACGGCCTAGCAGTCTTCGGTTCGAATCTGTTGGCAGCGCTAAATTCCACCGGAGAAGTGGGCGACTTCTCTGCCAACACGGCCAACACTGGAAATTTCTCCCTCATCACGGGATTGAGTTATCCCACCGGCATTGCAGCCTGGAACGGGTGTGTGCCTGCTCCATCCGGACTTTCCGCCTGGTGGACATTGATGGAAGCAAGTCCAACCCTCAGCGGCTATCGCGATTGGACCGGAAATATGGAGCCAGGCTGGGGACACAACGGCGTACAAGTGGTCATGGGCGAGGTCGACAACGCGGCGAAGTTTAACGGCGAGACTCAGTATATCGAGATCCC
>PMQB01000428.1 GCA_003169195.1 Bryobacterales bacterium
TGTTCCGGTACCAAAAACGAAGGATCTCGAAGAGATAAACACCATCCTTCAGACTGGATACCGAAGTGATGAAAGCCGCGTGATCGCAGGACGTCAACAGCCGATTGGAGAGGCCATGGAGATCGAACGCGGCCACTTGCTACCTTGCGCGACAGAAGGCTTTGATCTCGGAGACATTTCTTTTCCAATCGTGGATCCAAGTGGTTGTGTGCGTGTCAAGACGAATGCTTATTCAGTTCCTCTTCGACCTGGCTTGACCGCGCAGGCAAAAGCATATGCATCTTTGGTAGAGATCTGGTACCAGGGCAAAATAGTCGCTCAACATGAGCGCTGCCATTCTCGAAAGCAGCAGGTATTGGATCTCGAACATTATCTGGATATTCTCGACCGGAAGCCTGGCGCAATGGCTGGATCTAAGCCCCTAGAGCAATGGCGGCAGCAAGGTCGCTGGCCAGCCAGTTACGATTCTCTGTGGCAGCGACTCATGCTTCGACATGGTCGTCAGAATGGCACTCGCGAGATGGTGGAAGTTGTCAAGCTTGGGAAGAAACACGGTTATGATCATCTGCGGCTTGCGGTGGATGCAGCCGCAGAGCTAGGGTGTTCCGATGTCGGAGCCGTCCTTTATCTCTTAGATGCTGCAAAGGTGAAGCGCAAAAGCCCCGAACTGATTGACGTGGGCGATCTTGCCAGATACGAGAGGCCGATGCCGAGGTTAGCTGATTACGATTTGCTGCTGGAGGCAGCCGCACAATGAGCGACAACGTTCCCTTGCAGGAAGTGACCATCGGTGCACAGTGCAAAACTTTGCGCCTGCCGACCATTGGCTCTCACTTTATGAGGATTGCAGAACAAGCAACCCGTGAAGGACATAGCCACATCCGCTATTTGGATGCGCTTTTGACCGCGGAATTGGAAGAGCGAGAAGATCGGTTGATCACCCGCCGACTGTTCGAGGCCAAGATTCCTCGACTGAGAACACTGGACGATTTTGAGTTTAAAGTCTCACCGGTTTCGATGCCGCAGATTCGAGAACTGGCCGAAGGCGCCTATTTAGAGCGGGCCGAGCCAGTGCTGTTTTTGGGTGACACAGGTACTGGTAAAACTCATTTGATGACGGCGTTATGCGTGCAGGCGTGCAGGCAACGGAAGAAGACGCGTTTTATCTCTGCCGCCGGCCTGATTAATGAGCTGGTAGAAGCACAGCGGAACGGACAACTCAGTCGGGCCTTGAATCGTTGGAAGCGCTGGGAACTTCTCGCCATCGATGAGATGGGCTATGTTCCGCTCGAAGAAACGGGCGCTGAACTGCTGTTTCAAGTGATCACGGAGCGGGCGGAAAAAGCGGCCATAATAATTACGACCAACTTGCCATTTTCAGAATGGTCCACAGTGTTTCCAAACGCTCGGCTGTGCAAGGCCCTACTCGATCGAGTGACCGATCGCGCTCATATTATCGAGACAGGTACTGAGTCCTACCGATTCCGTCGAACCATTGAGAAAAAGAAGAAAAAGTCCGATTAGCACCACCAATCAAAAAACCGAACTCTCCATCGGCCTGCAACGCAGGCTCGAAATTGAGTCCACCAGTGGCGGTGCAACTATTTAATACAAGGCAGGCACGCGTACCGCGAACGATCCCATTCCACCGGACACCCAAGCCGACGTGACTCGTCTGTGCAGAGTTGTCGCGTACCGTCGCCCCGATCTCGGTCAGGGCGCACGGCAATCGTGTATCCGTTCTTCTCGCGACAATAGATCATAAAAACATACCCATCTTGTTTTACATAGTTACTGGTAATACGTCGCCAGTCGTCGTGACTGAACGGCGGACCCGCATAATGCTGCCGCAGCGCTGACCCATCACAAATGCGTTTCTGATCGCCACCCTCGGTCACTGTTCGTTCTACGGCGCTCTTTAAAGATTCGAACCGTTCGGTTGCGAGCCGATCATCGCGTGTCATCCGGCGCGCAACCAAGGGCGGTGTTAGCAAGAGCAAGACTGGACCGAATGCAACTACCCCAACCAATGCAATCCACGAGGCAGTTCGGTTTGTGTAGGTTGAAATCGATATCTTTCTTGCAACGAAACCAGCCATGAGCGACACAATAAGCGCGATGATCGTGTTCACCGCAATTGAATAGGGCACTAGCGGACCTGCGATCGGATCCCTCGGCCACCAAATTGCATAGCCAAGGCAGAGCCCACCCAGGGCGCCGATTCCCGAGGTGAATAAAAAGAGGAGCCAGCGCTCATTATTCAGCAGGATTGCAATGCCCGTGCAAAGGGCAACGCTCAATAGCGGTATCCACGAAGGGAGGTCAAGGCTTGGTTCTATACTCAGAGGCAACCAGCACAATCCAGAACACATTGCGATAAGGACCGCCAAGACCACAACTGTATTGCCGCGCATAGTTCGCTCTACCGCAAACTAGCAGATTGACGAAGAGAATCGGGTTTACAAGCCCTGTGCAAATGACACCCGGTGGAAAGCCTGGAAAACGAAACCCACGTTTCCCATCCTTCCCACCGTCCTTGGAAATCCCTACAGGATTTCCACATTTACACAGTCATGACGATTCCCTTCATGGCCCTTAACCCTAAAAAACCCAGGTGGGGCCAACATTCGCCGGCAGACAGGGGCCGAATTTAGTTGACATTGCCAACAGATCGGCCTATGTTGCCTGGAAACGCGAACTTGGGAGTAAAATCGACGTGGATCCGGCATGCATCACGATTGTCGGTAGCGCGGCCCTTGGCTGCAGCCTTAATCCGAGTAAGAATCTCAAACCGTTCGATGACGGGTCTGATGTGGATGTTGCGGTAATTTCCGGGCACTACTTTTCTGTTGCATGGCGCTATTTGCGTATGAACAGCATTCGGCGTCTTCAGGTAGACCTCCGCACGCGAAACGCATGGGATGAGCATGTGGACAAATATGTTTATTGGGGTACCATCGCAACTGACAAGCTTCTCGGCGTCCTTCCATTCGGTCTGGAATGGCTCAAGGCTAAGAGCCACATGAGTTCAATTGCTCCGACAAAGCAACATGATGTCAATCTGCGCATATACACTGACTACGAAGCACTTCGCACTTACCAGACGATTTCGGCAAAACGAGTTCGAGATTCGCTCTACAAGTGACAGGCTGACATGCAACGTTACTTAAACACTACTCACCGCTCGGTCGTGTGGTTCAAGAAAACATTTGATGTAGGCGATCTGGTCATAAAACCGCCGTTTCAGCGCAATCCTGTTTGGTCTCCCAGACAAAAGAGTTCGTTGATAGACACTATCCTCCTAGAGTATCCGATACCGGAAATATACATGCAGGAAGTTACAGACGCTGAGGGGAACCAGAAGCATTTGCTTGTCGACGGCCAACAACGGATTCGAACGATTCTTTCTTTTGTTGCGGGCGAATTCGACTTAGAGGACGAGAGCCCCGGATGGGCGGGACTGTCCTTCGAGGATCTACTCCAGCAAGATCGCAAGAAAGTATACGAATACAATTTCGTCGTGCGTCTCCTTCCCGAAATGCCCGACGAGGAGGTTCGCGCGATTTTTCAGCGTGTCAATAAGAACACGACGGTGTTGAACGCTCAAGAACTTCGACATGCCACCTACTGGGGCCCTTTCATTAAACTCATGGAGGAGATTTCCAATTTTGAGTTCTGGAGCGATTCCGGGATGTTCTCTGCAAACGATCGGCGACGGATGCTCGATATCGAGTTCATCAGTGAGCTCGCGGTCGCTACACTCAATGGACTGCAAAACAAGAAGAAGCAGCTCGAAGAGTTCTATCAGCAATACGAAACAAAATTCGAGGACCAAGAGAAGCTGCGAACTATCTTCGTTCGCGTGCTAGGAGAGATAGAGCAGATGCTTCCGGGTATCGCGAAGACCCGCTGGCGGAAGAAGTCAGACTTTTACACTTTGTTCGTTAAACTCGGGCGCCATTCAAATGAATTGCCTCTCGCCGCTGAGCGACGGCAACTAGCATCAAATCTTTTAAACGATTTCGCCCAGACTGTTGATCGAGTCATTAGCGATAACGTTCCTGAGACAGAGGGAAAGGACCAGCGAATTTTCAATTACGTGAGATACGTCGAACGCGCTGCATCCGATCTTGGCGCACGAAAGGAGCGTGAACGCGTCCTGGATGAGATTCTCAGCGGTGTCTTCGCAGTAGCCGAGACCGCGAACCAACGGATGCTTCCTCTTGAATCTTAGCGCGCTGACTGGCCTAGGCAGACGCCTCGGATTAGTACCGAGAAACGCCCCTCGATTTAAGAAACGGTCCTTTGGGCTCGTCTTTCCGCCACGGTCTCAGCATACCGCCCCAGATCTCGATGTTTGCTGGTGACGGCGCAGGAACCCCGCGCTTTTCAAAAGAGCTCCGAAGGGTTTCGGAGCCCCCCGATGCTACATAGGTAGTTCATGACCGATCACGCCACAGGATCTCAGCCTGCTTGGGATTTTTTCCGGGGTGTCTTATTTCCCTTCATCCGGTTATGCACGCCGCACATGAGCGCGGCATTCTCTATCTGCGACCTGCCGCCGTGGCTATGCGGGTTGATGTGATCGATCTGGAAGTCGTTCCACGTGAGCTGCGTCTTGCATCCTCCGGCATAAGTGCAGACGCGGTTTGCTGACGTATTCCAGATGATGCGCCTTTGTTCGGGCGTAAAACCACGTTGTGAGTCCTTTTTAGCGAAAAGGCTTCCCAGGATGTCGTGAAGGATTTTCTGCCGCTTCCGCCGTTGCGACACGTCGTCCGTCATCTGCGACACCGTAAGCAGATACTCCCGGTACAATTCCTGTTCGGGCTTCGCACCCTTCGCCTTCCGCTGCAACTCGCGGACTGAGTCCACCTGCGTTCCAAATTCGCGAAGCAAATCCCAGGCAAGGGTGTTCATCCGGCGATCGGTTAGCACAAATCCTTCCTGTTCAAACCGACTAAAGAGCACCGCGAGGCTGTAGAAGTCCGTGACCTGGCGAAATCGCGTTGTGCCGATTTTGGGAAACAGTTTCACGATCCGATTGAGCGTTGTCACCACGATTCGGCTGGCCTTCCCCAACTGGCGGCCATCTACGGATTTGCTTTCCATCACCCGGTCAAGCGCTGTTTTCTTATTCAGGACGTCACCCTGAATCACGGACAACAACAGCTCGCACAGCAGCTCAATATGCTTCATCCGGCTCAGTTCGCCCTGACTGAAAATTCCATTGGTTAGGAAGTAGCTCTGAAACCTGCCGGCGAGGCGTGTCGCTTCTTTCAGGAACGGGCTCGTATGAAACTTTGCATGCCGCTTCTCTTGACCCGTCAGCGCTTTGCCTGTTGAGTTGATACGCACGAAGACGTTAATGACATCTCCGGGCTCGCCGTCTACTTCAATTACCGGGATCTTGTATCCGGTTATCAGGCTTTGGCGTTGCCGTTTCTGGAGAATCGACCAGTCAAGCCACTCCTCGGAAACGTCACCGGGAATCTGAGTCTTGGTCCGGAAGCGCTTGCCTCTGATTGCACCGATGAACATGAAGATCGATTCAAGACGTTGCTTTCCGTCCAGCACATCGAAGACAAGATGGCCATCCTTCTCACGCTTATAAAGGAAGATTGCCGGAATCGGATAGTTTCGAATGATGCTGTCAATCAATTTCGCGCGGTCACGCTCGGACCAAACCGACTGCCGCTGAAAACTGGGCTCAAGATTCAGGTTCT
>PMQB01000430.1 GCA_003169195.1 Bryobacterales bacterium
TTCATCATCGACGAAGCGCACCAGATCACCAAAGAAGCCTTCAATGCGCTTTTGAAAACACTGGAAGAGCCGCCTGAGTGGGTCGTTTTCATTCTTTGCACTACGGAAGCGTACGAGATTCCGAACACTATTGCTTCACGCTGCCAGCACTTCAGTTTCCGCTCGGTTGATTTTGTGGAAGTGATGAACCGCATGCGGTACATCGTTAAAGAAGAAGGTATTGAAGCAAGTGACGAAGTGCTCTCCGTTGTCGCGCATGCGGGCGAAGGGAGTGTGCGCGATTCGCTATCGGCGCTTGACCAAGCTATTGCTTGCTGCGGAAAAACGCTGCAGGTTGAAGAAGTGCGCGCTTTGTTGGGAGTGTTCGCGGTTGGGTCGTTACGATCTGTCGCCGACGCGGTCATTCAGCAGAACGGTGCGCGCATGCTTGATATCGTGCAAGAACTGGAATCCACGGGCCAGAGCTTGCAGCACTTTTCGCGGGAGCTTTCGCGCTATTGGCGGAACCTGCTGGTGGCTAAGCTTTCCAACAAACCGACGCGCTTGATCGCGGCGTCAGATCAGGAACAAGAAGCTCTGCTCGAAACAGCTGCGCAATTCAGCGAAGAAGATTTAACGCGCTATCTGAATCTCACGCTTGATCTTTACAAGGCATTGCAGTATTCGTTGCAGCCACGTTTGCATCTGGAATTAGGGCTGATCAAGCTGGTGCACGCGGGTCGTTTGCAATCGATTGAGTCGGCTTTGGCTGGGCTTGAGAAATCGCCTGCGCTGAGTGCTACCACGAGAGCCGCCGCACCTCGGCCACCGGCGTTTCAAGCGCCTGCGCAGACGGTGCCGAAACCTCCACCTCAAGTTGAAGCGGCGCCAGTTGCAATGGAAGCACCGCCTGCACCGCTCGTGCCTACCGGTGATCTGCGTCAAGATCTGCACGCTGCGCTAACCAAAGAAGGCTTGAACTTCAGCGCTGACGCCATTCTGCAATCCGACGTCTCAGTACAAGGTCCGGACCTCTTAGTACGTGGGGCCAAAACGCTTTCGTTCGCACTGAAGGATCCAGCCATTCAACGCGTGGCTGCTCAGTTACTCGGTAAACCAATCAGAGTCAAGTTCGAAGTAGGAGAGAGCAGCAACAAAGCCGCCGCACCAGCACCTGCGCGCGCCGCCGGTGGTGAAGATACGGAACTGCGCGAGAGGGCGTTGTCCCATCCTGGCGTAAAGCGCTTCCAGGAATTGTTTCCCGATGCGCAGGTTCGCACCGTGCGAAATTTGAATGAGTAAAGGAATGAATTTATGAAGATGCCTGGCGGCAACATGCAAAACATGATGAAGCAAGCGCAGCAGATGCAAGCCAAGTTGCAGGAGCAGATCGCCCAGATCCGCGTTGAAGCTTCCGCCGGGGGCGGTATGGTGAGCGTCAAGATGGACGGCCATAAACATGTGCTGGGCGTGAAGATCGATCCGGAAGTGGCGGGCGATGTAGAAATGCTGCAGGATATGGTGACGGCCGCCTTCAACGAAGCTGCTAAAAAAGTAGACGATGAAGCCCAAGGCAAAATGGGCGGCTTGCTCGGCGGCATGGGCCTGCCCCCAGGCCTGTTTTAGATGGCCGATTTTGCTGAACCGCTCGCCCGCCTGATCCAGGAGTGCAAGCGCCTGCCGGGGATCGGGCAGAAATCCGCGCAACGAATTGCGTTTCACTTGTTGCGCGTGCCGCGCGAAGAAGCGGAAGCGCTGGCGCAGGCCGTGCTCGATATCAAAGACAAGCTTGGTATCTGCACGCAATGCCAGAACATCAGCGACGGCGAACTTTGTGTCTATTGCCGCGACCCGCATCGCGAAACAACTTCCATTTGCGTGGTGGAAGAACCGCACAACATTGTGCCCATTGAAACCACACGCACCTTTCACGGCCTTTATCACGTACTGCACGGCGCCATTTCACCCTTGCGCGGCATTGGTCCGGAACAATTGCGGATCAAGGGATTGGTTGATCGCATTCACAAAGGCGAAATTCAAGAAATTATCATCGCCACCAATCCAACGGTGGAAGGTGAAGCCACTGCTGTCTATTTGTCACGCCTGCTGAAGCCGCTGGGCCCTCGGGTGACGCGCATCGCGATGGGCATTCCCGTGGGCAGCGATCTCGAATTCGCCGACGAAGTGACGATGTCGCGCTCTCTGGAAAATCGTCGCGAGATGTGACGATACACTGGAATCAGTGCTAGTCAGCATTTCCTCCTCACAGCCAGAACGTCCGAAGTGGTTACGTGCGCCCGCACCGGTGGGCGATAACTATCGCGAACTCAAAGATCTGGTCACGCGTTTAAAACTGCATACGGTTTGCGAGAGTGCCGCTTGCCCGAATGTGGGTGAGTGTTGGAATCGCAGAACCGCGACGTTCATGATTCTGGGCAATGTGTGTACGCGCCGCTGCGGTTTTTGCGCGGTGCAAAAGGGTGGACCGCTGCCGGTGGATTACGACGAACCGCGGCGGGTCGGCGAAGCTTGCGCTGCGCTGGGATTGCGTTATGCGGTGGTGACGAGTGTGAACCGCGATGATCGCAAAGATGGCGGGGCTGAGCTTTTTGCTCTTACCATTGCTGCCATTCGCGAACAGGTGCCGGGGTGCAAGGTGGAAGTGCTGGTGCCGGATTTTCAAGGGTCGCATGCGGCCATGGAGATCGTGATGAACGCGGAACCGGATGTGCTGAATCACAACACGGAAACGGTGCCGCGGCTTTATCGTCAAGTCCGTTTAGGTGCGCAGTATAAGCGGTCGCTCGATATGTTGCAGTATGCCAAGCAACTGCGACCACGTACGCCGGCCAAGTCGGGACTAATGTTGGGCCTCGGCGAAACGATGGACGAAGTGTTGCAGGTCATGCGCGATCTGCAAGAGCATGGCGTCGACATTCTCACTCTTGGGCAGTATTTACGGCCGTC
>PMQB01000309.1:0-6317 GCA_003169195.1 Bryobacterales bacterium
TCAATTTGGGGGGCAAGTCCAGCCGGAGGCAAAGTCACCAGACTCGCAAAAGGCCCTCCCGGCAGATATCAAGGGCGATTCTTTCATAGAACTTCGTGTTTTGCTAGAAGCAGTCCTTAAAATCGTCGGGGCAGCTATGAATTCAAGCGCTCACTTTGTCTCCGTTATCTTGAGAATGTGGTGATCTCCATTCGGACTGGGCCTTAACTCTAGTCGAGCATGCACCGGAGCCTCGGAATTTAAGGTGAAGCTACTCTCCAGATCGAGCACGGCGAAGCATGTTTGGCACCCACTGCCGGACCACGTAATGTTCCCTTTCTTTTGCATGTCCTTGCCAACGAATAGTGCTTTGGGTTTTTCAGACATAAACAACTTCCCTTTCTTGTTTCTTTGATATTGTGGAGCGTTCGGCGCCCGCACTGAGATCCTATAATAAGCTAAACGAGCAGCAAAATTGGCTCGGAGTCAAAAAATGCAGAGATTGAGAGTTGACAAAAACACTGACTAGGTAAGGTGAAGTCGATCGAGATAGGAATTGAAGCGGGCAGGATCATGTTTTCGCAAAATGTCGCAATAAGGGTGAACTTTCAAAAGAGTTAGATTCCAGTCATGAACTGCGAACGCTTGGTTCAAGAAATCGAAAGCCGCATCGTACCTGAGCAAACTGCCATAGACTAAAGCGACATAAAATGGAGTAAAGGATTTTTGGTTACGGTTGGGAAGCCTTCGTACTATCGCGAGGGCCTCCTTTGTTCTTCCGCAGATCCCCAACGCATAAGCTTGATGAGCAAGAGCGATGTCATCTCCGTGCGACTCCAGAACACCTCTTTGATAAGCCTCAAGCGCCCTGCTGACGTTTCCCTCTTGTTGATAGATTGCTCCTAAATAAGGATACAACCGGTAGCTTCGGGGACCAGCTAGGAGGCGCTCGATTAAAGCCTTCGATTCCTTAAATTTCCGTGCATAAAAGAGGCATATCGCCCTAGCGGACTTAATTGGAAGAGAGAAAGGATCTAGTTCCTCCGCTCGATCAAATTCGATCATTGCCTCGTTTGGTCTCCCCAAGTCGGAGAGGAGTCCGGCGTAGCGATGGTGGAGCGACGCATTTCCTGGTTGGATCAGAAGTGATCGACGCAAGTTTATCTCGGCCTTTTTCCAGTCGTAATCTAAATGCTGAGCGGTGTTAGAGCTAGCGGCGAGCACGTCCGGCGAATCTGGATCCAACGAAAGGGCTTTGGCGGCAAGCTGACGAAATAAGTCGGCCATTGCTTCGGGTGGTTTTCCCACGGGACCGCCTGTTATGCCGTAAGCGTCAATGAGGCCGGCATAAGGTTCGGGGTATTCAGGATCAAGTTGGATCGCTCGTTCGAATCGCTCTGCAGCCAAGGCTGGATTCGCCGGATCTAAGCCGCGGTTGTACCACAGATAGCGTCCCTCGGTATAAGACTCGTAGGCCGCCGGATTTGGCACGTGAGGGGGCCTCCTCGAACTTTCTCGGCTGGTGGGTTTGATAGCATTTACAACCTCACGGCGGACCACTTCTGTGAGAGTAAACGCGTCATTTCTAGGGTACTTAAAAGTTTTATATAAGACTACGCGGTTAGCGGAGGGCTGAAACACTTGAACCACGACCTGGATGTTTTCGGCTAAAATCTCGGCACTCCCTTGGACAATTAAGGATACGTTTAATTTTCGGGCGATTTCGGCAGGGCTAACGCCGTTTTGATTGTTGCCGTTGCTGGTGAGAACTCGAACGCCATCAATGCGGGTCAATCCCCCCACCAGATCGCCTACTAAGCCGATCGTGTAACGTTCAGCTTCAGAATTGCGTTTCGCCTCGAACGGCAGGATTAAAATCGAAACGGATGCAGCGGTCTGGCGGGATCGCAACCAAGCCATGCTGCCTACTCCGAGTGAAGTTAACGTTGCAAGAGAAAGGAACAAAGTTCGGCGGTTAGTGGTATGCGCGGATCTGTGCACGTCGCCCGTAATAGCTTCAGCTACTTCGTATACACTTTGGAATCGGCGAGCAGGATCTGTTTCAATACATCGCAAAATCACGGCTCGCCACTTCGGATCAAGAGTCAGGCTCAAACAGCGGTCGTCTGTGAAATGAAATGGGTTGTCTTTGCCAAATCTTACTTCAGTACTTCTGGATCGTTGAAATGGCAGGCTGCCCGTAACAAGTTCGTGCATAACTACACCGAGAGAGTAAACGTCGCTCAAAGGCGTGACACCGTGACCCGTCCACTGTTCAGGAGCCATGTACCCAGGCGTTCCGCCCGCTGGTAACTCTTCAGTTCCTTCACCGTGGATTAGCATTCTAGCTAAACCGAAATCAGTAATTACGACATGATCATTGCCATCCTTACCTTTCGTGAGCATTATGTTTGTTGTTTTAAGATCGCTATGAACAATCCTCTTGGCATGAGCGGCTCCCAAGCCGTCGACAATCTGTTGCACTATTGGGAGTGCTTCGGCATATGTCACCGGACCGAGTTCGAGGCGAGAGGCGAGAGTCTTTCCGTCAATAAATTCCATCGACACGAACGGAATATTGGAGCCATCATCGAAGGCGTGAGTAAAGATCTCGTAGACTTGGCAGATATTTGGATGGCCGATTTTACGAGCGACGCGAATCTCATTCTGAAAGCGTTTGAGCGCGACCTCATCGCCGGCAATCTGTAACCGAATCGTCTTTAAAGCCACATCTTCTTTTAGTAAGCTGTCAGAAGCTTGATAGACCTCACCCATGCCGCCTGCACCAACCATCTGAATGATTGTCCAACGACTGCCAACTCGCTCTCCCGGTTCGAAAATGCGGTCGTGCGTTTGCGAATCAGTTGTAATGGAGAAGATAGGAGATTCAAGAAAATCATTCCCCCCATTTGTTTGGTTTGCCAAAATCGTCTCAAGCTCACGTCTTAAGTCGTGGTCTTGGGAGGCCTGATCAGTGACAGTATGGAACAGGCCATCTGTTCGGTCGTCGACTTCATCCAGGAGTACGCAAAGGCGTTCCCAGCGATCGCGAGTCATGATGAAACCCTCTCAGGCGTTGGCTGGACGCGCTTTTTTCCCAAGCTCAGAGTAGAGCCAGCCTTTAGTTACGTTCCATTTCCGTTTAACTGTTCGGGAGGAAAGGTTCAAAACTTCCGCAGTTTCTTCAATACTCAAACCGGCAAAAAAACGCAACTCCACCAAGCGACAAGCATCGGGGGCAAACTCGGAAAGCCTCGCCAGAACCTCATCAACAGCTATCACGTCGTCCGCTGACCTGCCTTCGGAGAACGCGATTCGCTCATCAAGCAAAACCCTATTTAGGTCCCGGCCGCCGCGCTTCTCCGCACGCGTCGATCGCGCATAATCCACTAAAATATTGCGCATCACCTTGGCCGCAACCGCGAAGAAAACGGCTCGACTCTCCCATTTGCTATCGTCGACCCTTGCCAGTTTAATGTAAGCCTCATGCACAAGAGCTGTAGGTTGAAGTGTATGACCGGGGCGTTCCAGCGCGAGATGGCGAGCAGCTATCTTGCGCAACTCTTTGTACACAAGCGGAATGAGTTGGTCATTGACGCTTTGGTTTCCCTTAGCGAGTTCATTCAGCAGCAGCGTGATTTGGCCATTCGGTTCGGACTCGCTCATTGCTTTTCAGTAGTTTACCGATTCCAGCTGATGTGTGGACAGAAACCCAATTATATTCTAGATCGCCAAGAGCTAGGAGAAGATTCGCCGTCAGCACACGCAAACAGCGCCACGGTGGGCTGGGAGGATGGCAAGACAGAGTTAGCCATAGCATAGCTAAATTTCGCCGATCAAGGGTTTTCGCGATTCTCTTCGTCGGGGTTAGTCGCCTTGATTTGCAGTTCTGAGCCGGTGTCGTCGAGGGAGATGGAAAGGAGGGTGTGGGTTTTGGTCCACATGACGCCTTTGCGGGCGGGCGCCAGGCCGCCGTCGGACATTTTCCAGCCTGGCCAGGTAATCCTTTTGGCGAGATGAGCGCGGAGGAGTGGGTAGAGATCGTGGTGCTCGGGGTCGGTGAGGGGTAGGCGGATATCCAGTTCTTTTAGCGGAGTTTTGTCGGAAGGGACGAAATCGGCGCGCATGCGGTCTATGCCATTTTCGGCGCTGCTCTCGTTGAGCCAATTTGTGGTGATGTTGGGGACAATGGGTTTGAATTTGGCGGCTAGAGATTCGGGCGTGCTTTGGAAGAGATGAGGGTCGGCGATGATAGTGGCGATAGAGCGGGCCCAACGCTCGGCTTTTGTCTGCGGGGACTTCGTGTGTGCTTGCGCGGAGGCGAGTATGGGGATCACGACAATGGTGGCGGCGATCAGACAAATCGCTGTTCGCTTCATTGATCGCTCCCGGCGCACTGCCCGTTTGAGGGGCTGGGATTGGACTGCGCTTGGCGAAGTAACTCAGCCAAGCTAGGAGCGATGTGGGGCAGCGAGGAGGGTGTCATCTCTGAGGAAAGGTTCACGTGGCTGAAGCTTGTGATGGGAGCCGATTTCATTTGCGCCGTAGCCTCTACCAAGTCATGACGGCGCTCGTAGCTAGCGTGACTCTGACTTTCGGGAAGGTTGTCGTAGGTATGGTTTGTTTTTTGAGAAAGGGGATGTGCATTCTTGCCATCATAAACGCGGTCGGCTGCAGTGTCGGTCCAGTCGGCGTACCACTCTAAGTGAAGCATAGTTGAGTACGCTTCTAGCTCACGGCGGGCACCGATCAGCTTGTATTTGTTGCCTTGCGACCCAACAGTGCCGATCACCTGACCACGGCTCACGTTAGCGTGCCAAAACAAACCAAGCGCCAGATTTGGATCGAGCTCACAGTATCTGATGATGCCGAGTCCGGGATGTTGAATAGCGATGGCGACGGTTTCCGGTGTGCGTGGCTCTTTTGCACTGTCGGGCCGACTGGGCTGGAATACTGTTTTGTGTTGGACAACGACGCCGTCGGCGATTGCCATCACCACGGTGCCCACTGGCGCGTAGAGATCGACGGCGGCGTGAACCCTACTGCCCCGACCAAAACCGAATGAGCTCATTTCGTGCTTGTCCCAGAAGGCCTTTTGTGGAAAACGAGGAAGAGGAAAGATGATCTGTGGCCTGGCTCTCAGTTCGGAAGGGTCTTGGATTCGGCTGTCTGGCATAGTGTCAAGCGAGTCTACACCGATTCGAAATCGGTTGTCAATTGCAAAGCCTATCTGTGAAGTACCCAACGGAATGACTGGCTATAAAAACGACGGACGATAAAGCGGTGCAGTCGCTGGCGAGTCAACTTATAAACTGATGGGTACCAATGCTGCGTACTGTAAGAGATGCCTGCGAGCTGCACCCGATGGCTCTTGATTACTCAATGAGCGAGCAGGTGGAGAACCTGTCTGATGTTATTGCGACCACGTCTGTTAGGGCGCGGGAGTTTTTCGATAAGAACTATGTCACGAAGGGCATGGAGACGCTGCTGAGCCAGGGGCTGCGGCGACTGGCGGGTAAGTCAGACCAATCGGTGTTTGAGTTGAAGCAGGCGATGGGCGGCGGTAAGACGCACTCGATGGTCGCGCTGGGGCTGCTGGCGCGCGATGCGAAGCTACGTGGCGAGATTGTTCCGGAGATTGCGCAGGATGCGACGTTCGGTGACGCCAAAGTGGTGGCGGTGAACGGTCGGCTTGGTTTCGAAGAGACGTTTGTCTGGGGCGAGATTGCAAACCAGCTTGGAAAGAGCGCGCAATTTTCGAAGTTCTGGCGGGATGGCGCAAAAGCGCCTTCCGAAAAAGACTGGATTGAGCTAATTGGCGACGACGCCACGCTGATTCTGCTGGATGAGCTGCCGCCTTATTTTGATTATGCGGTGACGCGCGTGGTGGGCAACGGCAACCTGGCGCAAGTTACCACTTATGCGCTGGCGAATTTGCTCTCGGCGGCACTGAAGTTGAAGCGCTGCTGCATTGTTGTTTCTAACCTTTCCGGCAGCTACGAGGGCGCTTCGCGCCAATTGCGACAAGCGATTCGAAACTTTGAACAAGAGGCCAACCGGCAGGCGCGTTCGGTGACTCCCGTTGAGTTAGCCAGCCAAGAAATTTACGAGATCTTACGGAAGCGGCTTTTCAAGAAGCTGCCGAATAAGTCTGTGATCGATACGGTAGCGACGGCCTATGCAGGCGCACTTTCGGAGGCGGTGCGGTCGAAATCGGTGGCGAAGAGCGCGGAGCAGATTGCGGATGACATCCACGGGTCTTATCCGTTCCATCCTTCGGTGAAGCATGTGGTGGCGCTGTTCAAAGAGAACGAAAGCTACCGGCAGACGCGCGGGCT
>PMQB01000309.1:6352-6642 GCA_003169195.1 Bryobacterales bacterium
GTGGCGGAAGTGGTGGATGCGAACAGCAATAACGACGCTGCATCGCATTGTGCGGCGTTGCTGTTGACGGGGTCATTGTCGGAATCGGTGGATGCGGTGAAGGGTTTCTCCAAGCCGCAGATGCTGGAGTATTTGATTGCGCCGAACCGCACGGCGATTGAGTTTCAAGACGCTTTTGAGGCGTTGAAGGCTGATGCGTGGTACCTGCACCGCAAGGATAACGACGCTTACTACTTTTCAAATGTCGAGAATCTTCGGAAGCGGATTGACAATCGGGCGTTGACAGCGCC
>PMQB01000329.1 GCA_003169195.1 Bryobacterales bacterium
ATACGCGCGGCGATAACGTTCATGTCGGAGTCAGCTTGTTGCGGCGTCACTCCAGGCTTCAACCGGCCCACGACCCCGATGAAATGATTGTTCCGAGTGTTCATCGAATCGTCCGGCGCGAAGGCCAGCGGGGTCCAAATCACGACGGGCCGCTTGAAGAAGCGAAAATCCTTAGGCATCACACCGGTTATCGTGTAGAGTTCGCCGCCCAAGTGCACTTGCCGTCCGACAACATTAGGATCGCTGCCGAAGCTGCGTTCCCATAAGCCGTAGCTGAGGATCGCAACCCGGTGTTCGCCCCACTGCTCATTGCGTTCGGTGAATACGCGACCGAGACATGGCTGCACCCCCATCGTCGGAAACAGATTGGCTGTGATCGACGCTGACACCAGCACCTCGGGAGTGTGGCCTTCCAGCGACAGGTTGATGCTGCCGTTGGAGAAGGCACCCATGTCTGTGAAGGAGTGGTTGTCGCTGCGCCACACGCGATAGTCGGGGGTCGATGAGCCAAACATCGGCAAGCCCTGCGTAGGAGCCGAACTCCACAACAGGAGTAACCGGTTCGCATCGGGATAAGGCAAGGCCCGCAGCAACACNNTCGCGCCAATGCCCAAGGCGAGGGTAAGAACTGCCGTGACCACGAAGCCCGGCGACTTGCGAAGCTGACGCATCGCGAATTGAAAATCCTGCAGAATCGAATGCATGATTCTTCTCCAAGAACCTCGCCGTGCTTATTCCGTTCGTAATGCCTGCATGGGATTGACCGATGCGGCGCGCCGGGCGGGGATGAGTGCAGCCAGCGCGACTACCAGCGTGATCAGGAGTACGCCCGTTGCCATCACCAGCGGATCGGCCGGGCTGACGTTATACAACTGGCTGCGCAGCAGGCGTGAGAGCAGGACCGCAATGGGCAGCGTGACCACGACGCTGATTCCCGCCAGCCACAACACGTCGCCGAGCACCAGGCGCACGACCGATCCGCGGCGCGCACCCAGCGCCATGCGGATGCCAATCTCTCGCGTCCGTGCCGTTACGTGATAGGCCAACACGCCATACATCCCCACCGCCGCCAAGACCAGCGCCAGCGTCCCAAGCACTCCCAGTACCCACGCCTCAAAACGCACCTGCCAGAACGAAGCCTGCACCGCCTCACTCAACTGCTTCACTCCATACGTCCTGAAATCAGGATGCAAAGACGCAAGAGTTGCGCGCACCGTTTCGCTCAAAGCGCCGGCATCGCGCGCAGCCTCAATCACAATGAAAACAATCCCACCGTCAAAAGCCTGCGAGAACGGCAAGTACACATGCGGCATACGCTCTTCGTTAAGCGAACGAATTCTCGAATCGCGCGCCACACCCACTACTTTCCAAGTCTTTGCTTGCTCGCATCCAACCGTAAGACTCCCTCCGATCGCCGATCCATTCGGCCACAATCGCCGCGCCAGCGTTTGATTCACGATCGCAACAGGCGCGCCATCCGCCTCATCCGTCACATCGAAATCGCGCCCTTCCAGCAGCCCGATTCGCATACTGTCGAGATAACCGCTCCCCACAGTCATCGTCGTGGCCGTGGCTGGTTTCTCGTGATCGCGCGCAATGCAAACGCTGTCGATCCCTCCCGCATACAAAGGAAGTCTTGTCGTCAACGCCGCGCTCCTCACTCCGTGAATCGATCGCAACCGGTTCAGCGTTTGCTCATAGAAAGCTCTGCCCGCCACCGCCGTAAAGTGCGGCCGTGGCACAAACACCGGAGCATATAAACGATTCGCCGTGGCAAACCCCGAATCGCTGTTACGCAGGTGAAGAATCGCACGCACAAACAACCCCGCTGTCAACAGCAGTACCAAAGACAACGCAATCTGCGCCGTCAATGTGACTAATCGCAAACGCAGCCGCCCACCCGCTACCACGCCACCCCGGAGCCCAGCCGCCAAGTCATAGCGGCTCCCTTGCAAAGCCGGCAACATTCCAAACAGCAACGAAGTGAGCATCGCCAGCAGTCCGCTGTAAGCAACCACCCGAAAGTCCAACGGCAAATCCAGCCGCAACATTTCTCCGAACGGCGCCGCCGGAACAGTCGCCTGCAGCACTCCGTTGGTCGCGTAAGCAACGAAAATCCCGGCCATTCCACCCGCTAGGCTTAGCACAAGATTCTCTGTCATCAATTGGCGCACAACACGCGCCCGCCCCGCACCCAGCGCAAAACGCACTGCTATCTCACCCGCTCGCCCTACCCCGCGCGCCAGCAGCAGATTGCCAACATTCACACACGCAATCAACAGCACTAACCAAACTACCGTCATCAACAGCACGACGACCGGCAGCGCCTGATGCCGGCTCAGCGGGCTCGGCACACCGCGTACCGCTTCCAACGTAAGTGAACCGTCCGCACCCTTCCCCCACACCGGGTCTTCCCTGTGGATCTGGCTCGCAATCGCATTCAGCTCACTGCTCGCCTGCTTCATCGTCACGCCGCGTCTGAGCGTGCCGAATAGCATCACCCGCCGGTCCTTCGCGTGCTCACCCGCCCAAAACTCGAACGGCACCCACAGGTCAATACGCAATGGCTGATAAATGCCACCAAACTCCTGCGCAGCCACGCCCACCAAGTTGTATGTATGAGATTCCGAACGAACCGTTTTGCCCAGCACGCCAGCATCGCCATGAAACAGCCTCTGCCACGCGTCGTAACTGATAACCGCCGCCGCTTCGTCATCCCGTTGGAACCAGCGCCCCATCAGCGTGCGCGCACCCAGCACCGCCGCGTAGTTTCCAGAAACCGGCTCAGCCCCAATCAGCGCCGCATTGCCCTCGAAACTCAAGTCCGATTCTTCCGGATTGGACGCCGAAAGCCCTGCCAACAAGTGGCTCCGCTCTCTCATGCCTCGATATTCAGCGTAGGAAAAGTAGGGGTTGCCCCCGCGGCTCAACACCACCAGTCGGTCCGCATTCCCAACCGGCAGGGGCCGCAGATAAACAAAGTCCAGCAAGCTGAAAATCGACGCATTCACGCCAATCCCCAGCGCCAGACACAACACCGCTAGGCACGTAAATCCAGGCGATTTCCGCATCAACCGCAACGCCAGCCACAGGTCACCCATAGATGCCCTAGACACCACCCGCGGCCAGTTTGTTCCTGAGAGGAAGGGGGACCCATCCCCTTCCCCACACGAAACTTAAGCCGTCGCCACCTGTGGTGCTGCCTTCAGAAACTGCAGATCGAACTCAATCTTCACATCGTCGCTAATCACCACGCCGCCTGTTTCCAAGGGCGCATTCCAAACTAATCCAAAATCGCTGCGCTTCAACTTGCCTTTCACCGTCGCGCCAATCTTCGTGTTGCCGTACATATCTTTCGCTTCGCCCGAAATCTCGTCCACCGTCAGCGTCACTTCCTTCGTCACGCCATGCAGCGTCAAATCCCCAACTACCTTTTGCTCCGTGGCAGTGCCGCCTTCCACCCGTTTGCTTTTAAACGTCATGACCGGATATTGCGCCACGTCAAAGAAATCCGGACTCTTCAAATGTCCGTCACGCTTTTCCTCGTTCGTGTTTACGGTGTTCACATCAACGCTCGCCTCAACACTGGTTTCCGTCGGCTTGTCCGGATCGTAAATCACCGTCCCCGTCACGCCGCTGAATGTGCCGCGCACGTTCGAAACCATCAGGTGGCGCACGCTGAACTGCAAGTTTGAGTGCACCGCATCAATTTGATAAGTGTTTTTCATAGTTCCTCTTTCGTCTGTTTCTATACGGTCTCGCGGATAAGTTCCATCCACGACACCAGTTGCTTTAATTTCTTCTCGCCAAAACCGGCGAACTGCTTCCGGTGATGGGCCAGAATCACGGGCTGAATCTCATCTAGTAAATTCATTCCCTTACTCGTGATCTGTGTCTTAACCACGCGCCGGTCTTGCCCATCCCGCGCGCGGCTAATCAACCCGCGCACTTCCATGCGATCTAGCAATCGCGTGATATCCGGATCGCGGCTCACCATCCGCTCCGCAATCTGCCCGCACGCCAGCGCTTCCTTCGCCCCCCGCAAAATTCGCAAAACGTTATATTGCGACGAACTCAAGTCAAACGGTTTCAGCAATTCGGCCGCCCGCTGAAACAGCACGTCCGCTGTCCGAACGATACTCAGCAGCGCCTCTTCCTCCAGCAGCGAAAACGGCTGGGTCATTTTGATTTCTTCTGCCAGCCTCGCCATACTTTTATAATATTCGTTACAACGACTATCGTCAAGAGGAATATTACCAGTCTCGCCCCCCACCACTCCTCTGGACTGAACGAAGTTTAACGTTCTTACGCTAAACCAACGCGCCGTCGCCACGTTACATGATCTAGAGATAGATACTATGACCAAACCGATTCGTTCTTTTCTTCTTTGCACTCTCTTCGCCTGCAGCATGGCGTTCGCCGCCCCTCAGCAGCCTCCCACCGACCAGGCACCACCGCCTCCCCAACCCCAGACTTTGCGTCAACGCTTAGCTCTCACCAAAGAGCAGGCCGTCCAATTCCGCGCCATCAATCGCGACCGCAAAGAGCAAGTCACCGCCGCCCAAACTGACGCTTCCCTCTCGCCCTCCGCTCGCAAACAGAAGATTCGCTCCATCCACGCCGCAGCCGAAATGAAGATTCGCGCTATCCTAAACGAAAATCAATTGACGGAATATGACCAGATCAAACGCGAGCACCATGAACAGGCCGTGCGTAACCACCAGACTGCACTCCCTCCGCAATAGGTCTTAAGCAATGCTGTGGAGATTCTCTGTATCAAGTGTTTGTGCCGGCTTCATTACGTTGTTAATGAGCGCCGGGCTGCCGGTTCTCGCGCAGCAGTCACCCAGCGGAAAGTTGACGGGTACGATTTATGATCAGGCGGGTGCCCGCCTCGATCACGCCGCCATTGTTCTCAAGAACGCCGCAACGGGTGCCGAAAGCACCACGCACCCAAGCGACAAGGGCGAATATCGTTTTGAAAATCTGCCGGTCGGCAAATATTCGATTCGCGTTTCGGCAACCGGTCTGTCCACCGTACAGATAAACGAAGTCTTGATCCAAACGAACAAGACAGCCAATATCAACGTGACACTACCCGTTGCCGATTCCACACCCATTTCCGTAGTTGAAGTTTCAGAGGCGCCGCAGCCGGTTGATACGCCCACACCTGCCGCAGCGGCTTCGCGCGGCGATCCTCCGCCTCCTCCGCCCGACCCGGTCGAAGAAGCGAAAGCTGTCGTACGCGAAATCGCCAACATTCGTGAGAGACTAGCGCTCAGTGCGTATCAGCAAAACAAAATTCGCGATATCTTCACGGCCCGGCAAAATCAAATCGCCGCTCTGCGCGCAGATCCATCCCTGCTCCAACCCGCACGCCGCGAAAAAGTGAAAGCCGTTCGTGCCGATGCCGAAGCAAAGTTCCGCGCCGTGCTCAACGAAAATCAACTCGATGAGTACGAAGAAATCCTAAAGGAACGCCGCGAACGCGCTGTGGAGCAGCAGAAAAACCCACCATCTCCGCACTAACACCGTCGCCGAGCCGCCACTGGCAATGAGCGGTTTTTCAACGAATCGTTCGCTTACTTACTCTTAGCCCCGCCGCCAGCAGCCGCATGTCCACCACCGCCACCGCCAAACGAACCACCGCTCGAGCTGGGGTGAAAGCCACCACCCGTCGACCCACCACCGCCACTCGCTCGCGACGCCGGTGCCCCACCGCCAAACCCGCGCGAGCCTGACCAAGCTGGCGCACCAGCATACGTCCGCAAACCGCCGCTCGCCGAAATCGCACGCGCCGATTGCGCACTCGCTGCCGCGAAACTCGCCGGTGAAGCCGCATATACGCCAATCGCTGGCACGTGCTTTGGATTCACCGGAACCGTAATCCCGGCAACGCTGGTTAACGGCCGCGGACGTATCGGCAAAACCGGCTTGCTTGTGCCCGTGCCGCCCGCCACCACTACCGGCACCACAACCACCGGCGCATACCCTACGTATCCAGGCCCATAAAAGCCCCAACCAAACGGGCTGTAAAACTGTCCACCCGGCATCCAGAGCCACGAATTAAATCCGTTGCTCCAACACCAGCCTGGTCCATAAAAACCGTTGTAACCGAATGCACCGGGCCCAAAATAACTGTCGTAACCCGCGTAGCCGCCGCTGCTACCGCTTCCATAGCTGTTGGCTGCAGTCCGCGCCGCCTGATACGTCAAGCTCGCATCATATTGCGCACGAATGTTGCTCCACGCATACAACTCGTCATCGCGATTCTTATCGAATTCCTGCGTCTTCAACGCATCGCTCAAAAGCGCCTCGCGTCCCTTGCCCAAGCTTGTATGTCTTTCGCCAAATGAGACTTCCGCTTTGCCATCAATCACCGCCACAGACGGTTGCCCGTCCGCCATGAACCGGTAAAGCCCGTTCTTTTCAATCGACGTCAAACCACCACGCATGCTCACCGTCAAGTGGCTGTCGCGGACATATTGATCGACTTCCAACATGCTTTCGCCTTCTTCCACCGCCACTTGCGTATCAATCAGCGAAGGCTTCAACATGCGAATTCGGCTATGATCGCCCACCCGCAAAAACACTCCGGGCGTAAGCAGCACTTCCACTTTCCCATCCTGTGTTTCGAGCAGGCTCCCGGCGTTCATGAACGTCGATTTCAGACTGGCCGAACCAATCGACTGTCCGTCTAGCGACGCATTACCTTCAACATAATTCACCGCACCCGGCTTAGCCGAGATCGTGTACCCACCCTGCGGTAGAGCGCACAAAGCCGCAGCCAACAAGCCGCCGACTACCTTACCGCTGACGAACCAACTTCTGTTCATGGTGACCTCTCTCGATTCTGATGCCACTAACCCAAACCTATTGTACGCCCGTTTTTTGGACTGCTGCATCCGTAGTAGTCGTCACTGGTACTTTAGGCGCCGGCCGCTTGTTGTCAGCGTACCGTTCAAAGAATTCCACAATCCGCAACATATGGTCCATCCGCTGCGCCGGCGCTCCCGATCGCGTGATCTCATGCCCCGCACCCGGATATCGAATATATTCCACCGGACGGTTCATCTGCTTCAACGCCCGAAACAGCATCTCTCCCTGCACAATGCCCGTACGGTTGTCGCTGCTCCCGTGAATAATCATCAACGGCGTCTTGATATTCGCCACATACGTGAGCGGCGACTCCCGTTCCAACAACTGCCGCGTCTCCGGCTCCCATGGATAACCGCCAAACTCTTCCGGCACCAAACGGTACGCGTTCCCTTCACCAAAGAACGTCGCCAAATCATAAACCCCACGCAGCGCTGCCGCCGCCTTGAACCGATCCGTATGCCCCACCATCCACGCCGTCAAATAACCCGCATACGATCCACCCGTTAAGAACAGCCGGTCCGCATCGATCATCGAGTCTTTAGCAATCGCATCATCCAGCGTCGCCATCACATCCGCCATCGGCCCGTCGCCCCAGTCCTTATAGTTGGCATGTTGGAACTCGTACCCATACGCGCTTGAACCGCGAGGATTGCCATAAACCACGCCATACCCAAAAGAACAGAACAACTGAAACTCATGCCACATCGAAAACTCGCCCGGCCCCCACATCGCCGACGGCCCACCATGCATGTCCATCACCCACGGATACTTCTGCCCCGCACCCGCATGCGTCGGCTTCATCACCCAATACTGCACGCGCATCCCATCAGGCCGCGTAATCCAATGCTCTTCCGGCAGCGAAATCTCTTTGTCCTTCAACCACTCTTCGTTCAACGCCGTTAGCTGCCGCCCGCCTACAAACAGTTCATTCGGATTCGCCACACTCACCTGCGAATACACCACCTTCCCGCCGCCTATCCCAAACACCGGCACACCCGCCGGCGCATCCACCACCGCGCTCTCCTTGCCATCAGCACTCAAACGCATCAGCCGCTGTCCGCCGTGATAATTCTGATTGAAATAAAGCTGCCCGTTCGCATCCACCTCCACATGCTGCACGCCCGGCTCGCCATCATTCGTCAGCCACATCAGATGCGACCCATCCGCATCACACCGCCCAATCATCGTCTGCCGGTAGCCCTGCGCATCAGTGCGCACGCCCAACACAATCACATGCTTGCCGTCCGCCGTAAATTGCGGTTGGAAAAAACTGTAACCCGCGTCCGCCAGCAATGGCCGCTCCTGCGTACCATCCGCATTCGTCACCCAAATCGCCGACTTCCCTTCCGCCCTGTCCGGATGCTCTTTCCCATTCGGATCAGCCGCAAACAAAATGCGATCGCCCGTGGGCGAATACTGCGCGCCTTCATGGCTGCGGAAATTATCCGTCAACTTCACCGTCTTCGGCTCCGCACCTAAATCCACCCGGTACAACTCTGTCTCTCGCAGCTCATTATTCAGCGACAGCTCCGCCAAAAACCCAATGCGCGTAATGTCACTCGGGTCATTGCGTTCGGCATTATGCTCCAGCCAATCGCGAATCTCACGCAAGTCGCCATCGGGACTTCCCTTCTCCGCTTCGTCTTTCTTATTGCGGTCAAAGTCCCACCAATCGCGCCCCGGCCTCTCTAACGAAAACTCCGGCTTCCCCGGCAGCTTCCCAACCGGCACCGCGCTCGCCACCAACAGCGCCTGCGAATCATGCCGCCACTTCGGCCCCGTCGCGCCATTCTCCAGATCCGTCACCATCCGCGGCTCACCCGGCCCCGTCAGTGACATCACCCAAACCTGCGGCCGCTTCTTGCTATCCGCCCGCACAAACGCCAAATGCCGCCCATCCGGACTAATCGCCAATCCCCCATCCGACCGCTCGCCATAAGTCAACTGCACCGGCTTCGCATTCGGACTCCGCAAATCAATGCTCCAAAGATTCACTCGATAGCTATAATTCGGATCACCGCTCGGCGCCGCCGCCGCTTCCGTATGGATCGTTTGCACCCCATACACCGCCATCCCGCCATCGGGTGCAACTTGCACTTCCGTCACCCGGGCAATCTTCAGCAGATCCCCCATCGTGATCGGCTGCTTCGCCAAAAGCAGCGCACATCCACAGAAAAGCGTCACACCAATTCGCAGAATCCGCATCTTGTTATTCCATCACAATTCACCAGACGGCTCATCAAACAATGCCATCTCCTCCACCGTCGGAACTTGAAAAC
>PMQB01000398.1 GCA_003169195.1 Bryobacterales bacterium
GCTCAGTGTGAAGGTGCCAGATTTGTTCGGATGCTCCGACCGCCCAGCGTACTCAACTCGCGCGTCCGTTGCAACTTTTCCATGTTCATCCAGCACGCGAATAGATTCCGTGTGAAATTGTAGTGGGGCACTTGAATTCGTCCGGTTTGCAGAAAAGGGGGCCTGTACCTCTGTGGCCGCAGCCATGCTATTCATGTCTTCGCTATGAGCATTCTGCAAAGCCCAGACGAAACCCGCGATCATGACGGCCAGCGCAATGACATAGGCGCGCATGCCAGCGCCGGGAATAATCGCGAATGATAAGAGAGGCAAATTGCCTTTTTGCCTAAAGGCACCACTGGAAGTCCAGAGGTCGAATCGCCGATCGAACTCTGCAACCTGTTCTGGCGTGGAGCAAACTAATGAGGTGAGCAGAATGCGCCACTCTTGTTGACCCTTCGGCCAGCGATTGGACCGAACCAGAAGCAGCAGCAGTTGGTGGATAGCAAGCCAGCGCTGCGTGCTTTGGTCAAACAGCGATCTTGGCAAGCTGTGGAGAAAATCGCCAATGTGTTGGGCGCTTATCGGCACATCTACTTTATCCAGGCATCCAATAAGGCAGGGACAACGCGCAGATCGTCCTCATTCTTGACCAGGGTTCCAAGGCTAGAGCGGACTGTGCTCCTTGCGTCGCGCAATCTTTGGCCGGGCGTCACACCCGTGCTTAGCAGATAGAGCAACCAATCGAGCAACTCTGCCGTACTTGGCTTCTTCTGCAGGCCACTTACGTCGTCCCGTAGACACTGGGTGAAGAAGTCAACCGCATCTCTTAGTAAAGGGCTGTTTGCGTCGACTAATTCGGGCAGGCGACTGCCGATAATTTCTTCAAACCGATTCCGGTCGAAGACGTGAATATGGTGGTAGACGCAGCGCCTCAGAAAGGCCGGCGGCAAGCTCTTCTCGGAGTTGCTTGTAATCACTACGACGGGTTGAAAGTCCTTTAAGGCAGTAACACTTGAGTTATCCAGCTCAGGGATCCTGAAAGAGAGTTCCTCTATCTCGTTTAAAACGTCATTCGGAAAATCGCGCGGCGCTTTATCGATTTCATCGATCAGTACCAACGATTGGGAAGGCGCACCCGGGTGAATAAAATCGGGCGGCAACAAAGCTGACACAGCACTCAGCGGGTTAGCGAGCAGAATTGCTTTGCCGAGCGCGTTGTAGTGAATGTAATCGACACGGTTCCGCACGTGATCCTTGGTCTGGACGGCGTGGAATCGGCCAAGCGTGTCGTAGCTGTAGAACAAATCTCGCGCCGTGCTGGCGGACTTTGCTTCGAACCGGAAGGTCTCGTGTACCAGCGCCAGTTTCCAATTGATGTAATCGGCCGCGTGCGTTTTGCCAGTTCCTGGTTCGCCTGTCAGCAGCAGCGGACGCCGCAAGCTAAGCGCAACCACGATGGCAGAAGCTAGATCGGGGGACGGGATGTAAGCGCTCGCACTCTCTCGCCCGGCGCGTCTCGGCGGAGGAAGTGAGAAGGGCGCGGTCGATCTTGTGTTGCGATTTGAAAATAGTTCCGCAATAGAGGTCATAAAGCAGGGTTAAGTCTCCTGAAGAACTTGCTTTAATCTTTCTGCCAATTCCGACATGGGCAAGGCCTCCTCGGGTGGAATGAAAACGTTGTCGAGGCGATCAAGCAGCACCTCCGGCCAGGGAAAAACCGCTCTCACTTCTCGCTGGTATGGCCAGGAATCCAATTCAGATCGGGTGATAGGTCGAAGTTCCGGTAGGACGACGCCGTCGAGAGTTTCTGGACACAGGAATTCCTCGAGCTTCCGTCGAATGNNCGCTAATACGAGGGCACGACTAGGCTTGATCTCTGGCGCGTCACGCCAAAAGGCGAGGTAAGCATTCAGCAAGTCGCCGCCACGTTTGCCCCAAGTCTGACTGTGGGTGGTGGCGGTCAAGAAGGTGATTCCGTTAAACCTGCAGATGCCATCCACAATTTCCTTTGCCCCTGCATCGATAGGAGCTGTATCGATGCTGGCTGCTATTGCGGGACCGAACACGGCTTCGGGTGTTCCGCGCAACTCGCTCGGCCACCGGACAGGAGTGGGCCTCTGGAGGGGACGATCAGCCATGCCAAGGAGCCGCGGTATTGCCCGTTCGAGTCTCTTCAAGAAGAAGTCGTGGCACTCCCGACGGTCGCCGTGAACGATGAGCAGGATCGGCCGGCGTCTTTGTCGCTGTCGAGCAGATCGGAATACTTCGGCGATCCTCTCTTCGTGGATACTTCGATCAGCAAGATGTGGCAGGAACGCCAAGGCTCGAGACTCGGGTCTGGCCGATCTCGGCGGTTCGGCTAGGAGTGTTCCCTTGGCGCCTCGTTCTGCGAGCTCTCGGACAAACGTGGCGACTTCTTTGAAGGCGATGTCGCGATTTCGAAAAGTAGTGATGGCGCCACTACGTGGAACACCCTGGAAACGGGAGAAGGCAGTGTGTTTGAAATCGCAAGGCCTGAGGAATACCGGAACAATGCGGCATTGGTTCGGGTCAGTCCGGTTGCGCTCCAGCGCGCGCTGCACTTCTTCCTCATAACAGTATTGAGAGGCTATGAAATCCGGGCTGACCAGGAGCAAAACGAGGTCACATTCATCAAGCGCCTGCTTGATGACGTGGTCCCACTCGTCGCCCGGCAGAATCTGGCGGTCAGCGAAACACTGCACAAGCGTGGCTCGCTCCAAAGCAGCAAAATGCTTTCTTAACTGCTTATAGAGCTTAGTATCCGCATGCGAGTACGAAAAGAAGATCTTAGAGGCCATCCGAGCAGAATCGCCTATTATAACCTGGTCCTCGACGATTCGCTGAGCCAGCAAAAGCGAACCAAGGGCCTCCTGCGGAAGCTGGGGAACTCTTTGTTTCAATTGTTCGTACCCTTTGGCGCTTGCTTATTTCGCCGGAAAAGTACCTCGGCTAGCATCTGCCAATCTTTAGCCGCCACCTGACTGTAAATCGCGCTAGTCGTTGAAGTGATCGCGCCGATTATCTCTGGATGGTCGGCCATCCTTCCACTACTTTCCGCTGACGGAAATTTCAGAATGCCCCG
>PMQB01000151.1 GCA_003169195.1 Bryobacterales bacterium
CGGCGCATCGCCATCAGGCTCGCTCGAAAGCGGATCCAACCCGCACACGTCATCGCATGGTCGCTCTGGCGCAGAGCTCACCAAGCCGCCGCTCAGCGGGCGCACTTCAAAGCAAGTAGGCAACTGTAATGTTTAGCCCGCGGGCAGGGGTCTGGGGGAGGTTCGTTTGGAATTGCCGATAGTCCTCGTTGTCGAGGACGACCAATTGATCCAGGACTTCGTTGTAGAGACGCTTCGAGATGGCGGCTTCGAAGCTTCCATAGCTTCTTCCGGTGAGGACGCGCTGAGCCTGCTGCAGGGGCACAAGGGCAAATGCCGCGCGCTCGTGACTGATATCAATATTTTGGGCAAAATGGACGGCTGGGAAGTGGCTCAGCACGCAAGAGAAATCGAGCCGGATTTCCCGGTCGTTTATATGAGCGGGGCAGCTGCCGCGGATTGGACCTCCAAAGGCGTTCCAAATAGCATCATGTTGGCGAAGCCCTTCGCTCCAGCCCAGCTTCTCACCGCCGTTTCTAACCTTATGAATAGTGGGACGTCGACGGTGTAGGTGTGGCGCGAGCTTATGCTTACCTCCACTTTTACAGCGCGCAACGGACTCAAGTCAAAATGCCAATGACGAAAGTTGCCGACGGCGATCATTGCTTATAGCTTATGTGCGGTTTTCTGCGAGAATCGCTAGTGCATCAAGCCGCTCGGACTGTTATCAAAAACTTGTCAACTTCCCCGCGAAGTTGTTCGGATTGGATTGAAAGCTCAGACGCGGCTGACAGTACTTGAGCGGCCGCGGCACCTGTTTCACCGGCCGACTGCGTTATGCCCGAAATAGTTTCCGAAACCTCGTTAGTTCCCTTGGCGGCTTGCTGCACATTACGTGAAATTTCATTTGTGGCGGCGCCCTGTTCTTCGACCGCGGCAGCAATCGCAGTCGAAATGTCGCTTAGAGATTTAATAGTGGCGGTGATGCCGGTGATCGCGCCAACCGATTCAGACGTCGACGTCTGGATATCACCAACCTGGCTTGCTATTTCCGAGGTCGCCTTGGAAGTCTGCTCAGCAAGCGACTTTACCTCTTGCGCAACGACGGCAAAGCCACGCCCTGCCTCGCCCGCACGGGCAGCTTCGATCGTCGCGTTGAGCGCAAGAAGGTTGGTTTGAGAAGCAATGCTGTTGATCAGTTCCACGATTGCACCGATCTTCTGGGCACCTTCTGATAGGCGATTCATTTTCTCGGCAGTTTTATCTGCGTCCCTTGCCGCATCGCTTGTAACGCGAGCGGAATCACTAACCCGGCGCGAGATTTCGTTGACCGAACTTGTTAGTTCTTCGGTGGCAGCTGCAACCGATTGCACATTTGCAGATGCATTCTGAGAGGCGATGTCTACAATTTTGGATTGGTTTGCAGCTTGTTCGGCTGAAGCGGTCATACTTCGTGCTGCCGCCTGCAATTCTGTTGCAGCGGAAGCCACGATGCTCACAACGCTGCCAATTGTCTTTTCAAAATCAGCCGCCAGTCGTTCCAAAGTGAGCCGGCGGTCGCGACGTCCTGCTTCAATATACACAGCAATCGCAAAATCCATATCCATCATCGCCGCCTTGATGATTGCCGTTTGTAACAGGGTCTTTTTCATTCCTGCTTGGCGGTCGAAGGTAGAGGCGGGCATTCGTAACGCTATTGCCTCAACCAGCCCGGAAACGAGCGCGTTGTACCCCCCTATGTACCAGCGCGGCTCCAGTCCAAGCTTGTTATGGATTTCACCTACCTTAGTGACCGACGTCTCATACGCTTCATCGAACCGCCCTTCCATTATGATTGCCCAATGCTTCAACTGCATTTCTTTGGCATGCATCATGTGTTCGCGATTTTTGAAAAACGTTGAAGTCTCAGTGAATTTCGAAATGTGGTCGTAAAAGGTATTCAAAATGCGTGGCAGCTCAGACATCACAAACGGCTTTGCTTGTCGGAGCACCGCGACGGCCTCATCGCCGATCATGTTGAACTGCAGTCGCCTCGAAACCGTGCCTTTGTCGCTCATTGGTCGTTCCTCAATTGCCGCAGACTGGATTAATATGGGACTACAATCGATGATCCGCGATCCGGCTCTATCGCAATATATAAGCCCGACGGCCGCCGGCCTGGGAGCTGGCGACTTATGCTAAGCAACGCCCTTATGGAACCGAAATTGCGAGATTCGTTTCAAGGGGCGGTTAATATTGAGATCCGTAAATATACGGCATCGACCTTCGGGCGCTGGAAAGATGTTGTTTGCGAGGCCGGAGAACAACCTATCGTCTCAAAGACGACGGCAATTGGGATTCGGGATGGTTTGCGGCCTCTCCCGATTCCGGGTTGGTGATCGATTCCACTAATGCGTCGAAATGTCGGTGCCCCAAGGCGATGCGAACTAGCTCAAACAGCGTCTTCGTCCTGGTCTTCCGTTTGATTGCAGCGCGGTGGTCTTCTACCGTCCGCGGGCTCAAGCCAAGAAGCAAGGCAATATCCTTGGTTGATTTGCCGAACAATAATTGAGAGAGGATTTGTTGCTCGCGATTTGAAAGAGGGGACCGTCCCGGGAGGTTCATCGAAAGGGCAGTCGCCAATCTCGCACCCTGATCGCTTAGACTTCTCTGGATTGCGTCTTCGATGCGGTTGACCAATTCATGGCCGCCAAAAGGCTTTTCAATGATATCGAGCGCGCCATTTTTCATCGCGTAAACAGCGGACTCTACGGTGGCGTGGCCGGAAACCATCAGTATCGGCGCAGGATAGTTTTCTTGCCGAAGTTGCCTCAACAATTCCAACCCGGATTTACCGGGAAGCTCAATATCCAGCAGTATGCAGAGAGGGTATCGCTCGTGAGCAACAGCTAACAATGCCTCCCCATCCAGGAAGCAAATAGCCTCATAGCCCGCGGCGGTCAGAACGATCGTAAGGGTCTGGCGGACTGCGGCATCATCTTCGACAATAAATATCTCTCGAGAGTTCATGTGGAACACCGGTAGGAGATCCCATCCAACCGTCGTTGCAAACGCGTTTCGCGCAATGATTTGTATCAAACTCGCAAAAAGAGTTTCGTGTTGCATCGCAGTCCACACTCCCAATGCGCGACTAAGATTGATTCGCATATTCCTCTGCGCCTGACATTTCGAACAAGGGCGCGACGCGGCCATTAAGTCAGGATGGGGCCCTCAGCCTCCATCTTTTGCATCTGCGCATTGATCTGGATCAACAGCTTTGCGCATGGCACGCAGGCGGAAGCATCATGACTGGATTAACTCAATAACAATTCCGGAGGCTCAATTTTGATGAGCGGCCGATTCTTTGAGCTCGACCCGCATGGGTTTCCCTCGGTCGAGGAGCCAATGAAGCTCTACCCAAGGACCCTAGTCAAATCAGTAGTTGTGCATCGAGCACCAAGCGTGGGCTGGCGAGCATGCGGCCGTCATCCAACAGCCTTCTGATCCGCATTTCGTCGATTTGCATCGTTGCCGACAAAAGGCGATTGGGCATCTCTGACATTTAAAGGCTAACACCATGGTCAAGTTCAATCGCATCGGCAACAAATTGGGCCTCGCCGGTCTTCTTGGTGTTCTTCTTTCGGCCGGAATGGTCGTCAATCAGATGGTCTCGGACTCTACGGTCAGTCTTGATAACCAGCGCGCAGAAGGTCAGCAACTAATCGCAGGGCACGCCCTTGAAGCTGACGTCGGCTTGCGACGGATGCAGTTGGCGGGACGCGATATTAGGCTGTCAAGGAGTCTAGCAGAGACGGAGAAGGGTCTCAGCGACCTCAACGAAGCTCATGCGTTAGCGGCCAAGCAGCTCGATATTGCGCTAGGCTATGTCACGAAGCCTGACAACAGGGAACGGTTCCAGAAAATCTTATCTCTTGCAGCTGAATACAAGGCTAACGCCTCAGAACTCCAAAAAACTCAATTGGCGACACTTGAGATCAATAATAGGCGGAATGATATTGCTGGGCACTGGGCCGCGCTATTAAAAACTCAGCTTGCCTCGACCGCTGTTAAGGGCGCAGCCAACCGTTTGGAAATTGAAAAGGCTCTGTATGAAGCAGACACAATCTTCAACGCTATGCGCGCGGCAATCTGGCGTTTTTCGGCAACGGAGGAGGACAGCCAGAAGGATGTAATCAATCATCTCGCCGTCGGATTAAACGAGGTCATAATCCGTTCGCGATCTTTATCCGGCGACAAGGCGTTGCAGAGCATAATTGAACCGCTTGCTGTCCTCGCAAGCGATTACGTCAAAGCGACAGGTGAGGCTCTTTTACTGGACCCCGTGAAAAAGGAACTGGTGGAAGTGAAAACCCTCCCGGTTGGGAACCAGGCTTTGGGATTAATGAGAGCCGCGGTCGATACCGCCGAAAAACTCACGGAAGAAGCGAAAAATGATGCAGCGGCAGAAATGCGTTTCGCGAGCCGCGTAAGTTTTGCCAGTGCTATCATCGTGATGATGACCCTCATTGGGTCGGTGATTTTTACCTTTGTCGGTGTCGCGCGACCCCTTACCCGCCTCAATGGCGCGCTCGGCAAAATGGCGGCGGGCGAGTTGAACGTCGAGATCCCCGGTGCCAGCCGCGGCGACGAAGTTGGTGATATGGCCAAGACGGTGGTCGTCATCCGTGAGAATGCCGAACAAAAGGCACGCGTTGAGGCTGAGGTCCAGGCAAATCAGGACAAGATAGCTGCCGAACAGCGCAAGCGGGACATGCACAAGCTGGCTGATGCGTTCGAAGGTGCGGTTGGTGAGATCGTCGAGACGGTATCGTCCGCCTCGACTGAACTGGAAGCTTCGGCCAGTACATTGACGTCCACCGCCACGCGAACCCAGGAACTCACCACCATGGTAGCGGCTGCGTCCGAAGAAGCCTCCACCAATGTGCAGTCGGTGGCATCCGCTACCGAGGAACTGACTTCGTCCGTCAACGAGATCAGCCGCCAGGTCCAGGAATCTGCCCGGATGGCCCATGAAGCCGTCGAGCAGGCTCGCAAGACAAACGGTCGCGTCGGGGAGCTGTCGCAGGCGGCAAACCGTATCGGTGACGTCGTCGAACTGATTAGCACCATTGCGGGTCAGACCAATCTGCTGGCGCTGAACGCCACCATTGAGGCAGCCCGTGCCGGCGACGCCGGTCGTGGCTTTGCGGTCGTGGCATCCGAGGTAAAGGCTCTGGCCGAACAGACGGCGAAAGCGACCGGCGAGATCGGTCAGCAGATCACCAATATCCAGGCCGCGACACAGGAGTCGGTGCACGCTATCAAGGAGATCAGCGGGACAATCGAAAGATTGTCCGAGATCTCCGCGACTATCGCCTCCGCAGTGGAAGAGCAAGGCGCTGCCACGCAGGAAATTTCTCGCAACGTGCAACAGGCAGCCCAGGGCACCATGGAGGTCAGCTCCAATATCACCCATGTGCAGCGCGGCGCCAGCGAGA
>PMQB01000426.1 GCA_003169195.1 Bryobacterales bacterium
AGGGCTTCACCGCGCGCGCCAATTCGGGAGTCAGTCCGCAAAACCGCGGCACCTTTGCCGGCCTCGTCGAAAAAATTCCCTATCTAATAGACCTTGGCATTACCGCGGTGGAACTGATGCCCGTTCACCAATGTGATCCGCAAGAGGGCAGTTTCTGGGGTTACATGACCCTCAATTTCTTTTCGCCGCATCAGGCCTACGCAGCCAGTGAAACCAGCGACGGCGCTGCCGAAGAGTTCCGCACCATGGTGCAAGCGTTTCATCAGAACGGCATTGAGGTCTGGCTCGACGTGGTGTACAACCACACCAGTGAAGGCAATCTCGACGGCCCTACCCACAGTTACCGCGGCGTCGATAACCAGTCATATTATTTGCTCACGCATGACCGCCGCCACTACCGCAATGAAACAGGCTGCGGCAACACTCTCCGCTGCAACCATCCCGTCGTCCGGTCGTTGATTCTGGAAAGTCTTTCATACTGGATCACCCACATGAAAGTGGCAGGCTTCCGCTTTGATCTGGCCTCGGTCTTCACCCGTAAGGCCGATGGCAGTCTTGACCTGGAAGAGCCTTCGCTCATTGCCGACATCAGTTTCCTGGGTGCCCGCCACGGCGTGCGCATGATTGCCGAAGCCTGGGATATCGAAGCTTACCTCCTCGGCCGAGCCTTTCCCGGTTTGAATTGGCGGCAGTGGAACGGCAAATATCGCGACGATTTGCGCGATTTCGTGCGCGGAACCCCGGGGCACGTCGGTGCGCTCATGCAGCGTCTCTACGGTAGCGACGATCTGTTCCCCGACGACTTAGAGAACTCCTATCGCCCGTTTCAAAGCGTCAACTTCATCACCGCCCACGATGGCTTCTGCCTATACGATTTGGTGGCTTATAACTACAAGCACAACGCTGCGAATGGCCAAAACAATACCGATGGAACTGACGATAACCGAAGTTGGAATTGCGGCTGGGAGGGCGATGAAGCCGTTCCGCCCGGGGTGATGGCTCTGCGCCGCAAGCAGGTGCGCAACTTCATGGCCCTGCTCCTGCTCAGCAACGGGACACCAATGTTTTGCGCGGGCGACGAATTCTTGAACACGCGGCGCGGCAACAATAATCCCTATAACCAGGACAACGAGATCAACTACCTCGACTGGGACTTGTTGCTCGCGAACCAAGACGTGTTTCGGTTTGTGCAGGGTATGATTGCCTTTCGCAAATCGCATCCATCCATTGCGCGCAGCCAGTTCTGGCGCGAAGATGTGAGTTGGTACGGCGCCAGCAGTCACACGCCTGACTACTCTCCCGAGGGCTGCACCCTGGCTTACTGCTTGCGCGGCGCAAATCTCAGCGACGATGATCTCTATGTCATGGTGAACGGCGGCACGCAAGACCTTCGCTTCCAAATCCAGGAAGGACGCGCCGCCAGTTGGCGCTTAGTCGCCGATACCAACCTCCCCTCTCCAAAAGACTTCGTCGAACCCGGCCAGAGGAAGCCCCTCCGCTCGTCTATCTATCTTGTCGCTGCCCGCAGCGTTGTGGTGCTATCCCGGTCAAAGCGATAAATACAGCAGAGATACTGGTGTAACAAATCTCTGACAGCTCGGTCACCTATTGTTGTGCATCGTCTCAGCTTCCCTGACACTCGGAGGTGGCTTTTGTATCGATTTGTCTTTGTAGTAGCCGCGTGTTCGTCTGCTTTATTTGCTCAAAACGATTTCGTCAGATCCGTCTCCTTGAAAGAAGTCGCACCCAATATCCTGAGCGATCAGAAGAAGATCTGGACATACCCGCTGCATGCTTTCAACCGCACGAACCTCCTACCTACCGTTGCATTTCTCGGAACCACCGCGGCTCTTTTCACAGCCGATCCCGCTGAAGGCAAATACTTTCACAACACCACAAGCTTCAAAACTTTCAACACTGTTTTCAGTGGCACCAACTCAACACTCATGATTCTCATACCACCTGTTTCTCTGTACACAGTTGGCTTGATCAAAAAGGATAGTAAGCTGCAACGAACCGCTTTACTGTCCGGCGAAGCCGTGGCCGATTCTGAGATCTTGGCTACCGTCTTGAAAGCTGCCGGCGGCCGTGCCCGGCCCACAACCTTCTCCAGCTCCGGCAACTATTGGGATTCTTGGACCGAAGGCCGCATCATCAACGGCGGTTTTCCTTCGGGGCACGCGATAGCCGCCTTTTCGGTGGCCACCGTTGTCGCTCGACAATATGGGCGTTCGCATCGTTGGCTGCCCTACGTCACTTATGGAGCCGCAACACTAATCTGCTTTTCAAGAGTCTCTCTGGCGTCCCACTTCAGCGCCGACGTATTCGCCGGTGCCGCGTTGGGCTACTACATCAGCCGATTCGCGGTTTTGCGGAACTAGAGACTTCTGCTCTATTCAACGCGCGAAAATATCGCGCACCGCAATGAACCCGTTCAGCACCCCAGACTCAACCACACCCCTCGCATCGTGAACCCGCGAATACCCATCCCCGCGAATCACCTTCACGCTATCGCGTTGCGGATCAACCAGCCAGAACTCCTGGCCACCGTGGCGCAGACAGGTTTGCTCACGTTCGAGCATCTCGGCAGTACTGTTCGAGGGCGCGAGCACGGTACCCGCCATGACGTTCATGATAACTCCAGCAACGGGCTGCCTTTTCTTATTGGGTCGCCACCGCCTGTCCCCTCAGCCTCGCCAGTTCGCTCAAAGTCTGCTGCCATTCCTTCGGCTTTTCCTTCGTATGAATCGGCGCATTCGGATCGCTGTAAAAGTGAAGCAACTCGAGCCGGATCTGCCGCGTCACACCCGCAAACTGTTTCTCGGCCAGCTTGTGCAACCAGAAAGCCTGCGTATCATCGTTCAGCCGGTACACCCCCGCCGGCGTAATCACCCCAACATCATAATTTTTATCCGGCAGAACCAGATCCTTATGATCTACCTCGTTCAGAACGTCCGCGTACTGCTTCGTCGCCTTATCAAAGCTGGCCATAAACAACTGTTCTACCTGCGGAGTCGGAATCCTCAACCGCAAATCCGCCAGCGGCCCGATCGGCGGAATGATCTTCAGCAGAATCGCCAGAAACTTTTCAAACCAGTTGGGCTCCTCCAAACGTTTCCCCCACTCCCGTTCGTAACTCGAGCGGTGCATGATATACACAAAGCGCCGGTGAGTCATGCCGGGCTCCGCGTGTTTGATTTCGTTTTTCTTCTGGGCCCAGGCCACGCGCGTCGCCAGCGGAATCGTTCGGCTCACCGCGCTTCGGAACGCCGCCACCGAAAGATCGAAGTTGACAAACAAATCTCCCAGTTCCAGCCCATAGGTGTCATGGAACGCACGCGCCACCAAGTCTTTCGCCACGTAGAAGCCAATAAAATTGTGATACGCCTCGGGCGCAAAATTGCCTCGCGCCACTTCCAGCACATCAAAGCCAAACTCGGTCTTCAAGTGGCCGGGCGGGTTGTCTTCATACGTCATCACCGGGCCGAACTTCTTCCCCAGCTTGGGATACAGAATCGGCTCCCCCACATTCGTTCCTTCGCGGTGACCTTCCAAATCACCCACATAGTGCGAGAGAGCGCCCAACGCAAAACTCATTTCGTCCAGATCATGCGCTTCTCGCAGCAGCGCCAGAATGAAATCACCCGTTCGCACATAGTGCGTCAGGTCGCTAAATTGCGCGCTGCCATGTGGATAATAGCCCAAATCCTGAATAATCGCGCCCCCGTACGCAAATCCGTGCGCACGCTTCAAGTCGTCAGGCGTGGCGCTCGGGAACCGCTGCCGCAGATACGGCTGCAACTGCACATCCCACATCGCGTCCACCAGCGCCTCGTGCGAAAGCACCGAATACCCCTGCACCAACGAAACCGCCGATAGGCACACGGCTAGTAGCGGGAACGCGCGCCCTAACAGCTTCATTTCCCTATTGTTGCCGATTACGCCGCTCTCCATGCCTGGGTATAATCCCAGCTAGATATAACCTCAGAAAAATCTCTGCTTACCCATCCAAAAGTACTGGACGATAATCTAAAAGTGTTATATGTTATTGTCTGGTTTCATTCCATGCACGATTGAACTTGCTTTTCTGCCAAATGGAGCAGGACGTACCTGGAGTATTGAACTTTCAGACGGGAGATAACGAATGACATTCAAATGTTTTGCAGGACGCAAAGCGCTGAGCGTGATTGCGTTTTTTGCACTTTGTAGCAGCATCGTCTCGGCGCAGGATTACCGAGGAAAGATTCAAGGCAGTGTAGTCGATCAGAGTGAAGCGGCGGTGGCGCAGGCTTCCGTCACCCTCAAAAACCTAAACACCGGCATTGAAACCGCTCGGCAAACCGACGCCGCCGGTCACTATCTTTTTGATTTTGTTCAGCCGGGTTCCTACTCAGTAACCGTAAGCGCCACCGGCTTTCAAAGATACGTGCAAGAGAACGTCAACGTCCTCACGCGCGGCGACGTTACCGTGAATGCCACCTTGGCTATCGGCTCGGTTACATCCAATGTGGAGGTCACCGCAGGCGTAACAGCGGTGGAATTTAATACCTCGACCATGACCACCACCATTCAAGGAAACATGGTGCAGGATCTGCCCGTGCTGGCTCGCAACCCGTTCACGCTTGCGTTGCTCAATCCAGCCGTGGTCAACCAATATTGGGACATTGCCCATCGCAATCCCTTCTATATGTGGTCGAACGGCGGTATGAACATCGGCGGCCCCACCGGTGGCAAAAACGATCAGGAAATGGATGGCACCACGCTCAACATTTCCGCGCGCGGTTCCTATAACGCACCCATGGATGCTGTCCAGGAAGTCGCCGTGCAACAAAACGCCATGGACGCCGAATTCGGTTTCAGCGCCGGTGGCACCATCAATCTCTCCACCAAGTCGGGCACCAACCAAGTTCACGGCTCGGCTTATTTCTTCGGACGCAATCCCTTTTTCGATGCGCTCACTAACCGCATCACCCGCGACGTTGGCGTCGTCCGTTCCAACATCTTCGGCGGATCTGTTGGCCAGCCGGTCATCAAGAACAAGCTCTTCAATTTCTTCGCTTACGAAAATTGGAAAGTAAAACAGCCCTCTTTCACCGAATCCACCGTTCCGACAACAGCAGAACGCGCTGGGGATTTTTCAAAGGCTCTCACCCCGCAAGGCGCGCTGCAGATGATCTACAATCCGTTCAGTACGAACTTCAACCCCACAACCTCCGTTGCTACCCGTACTCCGTTCGTGGGCAACCAAGTTCCCAAATCCTTGATGGATGCGGCCGGCGTGATGGCCGTCAACAACATGTGGGCTCCGAACAATGCGGGTACCGATCTTTCGGGTCTCAATAACTTCCAAAAAGCTTACCCATGGTGGGAAAACTATTGGAATCTGTCTGACCGCGTTGACTACGACATCAACGAGAAATGGCGCTTTTACTCACGTTTCAGCAAATTCCAGACCCGTCTCGACAATCCCAATTGGGGCGGAACCATTGCTGTGCCTTCGGCCAACGGCGGCGTGATGGACGCCCTCAATGGCATGGCCGACGTGCTCTACATGCTAAGCCCGAAGACCACCATCAACGTGCGCTTGGGTGTCACTTACATGGAAGACGATTACGCCTCGCAATGGGCGCAACAGCCAACCAGCCTGTGGGCCTCGTTTTGGCCCAATAGCAGTTGGTACAAGGGTGTGATCAACCCGCTGCAAGGCATTTATTACCCGAATTTCAACTTCAGCGGAAATGGCAGCGCGACCGCGGGTGTAGGTGGTTGGTGGCTGGTCCACGGACGATCCTACAATCCCACTGTCAACGTTTCCCACGATATGGGTAAGCACCACATGAAAGCCGGTTGGCAGTTGCGCTACTCCTACGATCAGGACAACGCCAGTTCGGGACCCGGCGGCTTCACCTTCAATTCCATCGACACTGGCAATTCGTTCCTTGGCTACGATGCCACGCAATCGGGCAATATGTACGCGTCCGCTTTGCTCGGTGTTGTCAATTCAGGCAGCGCCAACATCGCGCCTAACTTGGACATGCGCCAGCAGCAATGGGGCCTGTTCTACCAGGACGATATCAAGGTCAATCGCAACCTCACTCTCAACCTTGGCTTGCGTTGGGAACGCGAAACCGGACCGGCTGAACAAATGCGTCAACTCGTCCAGACGCTGAATCTCACCCAGCCGATTGCCCAACTCCAAAACACTGTCATGCCTGCCGCCGTCACGGCCATCGCTCAAGTCGCCTACAAATTCGATGGTGCAATGATTTATACCAGCAACTCCAATCCGCGAATGTATGATGCACCCTGGAACACGTTCCTGCCGCGCGCCGGTCTAGCTTATCGCATCAATGACAAGACCTCTGTTCGTGCAGGCTATTCCCGTTACGCGGTACCTTGGACCACGATCCATCCAGAAACCGGTGGCCTGCCAACTTATGGATTCTCGCAATCCACCGCCGTTCTGGGACCACTGGAAGGTACGCCGCGCACTTTGCTGAGCAATCCTTTTCCGTCCAGCAATCCCGTCGTCCTTCCCACCGGCAGCAGCTTGGGCGCTTACACCGATCTCGGCAACAGCATCAGCTTCTGGGAAGGCAACATCATGAAGACTCCGCTCAATGATCGGTTCAACTTCAGCGTCCAACACCAGGCCATGGATCACTTGTTCACCGAAGCCACTTTCTTTATGCACTTCGGTCACAACGTGCAAGATGGCAGCATGTGGGGAGGCAGTAATGGTTTCAACGTGAACCAGGTGGACCCAAATCTCTACTACCAGTTCAAGGGTCTCTTGGATCAGTCCGTCACGAATCCATTCTATGGCTTACCGGCCACCGTTATGCCAGGTACCTTGGGGACGCAACCCACCGTCGCGGTGAGTCAACTCTTGCGGCCCTATCCGCAGTACGGCGACCTCACCGTCTTGGGCTGGCCGGGCGGAACGGACCACTATTACGGGCTCGCTCTCAAAGCCGAACGTCCTATGGCGAAGGGCCTCACCTTCATGGCAGGTTACAACTACAACCAGGAGTTCCATTCGCAGTATTTCAACCAGGAGGCGGCATACACCAACACCTACACAATGTTGGATCGCGGGCAGGCACGCCACAATTTCACGCTGGCGGGCACGTGGGAAATTCCCGTGGGTCGCGGGCGCGCTTATCTGGGTAACATCAACAAGGTACTGGATGGCTTCATCGGTGGTTGGGCCACCAGCCACATCATGATGGCCCACAGCGGCGACCTGCTGCAATTCGGCCAAGCAGTGGTGAACGGCAATCCGCTGCAAAACGTTCCGGCCGGTTACTACTTCAACCCGAACGTGTTCTCGGTTTCGCCGGCCTACACGCCGCGCACCAACCCCTGGTTCTACTCGGGCCTCCGCGGACCCTCCTTCTGGCAATTGGATTCGACAGCGGTCAAGTACTTCTCCATCACCGAACGCATGAAGCTTGAAATTCGCCTGGAGATGTTCAATACACCGAACGTCTTCATGCCCGGCGATCCGGATACAACCATCGCCAGCGGAACCATGGGTCGTAGCACCACCGAGGCCGGTGGCAACTACGGCCGCGAAATCCAGTACACCGCCAAGATCCACTTCTAGTTCCAAAAAATGGCGTCTGACCCCATTATCAAAAAGGGGTCAGACGCCATTTAATCATTCATGCCACGATAAACTTCCCCTGCAGAACTAGCGCCTCGACAAAGCTCGCAACTCTCTCCAGCAATTTGGCCGAAAAGCGCCGAAACGATTCTCCCCCTCAAAAGAACATCGGGGCCCTGGTGCCGTAGACGCAGCCATAAGCACCGCTACCGACTCCTTTGTCATTGAAACGCTGCTGAGCCCAGATCGGTCCGTTGGGGCTTTTACCATTGGCGATCGCAGCGACGTTCGACCACTCCGGCTGCAGCACCCAAAGGCTCTGGTCGGTCAACGCAACTACCGGAATTCCGGTGGTCTGATTCTGCCCTGTGTAGCCCGTATTCCACTCGCACTTGTCTCCCACCTCATTACCCTTGGAGTCGATCCACGCTGTGGGAGAACCAGGGTCGGTTCGAGTTTCAGAGAGCTCGTGCGCTGTGGAGTCGATGAGCGAAGCCAATCCCTCGCTGTGTCCCGTGATCGCCGAGCCCATGTACGATGTCCCACCATATGACTCAGAGACAGTGAAAGGGCCGTCCCCCGACGCGCAGCCCGCGTTGCCATCGGCATTCCAGAAAAAGCCAAACTGGACCGTAACCTTGGTTGCTGATCCCCCTTGCGGCGTGTAGCTGCAGCTTCCGTAGCTATGGTACGCGCAATACCCGCCACTCACGGGTAGATCAACGTACACAGCGTAGTAATCGTTTGCCGTTGGGTTGAAGGTGCTGCTTGGCGCAGACACCTTGGCCTGGATCACTTTGCACACTTCGGTCACAATGGTTGACGTCTTCGCGCCGCTGCCCGCCGTGCCTACATCTATGGTGTCTTCCGAAGAGTTGTAATGGACGCCGGAGGCGCCGCTGTTCTTCGGCGTTTCGATCCAGGTAACGCCGGTGCCTGGACAAGTCTCGCTGCCCTTTGCGACTCCGGAGCAGTACTCGCTCATCGTTCCGATCTCGTAGTCGGAGCCGGGATAGTACGTATTCCAATCCTGCAGTCCCTTGATTTTGTCCTGCACGAACGACGGTATGCCCCAGCTTGTACCCCAGTAGATCGAGTAGACGTTGGTGACAGGAAGAATGTGGCCTCCGTGATATGTCACGCACTTGGAACAGCCGGAACTCGTTGCTTGCGGCGTGGATGAATCAGCGGTGGTCGGGCGCGCAACGCCGCGCTGCCAGTGAATGCCCAACATAGGTGGTTCGTTCGCGGGAGAGACAGGCCGCTCTTGCGCAGTGGCTACACTTGCCAGGCTGACGCAACCAAAGATCAACACCATTTGACAATTGGCTTGCATTTGAGCGTTATAGCACAAACGCAAGATCCTCGTCTAATGCAAGACTGGCCAGTTCCTGCTGGCCCATTCTTCCGCCCTCAGCTTGCGCCTCTGTCGTTTAAAATCTCTTCCGCATCGCCGATAAAGAAAATCTCATTCAAAGCTGGCGACAAGCCAGGCGAAACTATTTGCGTCTGCAAAATCCTGGCTCGCCGGGCACCGCGCTCGTCCTGACATTCACATCTTGACAATCATAGGGAGACCCATTATTCTATAGTTGCTTCCACATGAACAACACCAACACCGACGTCATTCAAGGCACGTTGGACATGCTCATCCTTAAGACCCTAAGCCTCGAACCAATGCACGGTTTCGGCATCGCCCGCCGTATCGAGCAAACCACCCAGAACGTCTTCAAAGTCAACCCCGGCTCGCTGCTCACCGCACTCCAGCGCCTGGAGCGAAATGGCTGGCTCGACGCAGATTGGCAAGTCACCGAGAATTCCCGCCGCGCCAAGGTCTACCGCCTAACGCTGCGCGGCAAGAAACAACTGCAAAACGAAGCCGCGGATTGGCAGCGCCGGTCGGCCGCCATTGCGCGATTACTTAAAGCCGAGGCGTAACATCATGTCCATCGTGCGGCAACTGCTCCGAGGCCTCCGGAACCTGATCCATCGCAAACGCGCCGACAACAACATCGCCGACGAAGTCGACAGCTTCTTCGCCGAAACCAAAGCCGACTTCGAAGCACGCGGGCTGACACCACTCGACGCCGCTCGCGCAACACGGCTCACCCTCGGAAGCAGCACAGCCCTTCGCGAGGAAGTGCGCTCATATGGCTGGGAAAACATCCTCAGCGGCCTATTTCAAGATCTGCGATACACGCTGCGCCGTTTGCGCGCCACGCCCGGCTTCACGCTCATCAGCATTGCATCCCTCGCATTAGCGCTCGGAGCCACCAGCGCCATCTTCAGCGTCATCAATGGTGTATTGCTGAAGCCCCTGCCCTACGCCCATCCCGAGCAGTTGCTCGCTGTCTGGATGACTGCGCCGGGTGTCAAAATCACCGACCTCAACATGGCGCCATCCGTCTATTTCACAATGCGTGAACAAGGGCGCGCCTTCCAAGCCGTCAGCATGTTCGTAAACGGCAACATCAGTGTGACTGCCAAAGAACATCCCGAAGAAGTCCCGGTTCTTTTCGCCACCCAAGAATTGCTACCGGTTCTGGGCATCACTCCGCAATTCGGCCGGTCCTTCACCGCGGAAGACAACGATCCTGCTGGCGAACGGACCGCAATGCTAACCGACGGTTATTGGCAATCCCATTTTGGTGGAGACCGCGCGGTGCTGGGCAGCCGCCTTACCGTCGAAGGAAACAAGGTTTCCATCATTGGCGTCCTGCCGGCATCTTTCGACTTCATGGATCGAAAGATCGATCTGCTCCTGCCGCTTCGCATTAAGCGCAACGCCGTGCATCTCGGCGATTTCGGCTACTTAGGTATCGGCAGGCTCAAGCCCGGCGTAACTCTCACGCAAGCCAGCAACGATCTTGCGCGTATGTTGCCCATCGTCGGCGAACAGTTCCCGCCACCCGCCGGCTATACCGCCAAAATGTTCGACGATGCCCGCATCGCTCCCAATTTGCGGCCCCTCAAAGACGACCTCATCGGCGACATCGGGAACACTCTCTGGATCCTCATGGCCACCGTCGGCACTGTCTTGTTAATCGCCTGTGCCAACGTCGCAAATCTTCTTCTCGTGCGAACCGAAGCCAGGCAACAGGAACTCGCCGTACGCGCCGCACTGGGCGCAGCCTGGACCCGCATC
>PMQB01000295.1 GCA_003169195.1 Bryobacterales bacterium
TACGGTTAACGCTCTCTTATCAATCTGCGGAGCCAATACTATTTTCTGGAAAATGTTCGCTGATTTTTCAACCAACTCCGAAATTTCGGAATTACATTCCGCCGGCACGGCAACAATTCCGCATTTAATGCCGCAGCATTCTGCAAAACTTCTGGCCCATCCGGTTTCACCAACCACCATGTCGTTCTCGGATGTCTCATAACAATCTGAGACATCGTCTGCAAAGACCGCAGCAATCCGCCAGGCCTTAGCGCAAGTATTGTCTGTGCGCAGCGAATCGCTTAAGAGAGCGTCGTATAACTTGTTTGCGTCCTCACCCTTGCCCAAAACTACGACGCTCAAAGGTGCATTGCGAAGTTGCTTTGCAGAAACAAAATGCCGTGTCAGCCGAATCACAAAAAGAGCAGCCACTGCCAACAACCAAGCCAACAGAAACCAGATTGCCCACTGACGGCCACCATCGCCAGAAAAAATCAGCGATTCACCAACCGCGAATCCTATGGCCGTTCCTGCGATTAGCGTGGGCGTCTCGCGACTCCAAGCGAAATCTTTTCTATAGGCACCCCATATTCCAAGAAGGGCCATGGAGATCGCAATAGCAACTAACTCAGCTAATTCAAACCGCCAGGACACTCGACTCGTGGGAATAAGACGTGCACACAGGAAAAGGCCCGACAAAAGCGCGCCGGCGTCACAAATCGCTAAACGCCAGCCCTGACCGCTGTGGGTGCCGGGTTCCGCGGGCACGAGCCTCGAAACACTGTTGACTTTGATTACAGTGCTGCTCATGCTTTCACCGATATACCAATTCCGACACAGGCCACGCTTAAAGTTCTCCGACTTCTGACATTGGCTAATTCGCTTCGGATCACTGGAATTGGAAACGGTGGATCCTTGAGCAAACTCATAAGATCAATTCCAGGCGAAACTTCCGAACACGCTTTCCCGTCCTCTATTGGTTAACACGGTATCGCGGTTCTACGGAATGCTAGAAAGTACTAAAACCCTCAAACGTTTTCGGCGAAAACAGGAATCCCGTGGCGTTTTTTTCAGAAACAAGAAAATGTTTGTTTCACGTTACCGGTACTCACAGCGCATTTATTCTTTTTGAGATTTAAATAATGCGAATCCGAGATAGGCAAATAAACAAGCCAATCTTTCCCAACATTTATGAATTATGAAGGATATTCCTCAAAACTCTCGCCTTCATCAACCCACTCTTGATAAGCAAGCTGCGCACCCAAAGCCTGAAATTGATTGGTTTTTCGTCAATTTGGACTAACTTATGCGGACAGCAAACGTACCATAAATCCCGCTAAGATGGAGGAACATCCTGCGCAAGAGTCATGATTCAGATCCAATTGTCGGCCCGTCTCGGTGTTATTCGCCTTGCATACGCTTCGTACTGTTTTCTCGTTCTAGGACTTCACCCCGCTTTCAGCGCGCCTCCGGCGGCATTTCGCGACTACCGTTTGGTGCTTTTTGACGATTTCAACACTGACGATCTAGGCCTCGCCGAGGGCGGTCGCGCTCAGCAGCCTAACACTTGGTACGAGGGCGTGTGGTTCAGCAAGCATCACGCACCCCGCGAGAATTTTGTATTTTCTGCGTCTGAGCTATCCCTAATATGGAAGCGCGGGCAGCCCCAGCCAGATTCGAGCATCGCAACATTCTCTCGCAATAACCCCCACTATCACGCTTGGCGGTATGGTTATTTCGAAGCTCGGATGAAGTGGCAACCGCAGCCAGGTGCGTGGCCTGCCTTCTGGCTGATTCCAATTCAACCCGCAATTAATCAAAGCCAGCGCGAAACGGGCGAACTCGATATTTTTGAAGGGCAAGGCACTGAACCACATACCTTCTTCGGAACCATTCACCGCTGGAACGGCGCTCGCGACGTAGAAAACAGTTCTCCCAACAATCACTTCGCTCTTGCGCGCTCAACTGACTTTTCGCAGTTTCACACCTACGGTCTGCTCTGGCTTCCAGGACGCGTCACGTGGTTTTTCGACGACGTCCCCCTTCACACGGAAGCTACTTATGACATCTTCGACCATCAGGACTATTTCCTCGTCCTCAGCATGCAGGAGGGCAGTGACTGGAAAACAGGTGACCTCACCGGCGTGAGCGCGGAGATCCTCACGCTCACTGTTGATTGGGTTCGAGTCTGGCAAAAGTAAACGATTTTCTTCCTCAGTACACTTTAATTAACAATGGGGTCCGCCGAAACAAGTTTTTCGCCACGCTTTTGGCGACTGGTCATCGCTACATTCTTAGGGTTCTTAGGAATGGGAAGCGTGCTTCCTGCCATGGCGCCCCACGTGCGCTATGACTTGGGTGGCTCCGATTTTACTGTTGGCCTTGTCATTGGCACGTTCTCTTTCGTCGCACTCGGCAGCCGCTTCTTCTCAGGGCCCCTCGCCGATCGGCGCGGCCGCAAAATCACGTTTATGACCGGACTGGTGAGTTGTGCCCTGGCCGGTGTGGCTTACTTGCTTCCGTTGCATCTGGCTGGCGCTTTTCTAGGTCGCGGACTCCAGGGCTTCGGTGAAGCTTGCTTGTATACAGGCGCGGCGGCATGGGCGATTGAAGTGGCCGGTGTTCACCGAAGCAGCCAAACACTCGGCTATTTGAGCAGTGCTATCTGGGGCGGAGTTTCTGCCGGGCCTGCCGTCGGTCACTGGGTTGGTTCCTTCCAGCACGCCGCCATGCTGCAAGTTGTTACGGCCACGGCCGGATGTTTGTTTTCACTAACCGTTCGCGAAGATTTTCGCCCGTCGCCACATCATGTGAAGCGACTCAGCCCTAAGTCCGTCCTCATGCCCGGGCTAACCATTGGCTTTGTTAATGTGCACTATCCGGTCATTACCGGCTTTCTCATTCTTCACTTAACGACTCACGGCAACTCTGGTCCAGCCGCCTTCTCCGCATACGCCATCACCATTCTTTGTTCACGCTTCTTTTTGGGCAGCCTTCCTGACCGCATCCACCCCAGCATCACTTTCTATATTGGCCTTGTATTCATGGCCGTAGGACTCATCATGTTAGGCTTGGCGCCGCATCCATTCTTCGCGGTTACGGCCGCCGTTATCCTGGGATTTGGCTTTTCCTTTCCCTGGGCCAGCGTCGCCAGCACTGTGCTCCGCCGCACGCCCAGCCAGCAGCATGGCTCCGTCATCAGTCTTCTCAGTGCGTTCTATGATCTGTTCGTCGGAGTCAGTTCGTTTACGGCTGGGGCGGTCGCGTTGCACTTTGGTTATGCCGCTACTTTTTATATGGCGGCCTCGGCGCTCGTCGTTTCAGCGCTACTAGCGCGCTTTGTCTTTTTCAACACCGTGGTGCCTGCTGCCCCCGCGCCCGTTATTGAGCAGTTTGAGAATGCGCTGTAATATGCTGTTGCAACATGCATCGTCTCTCCGTTCTCGCACTCACGTTGTTCGCCTCCAGTCTCTTTGCGCAGACAAATCCGCCGCAAATTCCGTTTGAGGCTGATACCAATTTTCTCAAGCTGCCCACTGACTTGGACCTAGGCGAAGTGGCGGGCGTCGCCGTCAACTCGAGGAAACACATCTTCGTCTATTCTCGCGGCAATTCGACTGGCCCCGCCTATGGCGCCACCGCCTCCCAACTGCTCGAATTCGCTCCTAACGGTGCATTCCTCCGTGAGATTGGCAGGAATCTCTACGCGTGGTCGTACGCTCACGCAGTGAAGATAGACAAGGATGACAACATCTGGGCTATTGATAAAGGCTCCGACATGATCATCAAATTTAACCCGCAAGGCCACGTCACTATGGTCTTTGGCCGCAAGAAAGAAGCCTCCGATGAAGCGACGCCGTGGACTCGCGTGAATCCTCCCCGCCCGGCTCTCAACGGGCAATTTCGCCAACCGACTGACGTCACGTGGGATCTTGACGGCAACATCTTTATCAGCGACGGCTATATCAATTCGCGCGTGGCGAAATACGACAAAGATGGTCACTGGGTCAAACAGTGGGGCAGCGCTGGCGGCGCGCCTGGCCAATTCAACACGCCGCACAGTCTCGCTACCGACAATGACGGCAACATCTACGTAGCCGATCGCGGCAATCGGCGCATCCAGGTTTTCAAACCATCCGGCGACTATGTTCGCGAGATCAAGATCGATGTGCCCGTTCCTGACGATGCACAACCTTGGATGGGTGAACGTCCAACGCCGCAGACGGCTCTCAGTCAGCAAAGCGGCTCACCATGGGCCATCTGCATTACTCCCGGCGCGAATCAGTTTCTCTACGCAGCCGATGGATTCCCTGGACGTATCTACAAACTCTCCCTCAGTGGAGAGGTCTTGGGCATGCTCGGCTCCAGCGGACGCATGCCTAAAGAGTTTGGCTGGATACACGAAATGGCGTGTCCGTCGGAGAATGAACTCTACGTTGCGGAAATTTTGAATTGGCGCGTGCAGAGGCTGACCCTCCACCCTGGAAAGTGAGATGCCGCTACGCTCACTTGCTCTTCCTATAATTGCAATCTGCTTGCTTTCGTGCACGCGCGCGTATCAGGTGTTGCCGCGCACTCCTAGCTATGTTTTAAGATCTCCCGATTCCCGCGAAACGCCTTTTCGTGAGATTCTCGGCAACTATAGTGGTTTTGAACCGGGCCATCCATCCGTTGACCTCCGGCCGGGATTGGGACTGCGAGTGGAAAATGCATACTACGAAAAAGGGGCGTCGCGAAAAGGATTGAAAGGCTACTTGGGCACCGAGGTGGCGAACTACATGGTGACCAAGGACGGACTTCGGCTTCTTGCTGTGGTGCCAATGAAGAATCGACCAGAAGGCGATACTCCAGTCCAAGACTTAATTTCTGCAACCCAGATGAAGTTTCGTTACTACCGTTTCTATTTCGAAATCCTGTTCAACAGTAAAAGCGGCGAAAACAGCTCGGTCCTTTTGGCTGCGAATTCGCTCGCTGAGTTGAATGACCTTTCTGCTCAGTTGACTGATCCTCAAAAAGTTTGCGGCGGCGTGTCCACCCACTGCGCGGTGTTCCCCGAAGCTTGTTCTGTTTCGTTGGAAATGAACGTCATCGTGAATGGCAAGCAGCAACTGACGAATTGGGGAAGCTCGCTGTCGAGTGTTGTCACCAAATCTCCGCAACACGTTTCAATGAAGAGAATGTACCGGGGCCGCTTAATCAACGTGAAGATCGACCCTACCGATCCGGTGCAACTGGGATTACCGCTTTTACCGGGCGATCAGATCAGTTGGTTGTGAAATAATTCATTGGGACTCTCCATGAAACGTCGAAATTTTGTACAAAGCTTGCTGGTTGTACCGGCAACTACCGTGGTGGCTGAACAAGTTGCGCCACCACCCGCTACGCCACAATCGCCCGCTCCGGTTGCACGGCCAGCGCAAGGTGGGCAGAACCCGCCCAAATTTGCGCTCACCCTGCCGGATTCCGCGGCTGAGACGGTAACGGGATTCTTCAATCCCGCGCAGTTCTCGGCTTTGAATAAGCTGGCCGAGATTCTGGTGCCGCCTATGAAGAACAACCCGGGCGCGCTGGATGCGCATGCTCCCGAGTTTCTGGATTTTCTGATTTCGCGGTCCCCTGCGCCGAGCCAAGTGCTTTATCGCGAAGGTTTGGATGGGCTAAACGCGGCCGCGAAGAAGCATTTCCATAAGTCTTTTGCTGAACTCGATGCCAAGCAGGCCGATTCCATTATCCGGCCGCTCCTGGTAGCGCGCGCTTGGGATAAAGATGTACCGAAAGATCCCATGCAGCACTTCATGACGCAGGTGCACGGAGACTTGCGCATCGCGACTACGAATTCTGCCGAGTGGGCTGCCGCAGCGCCCGCCCGCGGTCGAGGCCGTTTCAACTCCGGCCGCCGCATGTATTGGAAGCCAATTGATCCGCGAGTGGGAGCCTAACCAAAATGCCTATTAAACAGTACGACGTCTTGATCGTTGGCTCCGGCCACTCTGGCGGGATGGCCGCCAATATTCTTACGGGCCACGGTATTTCGTGTCTAATGCTGAACGCCGGGCCGCAAGCCGATTACGAACAAGATCGCGCGCAGAAGGCGGCGCACGAGTTGCCCTATCGCGGCTTTGGTGAGCCGGGAAGGTTGCCGCACGTTTATCAAGCGGACGAATTCAATGCTAACCAGTGGGTGGATGAAAAGGAAGTGCCTTTCACGCACCCGCCCGACGCCGTCTATAACTGGGTGCGCGTTCGTCTGTTAGGTGGACGTTCGCTGTTCTGGGCGCGGCAGTCTTTTCGCTTGAGCGATTACGAATTCAAAGCTGCCGATATCGATGGCACAGGCGAGAACTGGCCCATCAGCCATGATGATGTGGCGCCGTTCTATTCGCGCGTCGAAGAGATCTTCCGGGTCACAGGCCGCAAGGAAGGATGGCCGCAATTCCCCGACGGCAATTTCGTGGAATTCGCCGCATCGGAAGATACCACCAGCATTAAGCAAGTAACCGCAGCAGCCACCAAACGCGGTATTCAGGTTTCCAAATGGCGAACGGCGCTGGGCAGAGACGGCCTCGCCAGTTCAATCAATCTTCTTTTGCCCGATGCACTGGCAACAGGCAAGTTAGACATTGTCGAGAATGCCATTGTCCGCGAAGTAACGATTGACAAGAACACCGGCCTTGCGAATGGCGTGCATTTTGTCGACCGCCATTCGCACCGCGAAATGCACGTGAAGGCCAAGGTGGTGGTGCTGGCCGCCGGTGCGCTGGCCACCCCGGTGCTGTTGCTCAACTCCCGGTCCGGCGAGTGGCCGCGCGGACTGGCCAACGGCTCAGACTGGGTGGGGCGCAACTTGATGCGTCATCTCCTGGACCCGATCGAGATCTGGCCGCAACGCGATTCCAAGATCACGGCCGCGAACAAGGAGATCGGGCTCAACGACTTCTATTTCTCCGACGGGCAGAAATATGGCACCGTGCAATCATTCGGCGCGATACCGCCCATGCAGTGGGTGACCAACCGGCCCGACTTGCGGGGCAAGGCGCTGCGCCTCAAGAGCCCGGCGGTTCGCCAGATCTACCAGCGGGTCTTCACCGGCGGACTGGTGCTGGCCGCGATGACCGAAGACCTGCCCTACCTCGACAACCGCGTCCTGCCTTACGACCGGCCCAGCACGGACGGCCGTCAGCGGCTACGAATGCAATACCGCCTACATCCCAGTGAGATCGAACGCCGCGCGGAGTTTTTGCGCCAACTCAAAGAGGTACTGCAGCCGTTTCGCAATTTCTCTCTGGGCAGCGGGGAAGACAACGCGAACCTGGGCCACGTCTGCGGGACGTGCCGCTTTGGTACCGATCCCAAAACCAGCGTGCTCGACGCCCAAAACCGGGCGCACGAAGTGGACAACCTCTATGTGGTGGACGCCTCCTTCTTTCCGTCCAGCACCGGTTTGAATCCCAGTTTGACGGTCGCGGCCAACGCCCTGCGAGTGGCCACGCACGTCAATCAGGAGCATTTCGCAACCTGACGACCCTTGAAAAGGACCTGACAAATGCCATCCCGAAAACGCCAACACGGGAACTTTTAACTCCGTCGCCGATCAGCCAACACGGTTGAGGCGGGCAAAGTTCTCCACAAGATCGGCTGCGGCCGCAACGCTTTTGGCGGGTTCGGTCATCCGGGTGGCGATCTCGCGGGCCCGGGTGAGGTATTGCGGGGCCAGGATGGTCCGTAGGTCCGCGACTAGTGATTTCTCGGTTGCGGTCGAAAAGCGCCGGGCGGTGCCAACCTTGAGTCGTTTCACCGCGGCTCCCCATACCACCTGAACATCCGCCATCCACAGGATCAACGTGGGAACTCCGGCGCGCAGGCTCGCGGCCGTGGTGCCGGCACCACCATGGTGCACAACGGCACGACAGGCCTGAAAGATCGCCGCGTAATTCACCGCAGCTACCACCTTGACGTGCTCGAAACAGGGCACGTTGCTGAAATCAGATGCGGCGGCGCAAATCAACGCCCGCTCGCCTAACTGCGCGCAGGCCCTGCCGATCATGGCGATCGTGTCGGCGGCAGATTCGACCGGAATGCTGCCAAACCCGAAGAAAATCGGCGGTGTTCCGGCGGCCATCCACGAGGCGACCTCCTCATCGGCATCCGTCGGCGACTCCAACGTCAGGGTGCCGACAAAGGGCCTATTAAAGGGCCCATCTGCGGGCTTCCGCCCATGTGATTTCGCCCATTCAGCTGCAAGCCCGGGAAAACACACCTCGTCATAGGCCTGGATTTCCAGCGATCCTTGTTCGGCGATCCGTCGCGGCACGGGGCCTGTGACCTTCGGGAGGCCCAATTCACGGCGCTGCGAATCCTCGACCTTCTTCACCCCGCGCCAAACCACCCACTCGTACACCCTCATCGCCGAGCGGATCAACGGNNGGAATGTCGCGATACTCCGCGACGTTGGCGGCAAGCTCCTCGTAACTCACGCCGGTCAAGAGCAGGTCGGCCCCGTCCACCAACGAGGTCAACATCGTGCTCATCTCCCCCCAACACCGCGTGCCGGGTTCCCGAGATTCGCGCAAAAACGCGAGCACATCCCGAATCCTCCAGAAGTTGCGGAAGAAATACGTCCAGAAGTTGCGCGTCGATTCCAGCCACGCCTGAACATCCGGCCCGTAGTCGACCGCCGCAAGCCCGGCCGCCTCGGCG
>PMQB01000472.1 GCA_003169195.1 Bryobacterales bacterium
CCGCTCCATATCATGAGGAACAGAATCGGGAAATTAATCCAGTGAAACCAACGAATTGCGAGGAGGTGCTTGAGAACCAGTTTGGCCATACCAAGTGTTCTTTCGTTTGACGGAACGAAACAGTTACGCTGACGTCTGACAATGGTAACAGGAAAGGCGCTATGCTGAACGGCATTGACCATGACGGCTGAACGAGCATTGACGATGTTGTGCCTGGCGAGCTATGAAAAAGGCCAGCGATTTTTGGAAGAGGCGAAACAGCAGGGATGCCGGGTGTTGCTGCTTACCTCGCAGAGTCTACAGGGCAAGTGGCCGGAAGGGCTGTACCACGAGATCTACTACATGCCCGACAAAGAGTTCGAATGGAACTTGCTGCACATGGTGCAGGGCGTGAACCATTTGTGCCGGACCGAAAAGATTGAGCGGATTGTGCCGCTGGATGATTTCGATTTGGAGAAGGCGGCGCTGCTGCGGGAGCATTTGCGGTTGCCGGGCTTTGGAGAAACGGCGACTCGCTACTTCCGCGACAAGCTGGCCATGCGCATGAGAGCGGCGGAAAGCGGGATTCAGGTGCCGCCGTTTACCAGCACGTTTCATTATCAAGACATTACCGATTTTCTTGAGAAAGTGCCGCCGCCGTGGGTCCTCAAACCGAGACTGATGGCGGGCGCGATGGGCATTAAGAAGTGTTACAGCAAGGAAGAAGTTTGGGAGAACGTCCACCGGTTGGGTGACGAGCAAGCTTATTTTGTGCTGGAACAGTTTGTGCCGGGCAACATCTTCCACGTAGATTCGATTTGGTTTGGCGGTGAGGTAGTCTTCGCCATTTCGAGCGCGTACGGAACACCGCCGCTGGAGGTGGCCAATGAAGGTGGCATTTTCACCACGGAAACGCTGGAAGCGGGCACTGACGTCGATGTGAGCCTGCGGGCAATGAACAAAGCGGTGTTGAGTGCATTTGGATTGCGCGATGGCGTATCACACACGGAGTTCATCAAGGCGCATGCGGACGGAGAGGTTTATTTTCTGGAAACGTCGGCAAGGGTGGGCGGCGCCAATATTGCAGATCTGATTGAGGCAGCCAGCGGACTGAATATGTGGACCGAGTGGGCGAAGGTAGAAGCGGCGGCGGCGCGAGGCGAGAGCTATCAACCGGTAGAGCAAGCGCGGCAGCAAGCGGGACTGCTGGTATCGCTGGCGCGACAAGAGTGGCCGGATACAGGCGATTTCAATGAGCCTGAACTGGTTTGGCGGATGAAGAAGAAGCACCACGTTGGCTTCATAGTAAAATCGCCACGAAGAGAGAGAGTCACAGAACTTTTGAAAATGTACACCGAGCGTGTGCGCAGAGATCACCACGCGTCTGCGCCACCACGTGATAAGCCGGGAGAGTGAACAGCGCATGAGTGTTTCGAGAGCGTTAGGGTTTACAGCGGGCGCAGTGCTGGGCGGACTGTCAGCGGCATCCGCCTATGGAAGCGTTTCGAAAAGTTCGCAAATGTTTGGGCCTTCCGTGTATCGAGGGCCAGGAACGAGAAAATCGATTGCGTTGACGTTCGACGATGGGCCGAGCGAGAGCACGCCGGATTTGCTGGAGTATCTGGAGAAAGAAGGCGTGGCGGCTACGTTTTTCCAATGCGGGATGCATGTGAAGCGATTGCCGCATGTAGCGGGCCAAGTGGCGGCGGCGGGGCATGAGATTGGCAATCATTCTTACTCGCATCCGAAGTTGCCGTTTAAATCGCGCGAGTTCATTCGCCAGGAGTTTAGTGAGACGCAGCGCGTGATTCTGGCCGAGACAGGTGTAACGCCCATGTTAATGCGCGCACCCTATGGATTTCGGTGGTGGGGATTGCGCGAGGTGCAAGAGCAGTTGCTGTTGCTGGGCGTGATGTGGACGGTGATTGGCTTTGATTGGCGATGGCCGGCCGACAAAATTAGCGGGTATGTGTTGGGACGCAGTTCGCCTGGGGGAATCGTTTGTTTGCACGATGGACGCGGCACGAATATCAGGCCAAATATAGGGAATACGATGGCGGCCGTGCGCGAGATTGTGCCGAGGTTAAGAGATAAGGGTTATCGATTCGAGACGGTGAGTGGGTTGTTGGAGGGGTAAGGCCCCCTCCCCTAGTGAGTTATTTTTAGAACCCAGGCTGGTTGCGCCAATAGAGACTCTGGGAGGTCTGGGAGTTGAATGGCGACCTTGCCCTGCGAGGCCTTGAACTTCACAGGAGCTGGGTCTCCTAGCAACGTGACTGACTTGACGCCACTCACGTCCTTTAGATCGAAGTGGCGACCGGGCCAGCGCGGCAGGATCGCGTAAAGGTCGTTGCCTTTGGTAGTGAAGAACGCTTCGATGCGGGCTTTGCCAGGCGCGGGGTCTGCCACGAGAGCGTTGATGTCGTAGACGGTGGCGTATTCGGCGTTGTAGTCGGTCTTCGGCACTTCGCCGTTGGTCCACTGACGAGTAGCTTTCCAGGGCTTGGTGCCGTAGATAGCGTCGCCATTGATCTTGAGCCAGTTGCCCATTTGGATGAGTCGCTCTTCCATGATCACGGGGATGGTGCCGTCCGCGGCGGGTCCGATGTCGAGCAGCAGGTTGCCACCGCGACTGACTAGGTCGGAGAGCATCACTATAAGTTCGCGGCTGGAGTGATAGTCTTCAAAGCGCTCGGCGCGGTTGTAGCCATAGCTAAAGCCCATGCCGCGGCTTTCCTCCCATGGGTGCTCCATGCCGCTCATGCCGGGCGTATATTCGGTGGTCCAATATCCCCCATGTTTGTGGCGTGTGTCTTTGCCCCAGCGATCATCGACGACGACTTCGTCTTTGACGGGTGATTCGTTGTAGAGCCAGGCGAGCATTTCCGGGCTGTGCCATTCAGCGGAGGTCATTTCCCATTCGCCGTCGCTGAAGATGATGGATGGCTTGTAGTGAGTGACTAAGTCTTTGAACTGCGGGATCATGTGCTCTTTGACATAGCGTGGCCTGTCAGTGAGCCAGAGCGGGTTGTACCACTCATAGAGCGAATAATAAACTCCCATGCGCAGACCTTTGCTGCGGACCGCGGTGGAGAGATCTCCCAACAGATCGCGTTTGGGACCTGTTTCGACAGCGTTCCAGGGACGGCCCCAGGTACCGGACGCTTCTTTGCTGGGCCATAGAGCGAAGCCTTCGTGATGTTTGGAGGTGAGAGCGACGTACTTAGCGCCGGAGCGGGCGAAGACGTCAGCCCAATGATCGGGGTCGAAAAGTTCGGCGCGAAATTGCGGGGCGAAATCTTTGTACGGGAAATCTGCGCCGTATTGTTTTTGATGATAGGCCCAGGTGCCGGTTTGAATCGCGCTGGCTTTGGGACTGTTCTTGCCCTCGGTAAGAGCGTTCCAATACCATTCGGCATAGGCGAGTTTGCCGGGGATGACGGGCGCATAGGAGGGCACTGAGTAGACGCCCCAATGGATGAAGATGCCGAACTTGGCGTCGGTAAACCAAGAAGGGGTAGCGCGCTTGTCGAGAGAATCCCAATTGGGTTGATAGGTTTGGGCTTGGAGAGCGGTAACTGTGAGACAGCAGAGGAGAAGGGGCTTCATATAGTGAACGTGCTTATTAGATCAGATGTCCCTTCTCCTTGCAGAGTCTAGTGCGGCTGGGAGACTTTTTTGAGAGCCACAGCGTTCATACAATATCGAAGGCCGCTGGGTTTGGGGCCATCGGGGAACACGTGGCCTAGATGGGCGTCGCAAGTGTTGCAGACGGTTTCGTAGCGGGTCATGCCGTAGCTATTGTCCGCGTGATAAGCGATGGCGTTCGGCGTCACGGGTTGGGTAAAGGAGGGCCATCCCGTGCCGGAATCGAATTTTTCGGAGGCATCGAAGAGCAACGTGTCGCAACAGAGGCAGGCATAGAGGCCGGGCTCGAAAAGATTGCACATGGGCGAACTAAAGGCGCGTTCTGTGCCAGCTTGGCGAGTGACTAGAAATTGTTCAGGCGAGAGTTGCTGACGCCATTCGGCTTCGGTTTTGGTGACTTTATGGTCGGGCGGCGGGTTGCCTTGCTTGGAGTAAGTCAGAACGTCATTCCATTTCAACATTGGGTGATCCTCAATCGTTAGATTAAGGCCGAGCGGAATGGGAGGCGATTTTTTTGCGAGATACTTTTGGGATAGGAAGCGGCCGAATGAAGGGGAACTGCGTGGGCGGGTGCGCGTTTGCGCGATGGAGCTAAGAATCCGGATGGCTCGGAGTGCAGCGGCACCCATAAGTACGACGAAGCGGGACGGCTGGTGGCGACGCCGTCCGTAGATTCTAAGGGCAACACTTATAGTTTTTTCTTTGAATACGACTCCTTGGGTCGGCTAGCGAAGATCGTACACGAGACGGCTGCGGGGATGCGCGTATCCGAGACTTACGAATACGATGCGAGAGGGAGGAAGAAGAAAGCGCAGCACCTGGATATTGCACCGGAAAAGAGAACATGCTTTATTCGTTTGCGGTAGAGGGAAGCAGCTCGAGCTATTCGGTAGCTGGCGCTGCAGCTGTTACCACTTTGTACAACGAGCGGGAGCAGCCGGCGGAAGCGCAAATTCATAATCGGGACGGAGTTTTGCTCACCCGAATTGTGTTCAGCTATGACGAAAACCACGGCGAGTTTAAAACGACCCCGATTGAGAAGCGGCAGTTGGAATATTTTGTTTGAGCTTTTTCGCGTGGGATAATTTGGGCATGTCAGACACAAGCCGGGTAGAGGGAGTAGTACGTTCTGCCTGGACACGACGGCTGCTGGTGGTGATGGTGGAGCGCACGGCGATTGCGGCGGCGGTAGTTTTGGCAGCGCTGGTGCTTATGCTGCTGGTGGGCACGCAGGTGTTGGATTGGAAATGGCTGTTATTGCTGGGCGCGGTGGGGCTAGGCATTGCCGGCTACCAAGTGCGCCAGCGCTTGCTGGGGCATTACCGGGTGGCGCAGATTTTAGACCGGCGGTTGCAATTGGCAGATGCGCTCTCGACAGCGTGGTTCTTGCGGACGCTGCCGGGATCTCACCCTGACGCTATTAGCGAATATCAATTGAAGGGTGCGGAGAGTGCGGCGCGCGGCGTAGATGTGGCGGCGGCGTTTCCGTTCACGGGGCGGCGGCTATGGTCGATTGCGGGTGCGTTGGCATTGGTGGCGGCAAGTCTGTTTAGCGTGCGTTATTTTGTGACAAAAAGCTTGAGCTTGCAACATTCGCTGATTCCGCTCAACTTAAGCGAAGTCTTCGAACGCACGGATAAGGATTCAGAAGAGACGAAGAAGCAGCGGGACGAGGCCAAGGGTTCGGACGAGCCGCGCAGCCAGAGGAGCACGCCGAAAGCCGAGGGCCAGAAGGACGCGAAAGACCCACAGAGGGCGGAGCAACCGCCGGCGATGGCGCAAGGGAACACGCCCGGCGCGGGACAGAATCCGAATCAGCCAGCGGAGATGCGCGAGGGCAAGCAGGGGCAGGACGATCAGAACAACAAGAAGAGCAGCGAAGGGGCAGCGGGCAGCGCGCAGCAGCAGGCGGGCGAAAAGCAGGGCGACGATGGCGATAAGACAGCCGGATCGCAAAAGCCAAGTAGCGATGATCCGAATAGCCCCAAGAGTTCGAATGGCTTGCTGGACAGAATGAAAGATGCTCTTTCGAGCTTAGCGGCGAAGATGCGGCCCGATAGTCAAGGCAAGCAGCAAAGCAGCGAGCAGAAATCAGGCGAAGAGAAGAGCGGCGATCAGCAGAGCGGCTCGAAGGAACAGAATAGTGCGGCGCAGCAGACAGCGGCCAACCGAGAGGCGAGCGAGCAACAGCAATCAGCGCAGGGCCAGGCACAAGGTCAGACGCAGGAGAAGAGCAAGGCTGGGCAAGGAAAATCGTCAGACCAATCGACCGATAAGAGCAAGTCTGATTCACATTCGGGCATAGGGAGTCAGGACGGCGATAAGGAAACGAAAGACGCCGAGCAGTTGAAAGCGATGGGCAAGCTGGCGGAGATTATTGGGAAACGGTCGGCCAGCGCCACGGGTGATGTGATGGTAGAAAACCCCTCGGGCAAACAGCGGCTACAGACGGATTACTCACAGCGGGTAGGGCAGCACGCGGATTTAGGAGGCGAGATTAATCGCGACGAAATTCCGGTGATGTATCAGCAATACATTCGGGAGTATATGAGCCAGGTGCGGAAGCAGGCGAGGCATAAGAAGCCCCCGCAAGATTAGCTCGCCAGGCTACATGTGTGTTTTTAAGAAGGTGAGAACGCGCTGGCGGGCATCGGCCGCAGCTTCTGCGTTGTAACCTCCGTGGACAGGCGAAATGGAACTGAGGAAGCCGAGCACGCGGTTTGGCGCGTTGTTCATGAAGTTGTGGCCGACATCGGGATAGAGTTTCAAATCATTGGGGATGTTGAGGCGGTTCACTTCGCTCCTGATTTTTTCGATTTCGGGCGCGGTGGGTTTGTCGCGCGCGCCGTAACTGGCGACAATGGGGCAGGCACCATCTAGACGGTCGGGGGCTTGGCCATAAAACGGGGCGGCTACATAGAACAGGCCGGTCTTGGCTAAAATGAGGGCGAAGCCGCCGCCCATGCAGAAGCCGATGACGGCGATGTGGTCGGGATCGACGAAATCGCGGGTGCTGAGCCATTGGCGAGCATCGAGCAGATCCTGAACGTTGGGGCCTGCGCCCGCTTTAATATCGTGAATGCATTGACGGACGCAGGAGAACCAACTGCCGCGGCTGAACAGATCGGGCACCATGACTGCGTAGCCTGCGGACGCGAAATCGTTGGCCACGCGCTGCATCTCTTCACTGAGGCCGCAGGCTTCGTAGATGAAGAGCAACGAAGGTCGCTTGCCGCTGTCTGAAGGGCGTGTGATGTAGGCCGGCATGGCGAAATTGTCGGCACAGGAAAACGTTTCGCGGGTGATGATGAGGCCGGAAGTGTCCACATAGGAAGTTTACAGGGACAAGTTTCCGGAAATTCGTGACCGCGCATGGGATTTCGCTGCATCCATAGAGTGGGAATCTACGATTCATGAGGGTCTTGATGCTGAGTTTTCTATTGGGAGGCCTGTCGGCGATCGGCGCTGGAGCGGTGCCTGCGATTACGATTGGCGATACACTGCCAACGCTGCGCGGCGAATTCCTCACTGGACGTAGCGCTGTTCTTCCTGAGGCGGCGAGTGGACGCGTAGCGTTACTTCTACTGGGCTTTACCTATGACTCGCGGTTTGAGGTGGAGGAGTGGGCGAAGAAGTTTCGCGCTCAGTTTGGCAAGAATCCGAAGGTAACGTTTTTTGAAGTGCCCATGATTGGCGGGATGGCAGTACTGGGCAAGTGGTTCATCGACAGCGGGATGCGGCGCGGCACACCGAAGGCGGATCAGGAGAATGTCATTACGGTTTACGGCGGAATAGATGTTTGGAAGCAGCGCGTGGGATTTCGAGATCCGAAGGCTGCTTATCTTGTCTTGATTGATCCGAATGGTAAGGTTTTATGGAAGTACGCGGGTGCGTTTGGGGACGTGGCTTATCAAGAGCTTTCAGCCGAAGTTATGAAGGGAATTAAGGCGCAGTAAAGCCCGAAGCCTCAATAAAAACCCTTTTTAGGCCGATAACCGTTTAGTGGTTTGTCCAGAGCGTCTTACCAAGCAGCGTCAAGTAGCGTACAGCTTGGTGTTATTCGGCCTTTTCGCCGCCTGCTTCGCTGCGGACGCTCAGACTATTACCAACGCTTTGGAAATCCGCAATTTTTCGCGACTGGAGGCGCGGCGGGCCTATCCAGTAGAACTTAAGGGCGTTGTCACTTACTTTGACCCTAAATTTGGATATCTGTTCATTCGTGATTCGACAGCCTCTATTTACGTAGATGCAACGCATCTTCCCGGACTTTCCCTATTCGCGGGTGATCTTGTTGAGGTTAAGGGGGTAAGCGGCGATGGTCTATTTGCCCCGGTCTTGGACAAGCCGACAATCCGAGTGCTGGGTAAGGGTCCGCTACCGGCAGCGAGAATAACCACACTGGACAAACTGCTGAGTGGCGTGGAGGATGGCCAGTGGTTGAGCATCGACGGCATTGTGCGGGCGGCTTCTTTCGAAAAGGATTATTCCACGCTGACCATGGTAAGAGGCAATATCCGGTTTGACGTTGTTATGCCGGGAAGACAGCCCGGATTTGAAAAATTGGTGGATGCGCGGGTGTGGGTCAGTGGCAACTGCGGTCCAATTTTTAACCCCAAGCGGCAGGTCACAGGCTTTCGATTTCTTACGCCGGATCTGAGTCAAATCAAGGTGAGTGAACCGGGCGGAGCAGACCCATTTTCGCAAAAGGTGGAACCGATCATCGATCTTTTGCAGTTTGCACCCAGACAGAAGCCGGGTCACCGCGTGCGAGTACAGGGCATTGTAACGTTGCAATGGCCGGGGCGCTGGTTGTTTATACGAGATTCTACAGGGGGCATGGCGATCACGACTACGCAATCGGTGCCGGTGAACGTGGGTCAGCCTGTGGATGTCGCTGGGTTTGCTATGCCGAATGAGTATTCACCGGTGCTGCAAGATGCAATCTTTCGACCAATTGGCACTGCTGGCCCGGTTTCGCCCGTGGCGTTGACAGCTAAACAGGCTCTTTCGGGCGATTACGACGCCGGTCTTGTACAGCTCCGCGGAAAGCTGCTAAGCCAGATTTTCCAGGGTGGCGATGAGATTTTAGAACTATCCTCGGACGGAGTTGTCTATCGAGCGGTTTTGCCTGAAGTGTCGGGTGGAAAACAGCTGGCTTCCTTCTTAGACGGCAGCACGGTTCAGTTGACAGGCGTTGCTCTGATCAAAGTGAGTGAAGACCGGCACACGCCAAAGGAGTTTCAACTGCTATTGCGATCAAGCGCAGATTTAGTGGTTGTGGAAAGGCCATCTTGGTGGACAGCGCGAAATGCGCTCTATGTGGTGAGCTTTACAGTGATTGCCATTTTCGGAGCGCTTTCGTGGGCGATCGTGCTACGCAGGCGTGTCCAGAAACAAACGAATACGATTCGTGGACAGTTGGCGGAGGCCGCTTCCTTGAAGGCGGCTGCCGAGGAAGCGAATCGGGCAAAGAGTGAGTTTCTGGCGAATATGAGTCATGAAATTCGTACGCCAATGAACGGCGTCTTGGGCATGACTCAGTTAGCGTTGGACACTGACTTGACAGTGGAGCAGCGAGATTATCTGTCAATGGTGAAAACCTCGGCGCACGCGCTGCTGAACTTGATCAACGATATTCTCGACTTTTCGAAGATCGAAGCGGGCAAGATGGATTTGGATCCAATTCCGTTCTGTTTGCGAGATACGCTAGCGGAAACGTTGCGCAGTATTGCGGTTAAGGCGCACGAGAAGGGCTTGGAGCTTGTCTACGAAGTGGATGACAAAGTGCCGGCTAACGTAATTGGAGATCCGGGACGGCTGCGGCAAATCATCTTAAATCTGGTTGGGAACTCGGTCAAATTCACGGCACAGGGAGAGGTGGCAATACGGGTTGCGGTGGAGGAACTGCGAAACGATGGCTTTGTTTTGCACTTTTACATTCGCGATACCGGCATTGGCATTGCGCCTGATAAGCAGAAAGCGGTTTTTGGGGCATTTGAGCAAGCGGATGGTTCAACTGCACGCCGTTATGGAGGCACAGGATTAGGATTATCGATTTCGAAGCAGTTGGTCGGTCTCATGGGCGGCCGGATTTGGCTCGNNAACCGGCGATTGCTGGAAGCGTTATTGAGCGGTTGGCGAATGCAACACTGTTCGGCGGAAAATGGCAGAGAGGCGATGCGATTGCTCGAAGAGCAGCATTTCGGCCTGGTTCTGTTGGATATCCAGATGCCGGAAATGGACGGCTTTACTGTGGCCGCGAAGATTCGGCAGCGCTGGGCAGAGTCAGAAATCAAGATTGCGATTTTGACTTCGATGGGATTGCGTGGGGATGCGGCCCGCTGCCGGGAACTGAACATTGAGGCTTATCTGGCGAAGCCGCTGAAAGGTTCCGATTTGTTGCAGGCGATTGAGCGGCTGTTCTCAACCGAAGCAAGTGCGCGCTCAAAGAGCGGGAACGAATTGATCACGCGCCACACGTTGCGCGAGACCAGAAACACTGCGGCGGCGTTGCGGCCGTTGCGCGTTCTGGTGGCGGAAGACAACAAGGTGAATCAGGCGCTGGCGCGAAGGTTGCTTGAGAAACAGGGACATTCCGTGACAATAGCGATCAACGGACGGGAAGCGATTAGCGCGTTTGAAAGGAACACCTTCGACCTGATCCTAATGGACGTGCAGATGCCGGAAGTGGATGGTTTCGAAGCGACCCAGGCGATACGCCGGCTTGAGAATGGGGTAGGCCGGATTCCGATTGTTGCGCTGACCGCAAATGCGATGGCAGGAGATCGGGAGCGCTGCCTCGCCGCCGGGATGGACGGATTTGTCTCGAAGCCGATTGACGTGGGCGAACTGACAGAAGCGATAGCGAGACTTTGCCCGGAACCTGAGCCGACACCGATTTTGAACTAAGCGGCGGGTCTAAGCTTATTTTTTGTCGCGATTGTCGAGGACGGACTTGGCGTAGTAATTGGTGATTTTCGCTTCGCTGCGGGCCACTTCGTAGAAAGCGGCGCGAAGCATCTGCTGTTTGCCGCGAAACAGTTCGCTACGGATTTGTTCCTGGACACGGGGATCGGTAAACGAGCGCTGGCCGGCTACTTCGCGCGAAATGAGCTTGACGATGTGATAACCATCGGCCGTTTTGATCACTTGCGAAATCTGGCCGGGCGTCATATTCAGGATCTGGCGGCGCAGTTCGGGGTCGCCCTTTTTCTCAAAGGTGGATTCGGGGATGAAGCCTGCGTCACCGCCCATGGATGCGTACTCGTCTTCTGAGTAATCGGCGGCCAATGTGGCAAAGTCTTCACCCTGGCGTAGCTTGGCTTCGATCTTCAAAATTTTGTCGTGGGCTTGTTGATCGTTCTGCGCCTTGTTGTTTTTCAAATTGATCACGTTGGCGTCTGGCGTGGCGGAAACGAAAATCTCCGCCAGATGCGTGGTATTTTCGGGCCAATTGTAACTCGCTTTGTTGGCGCGATAGAAGGCAGCTACATCGGCGTCGGAGATAGAGATGCGGGAACCGATCTCTTTGGCGAAAAGCTTTTCCTGGCTTAATTGACGGCGGAGCTCGGCTTTGAAATCCGCTTCGGTCATTTTGCGCTTCTCAAATTCTTTTTCGAGTTCTTCTGTAGTGAAGGGCGCTTTGTATTCGTTGAACTTGGTGTCGACTTCCGAATCGGAGGCGAGGAGGCCATCCTTTTCGGCGCGCTGCAGCATGATCTCCTGATCGATCAGGGCGCGGAGGACTTCCAGCCGCAACTGGACTGATGAATCGGAAGTGACGTTCTTCTGACTCGATGCCGGGAATTCAATTGCGATAGCGCGATCGAGCGAAGTATACGAGATAGAACGACCGTTCACGGTAGCGGCCACATCGCCGGATACAGGCTTTTCGCAACTGGCAAGGGCGAAGAGGGCGGCGGCAATTAGCAGCCCGCGGAGAATGGAATTGGTCATCGGAAATTTATTATGCTTTTGCCTTCTTGATAGCCTCAACGAGCGCTGGGACGACTTCGAACAAGTCACCAACAATTCCGTAGTCGGCAGTTTCGAAAATCGGCGCGTTCTCATCTTTGTTGATCGCCACTACCATTTTCGATCCTTTCATACCCACGAGATGCTGAATGGCGCCGGATATGCCTATGGCGAAGTATACCTTTGGCGAGACAGTTTGTCCGGAACTCCCGACTTGGCGCTCCATGGGGAGCCAACCGTTATCGCAAATGGGGCGGGAGGCCGCAAGTTCGGCACCCAGAGCCTGAGCAAGTTCTTCTACCACGTGCAGATTGTCTTTTTCCTTGATGCCGCGACCGACGGAGACGATGAGTTCGGCGGCGCTCAGGTCGACCGACCGCTGTGCTTCGCGGAAAGGATCTTCGGGCTTGCTGCGAATTTTGGCGGCGTCGAGTTGCGGCGAGAAGGTTTCGACAGTCGCGGATGCGGTGGCTGCCGAGTCGGCTGTGCGGAACGCACCGGCTTGAACGGAGACAAATTGGGGTTCGCCGGCAACTTCGACGGAGGCGTTGAGTTTGCCTTGGAACAACTGCCGGATGAAGGAGATTTTGCCGCCTTCCGACTTGATATCGACAACGTCACTCACGAAAGCCTGGCCGAAGCGAGTGGCTAGTTTCGGAGCGTAGTCGCGCACTTGATAAGTGTGCGGGAAAACAACAGCTTCCGTCTTGGCTGACTTAATGAGCTGTTCGAGGGCGGCAGTGTAGCCATCGGGCGTGTAATGCGCGAGGAGTTCATGCTGCACCGCGAACACTTTGGCGAGAGGATACGCGGCGGCTTCTTTGGCTAGCGCCTCAGCCGAAGAGCCGAGCACAGCGGCGTGTAGGGGCACGCTGAGCGCGTCGGCAATCGTCTTGCCGGCGGCGAGGGCTTCAAACGACATGCGGTTCCACTTACCCGCGTTCTGTTCCAAAACAACTAAGACACTCATATCACCCGCGCCTCAAACTTGAGTTTTTCGACCAACTGCTTGGCTACGTCTTTCGGGTCGCCGGTGAGGATCTGCGATTGTTTGTTGCGCTGTGGAAGATAAACTTTGTCAATCTGAGCCGCAGACTTGGTAGCGGCGGCTGGTATCTTTTTCACTTCTTTAGTTTTGGCCTTCTTGATGCCCATGAGCGTGGCGTAGCGGAGTTTCTTGATGCCGGATTGAATAGTGAGAACCGCGGGGAGAGACAGAACGACATTCTGAAACCAACCATCTTCGAGTTCGCGCTTGACGCGCACCGTGGCACCGAGTGGTTCGACTTCCATGACGATGGTGGCGTGGGCGAAACCTAGCAGTTCGGCCAGTACGACGCCTGTTTGGCCGTAGCCTAAATCGTCTGACTGGAGGCCGGTGAGGATCAGATCGGGAGATTCGCCTTCGAGCGCTTTAGCGAGAATTTGCGCGGTGGCAAGAGCATCCAGTGCACCGTCTTCTTCTACTTCAACATGGATAGCGCGGTCGGCCCCTTTGGCCAAAGCTTCGCGGATGGTTTGAGTGACGCGTTCGGGACCGGCGCTGAGCACAACCACTTCGCCGCCGAGCTTTTCTTTGAGTTGTAGGGCTTCTTCAAGAGCATAGGCGTCGGGCTCGTTCATTTCGAAGCTAAGGTCGGAATCATCGAGCCATTTTCCGGCAGAGTTCACTTTGAGCGCCGAGTCACGAGACGGCACCTGCTTAACAGAAACAATGATCTTCATTACGTTTCACTAACAGTATGACGAATCGAGGAGAAGGATTGGGATAGAATCGGCGGGAAAGTGACAGGAGGACTGGATTGCTGAGCTACGCGAAGGGGCCGGATTGGCCGCTGCTCGATTTGACGATTGGCGAACAACTAGCGGAAACGGCACAGCGCTGGCCGAACCAGGATTCGGTGGTGGCGCGCCAACAGCAACAGCGATTGACGTGGAGACAGTTGCTGAAAGCGGCGGACAGTGTGGGCCGTGGCTTGCGCGACATGGGTTTGCGCGAGAACGACCGGGTGGGTTTGTGGGCAACGAATTGCGTGGAGTGGGTGATTGTGCATTTTGCGTGCGCGCGTGCCGGGTTGGTCCTGGTGAACGTGAATACGTCGAGCCGGGCGCATGAACTCGCGTACATTCTGCGTAAATCCGGCATGAAGGCCTTGTTTCTGCATGAGAGCGACAACCGGGCGAACTATCTGGAGATTCTGTCGGAAGCGCGTAAAGGGACGGCGTTGGAGAGGGTGATTGCTTTCGGGAGTTCGGAATGGCGGCAGGTCCGGGAAGCACCGCCCAGCGTGACGACGGCGGCGACGCAGAACGACGTCTGCAACATTCAATACACTTCGGGCACGACGGGTTCGCCTAAGGGAATCTTGCTGACGCATCGCAATCTGGTGAACAACGGGCTGCTGATTGCGCGCGGGCTGCGGTACACGGAGCGCGACCGTATTTGCGTGCCGGTGCCGATGGCGCATTGCTTTGGCTGTGTGATTGGCACGATGGCGGCGCTGGCGAGCGGAGCGGCTTTGATTTTGCCGAGCGCGTTTTTCGATGCGGGTGCGACGCTGGCGGCGATTGATGAAGAAGGCGCGACTTCGATCTATGGAGTGCCGACAATGTTCATTGCGGAATTGCAGCACGCGGATTTTGGACGCTTCTCGTTCAAGACCTTAAGGACGGGAATGATGGCGGGTGCTCCGTGCCCGGTGGAAGTGATGAAGCGCGTGATTGGCGATATGCATTGCGAACAGATGTCGATTGGTTATGGGTTGACGGAGACGTCGCCGATTATCACGATGTCGGAGATCGACGATGCCATTGACCGTCGCGTGCATACGGTGGGCAAGCCGATCCCTTGCACGGAGTTGAGAATTGTGAGTGTAGAGACGGGTGAGGTGGTGGAAGCGGGGGTGCAGGGCGAGATTTGCGCGCGCGGCTACATGCTCATGAAAGGCTACGACGGCGAGCCTGAAGCGACGGCGCGAGCGGTGAATGCGGACAGTTGGTTTCGCACGGGCGATTTGGGAGTGATGCGCGAAGACGGCTACTTCAAGGTGACAGGCAGGGCGAAGGACATGATGATTCGCGGCGGCGAGAATGTGTATCCGCGCGAGATTGAAGAGTTCTTGTACACGAATCCGAAAATAGCGGAAGTGCACGTCACGGGTTTGCCGGATGAACGGTTAGGCGAGACGGTGCTGGCCTGGATCAAGCTGAAGGCGGGCGAGAGCACTACAGCGGACGAGATCAAAGCGTTTTGCAAAGGGCAGATTGCCCACTTCAAGATTCCGGAGCACGTCCGGTTCGTCGAGACGTTTCCCACAACGTTGAGCGGCAAGATTCAGAAGTTCAAAATTCGCGAGATGGAGATTCAGGCGCGCGGTTTGGAGCAGGTAGCAAGCGTGGAGACAGCGTAAACCGCTCACTTGCCCGACCAAGCGGCGGCGCGTTTTTCTAGGAAGGCGGACATTCCTTCCTGTGCGTCGGCGGCCATGGCGTTGTTGGTCATCACTTCTTTGGTGAGGGCGTAGGCACGCTGCTGATCGAGATCGATTTGCGAATAGAAGGCGTGCTTGCCGATGCCGATGGTGACGGCGCTGGATGCTGTGATGCGTTTGGCTAGCGTGAGGGTTGCCTCGCGTAGTTCATCGTTGGCGACGGTAAAGTTGACGAGACCCCATTCGGCGGCGGTTTCGGCATCAATCGGATCACCGGTAAGCAGCATTTGCATGGCGCGTTTGCGGCCGATGGCACGGGTGAGCGCGACCATGGGAGTGGAACAAAACAGGCCGATGCGGACACCGGGCGTGGCGAAGGTGGCTTCATCGGCGGCGACAACCAGGTCACACGTAGCCACAAGCTGGCAGCCGGCGGCCGTGGCCATGCCTTGCACTTCGGCGATGACGGGTTGCGGAATCGATTGAAGTTTTTCCATCAGTTGGGTGCAGGTTTCGAAGAGCTGACGATACTCGCCAACTTTGCAACCGACCATTTCACTGAGATCGTGGCCAGCGGAAAAGGTTTTGCCGGCTGCGGCGAGGATGACACAGCGCACTTCGGGATCTTGCTCGAGCACGCCGAGCAGGCCGATGAGCTCTTGCATGAGTTCGAGAGAGAGCGCGTTGCGCTTGTGCGGCCGGTGGAGCGTGGCGATGGCGATGGAGCCTTGAAATTCGAGCGTCAAGTTTTTGAAGGACATCGGGTGCGAACCTGCTGCTACTAGTGAATCATGGAAGGGCATACGACGTGGGACGTGGCGACCATGATTGCCCCCTAGTCGCTAACGCTGCTAGCTCCGTTTCGGCATCGTCCGGACACACTACGGGTGTGGGCGTGGGGAGGAAGTATTCGGTTGCCAAGCTCTTTGGCCCGCTGGGCCATCCCTGCGGATGAAAATAGGAGCGGCCCAGGACACACTACAGACGAGGCGAAGATCCTGCGAATATGATTTCAAACAACCGTCGGCAAAGCTCCTCGAACACCTTGCGGGCGAAGAGGAATCTGCGCGGATCTCGGAACTTATTTACGAGGCAAACAACGGGCGGCCAACGTTTCGAACACCTTTCGGCGAAGAGAGATTGGCACACACCTCGAAAAGGCCGCCTGGAAAGGCGGCCGCTGGCAAGAATGCCCGCCCTACGGTTTGGGCAGCACTTGGAAATTATTTTAGAGGCAAGATCCGGCGGTCAGGGACGCTCGCGCGTGTGACCTTTTGCTGTTTCTACGCCGCGGCTTGCTGGGTTTGGGATGCGTTGGCCGCTTCCGCGATGGCCTGATTGAGCAGTTTCTCCTTTTGTACGGGGGTGAGGCGGCTCATAAACTTGGCATAACGGGTAGTTGAAAAATCAAACCCAACTCCCGGGATGGCGGCGAGTTTTTGTTTCGTATGTTGAGCCAGTAAGTCGGCTTGAGCGGCTTCGGCCAGTTTTTCTTCTTCCCTGGCTTTGCGCGCTTCCTGCAAACGATTGAGTTCAGCCACTTCGCGTTCGCGGCGGCGCGCGAGGCGATTTTCCTGCAAGTGCAAATTGCGCAGTTCCTTTTCGTGCGCTCGGCGAATGGCGAGCTCGAGGACCATGTGCGCCTCGGGGACGGCGAGCGACGGGCTTTGTGCGATGACGTCGGGGGCACCCGTGGCGAGGATGGCTTGTTCCAAGCCGGGAATTCGGTTTAAGCGCCAACGGATATCGGCGATGGATTGAACGAGTGCGCTTTCTTCGGGGCCGACGGGCTCGAATTGCTTTTGGTACGACTTCACATGCTCAGCGTAGAAGGCGAAGTCGCTGCCGGGTAAGACGACGGTGACGCCGGTTAACCCCGTTTTATAAGCATTGAGACGAACGGCGGCCTTACCAGCCTCGGTGGCCGGGCCGTGCGATTTTTGAGCATTCTCCCGGTTCGCGGCGAGTTTTGCATCGGAAATAGTTTGTTCTGACATGAGTTACTCCTGAAAGGAAATTTGGATGAACAGCCGNNAAATAAATGTGCAAGTTTTGTGAACAGATTTTGGAGGGGTGAGAAAAGGAGATGCCGAGCGCCCCAACCGAGCAGACGAGTGCGCGCGGAGCCAAAGTAGGATTCGAGCTTCCGGTGCAGCCATTCGGCTTGGGGGGCGTTGGCACTCCTGTAACTGAGAAAGCCGCTTGGCGCCGACGTCGGGCCGCCATGAGAACGCCCAGACCTGCGAGCGAGCCAAGCCCTAAGGTTCCTGGTTCTGGCGCGGAGGCGGGCACTGACACAAAACTCAGATTCTGCGCTCCCGTAATGGTGAGGAGACCGAGGCTGGTGCTGAGAGATCCACCCGCAAAAAATGGGTTTGCGGCTGTTGCATCGAGTGCCATTGTGAGATCAGAATTCGCCGCTGCTGCGGATTCGAACGTGATCCCGACAGGTTCCGTCTGGGTGTTTTGCGCTTCAGCCACCACGACTACGGGATCGTAGACGTCATGCTCAACGTTTGCTATCTCGCTGATATCGGTCTCAAGTGGCGGGAATTCACCACTCAACGCGATTCGTTCGACGTTGCCGATTTAATCGGCTCTTAGCGCGGAATGTGGATGAATGCGAGCAGCGTGCCAGGCAGGTACGAACCCCGCGAGGACAGCAACGGCAATCAGCAGCGCGAGGGCGGCCAGCCAAATGGCGGGGTCTTGCGGTTGAACGCCGTAGAGCGATGACCGGACGTAGTTTGCGCTGCCGATTACGAATGGGATTCCGCACAACGCACCGGCGACACCCAAATAAGCCGATTCACGCAGCACCATGGCAAGAACGTGATCGGGGGTGGCGCCGATGGCCATGCGAATACCTAATTCGCGATAACGGCTGGTGACAGAGTACGACATGACGCCGTAGAGACCGACAACGGCCAACAAAGTGGCGAGAGCCGCGAACCCGATGGAGAGATATCCGAGGCTCCGTTCGACAAAGAGTGACTCGTCGATTAAGTCTGTGATGGACGACAGTTGATTCACGGGAAGGTTAGGGTCTAGGTTTCGAACGAGGGTGAGGATGCTGGGTGCAACTGCCTGCTCATTCGAGCGAACACGAACATAGTAGGTGAGTGACGAGAGTTGGTTTTCCGCTAAGTACGGCAAATAGATGAAGGGTTGAATCTTCGTGCGCATGGTGCTGTGCTCACTGTCGGCCACAACACCAATGATTGTTTCCGTCATCTTCACCGCGTTCCCTTCTCCGAAGCCGAAGTGAACGCCGACTGGGTTCCGTCCTGGTAGAAAGCGCTTGGCGAACGTTTGATTCACGATGGCGACTTGTGACGTGGCGAGAGAATCGGAGGCCAGGAATTGGCGGCCCTCCAGGAGAGGAATCTTCATGGTGGAGAAGAACTCGGGGCTTACCGAATTCCCGTTATAGGAATAGCGACCGCCGTCTAGAGTGCTGCGAGCGGGCGCGCCTTCGATTGTGACTTCGCCGCCCTCGTCTGTATCCTGCAAGATCGGCACAGTTACGACAGCGGCGCTTTCGACAGCGGGCAATGCTTCGACCCGATGACGCAGTTCCTCTGCAAACGTTTTAATTCGCGCCTGCGAATAACCGGCCTGAAGAGGATTCACTTGAAATTTTAAGAGCTGAGCTGTTTTAAAGCCAACGTTGATGTTCTTTAGATTCTGCAGACTCCGGACGAATAGCATGGCGGAGGTGACCAGAACAAGCGACAAGGCGACCTGCCCCACCACAAGAACACGACGGAGCCAACCGACATTTCCTGTATGCCCGAAGCTCCCTTCCGTTTTGAGAGCGGACCCGACGTTGGGGCGCGTTGATTGCCAAGCCGGCAGCAGGCCGAAGATCAGACCGGCGATAAAGGTAATAGCCGCCGCAAATACCATCACATGCCAATCCGGCCGGGCGGATATGCTGGCGGTACTTAAGTCGAAACCGAGTGCACGCAAAAGCGTGGGGGTGGCGCTATAGGCGATGGTAATTCCGAGACAACCGCCCAAGAGGGCAAGCACAACACTCTCCGTGAGCAGCTGGCGAACCAGAGCGACTTTGCCCGCACCGACAGAGAGACGTATGGCCATTTCCCGTTGGCGAGAAACTCCGCGCGCCACCAACAGATTGGCGACATTCACGATGGTGATGAGCAAAACGATACCCACCATGGCCATGAGAATTCTGAGCGGATTGCTGAGTTGATCACGCAAATCGGCGTAGCCGCGCCCACCTTCGCTGAGTTCGATCCGCTTCTTCAACCATTCTCGTTTGAAACTGTCAGAAAATCTTTTGAGAAGCGTGAGATCCTGGTCGCGCAAAGGCGGATAGATGACGCTGAGGGCAGCGGCTGCTTGCCGCATGCTCACGCCGGGCTTCAGACGACCTATCAGGCTAGCCCAATGATCCAAGCGGTCGTCCAGCGGGTGTGTGTCAGGGACAACATCGGCTTTCATTGCCATGGGAACGAACAAGTCGGCGCGCTGGCTGAGATCGATTCCGTAGAACTGTGGCGGGGCGACGCCCACCACGACGTATGAATGCTTGTTTACGCTAATGGCGCGGTTGACGATGGCCGGATCAGCACCGAAGCTGCGCTGCCAAAGACCGTAGCTGAGTACGACCACAGGGTGAGCGCCGGGCTTCTGGTCATCGTTTGAAGTAAATAATCTTCCGCGCCACGGTGCAACCTTCAACACCTGGAAGAAGTTTCCGGAGACTAAACCGCCTGCCACGGTTTCGGTGGATTCGTGTCCACTGACGCTCACGTCAATCGAGCGGAACGCCAGAATTCCATCAAAGATGTGCGCTGTGGCGGCATTCAAATCTCGGTAGAGCGGATAAGAAAAGCTGCTCTTCATGCCAGTGCGATAGGTATGGCCCCCTTCCGGTTCCTGGTCATGCAGAATGACTAATGTTTCGGGTTCGGGTACAGGCAAGTAATCAAGCACGACCTGCTTCATCAGAGTGAAGACTACCGTGTTAGCGCCGATGCCCAAGCCCAGTGAAAGGATTGCGACTACAGAAACCGTTGGTGCGCGCCGCAGCATGCGTAACGCCAGAATGGCTTCCCGCTTCAACGAGTCCAACGAGACGATCAAATCCGACTCAACCGTTTCTTCTTTGAGCAATGTGAGATTGCCCATTTGCTTATGGGCGGCGGCCCGAGCGTCTTCGAGTAACATGCCATTGCCGATGTGTTCCTGCACTCGCTGCTCAAAGTGCCAAGCCAATTCATCGGCGGCATCGGCACTTGCCGTGTTTTTTCGAAAGCTGTTTCTCAATCGAGTGAAAAATGCCATGGCTCTCCTCTAGACGAATTTCAGGACCTTGCTGACGGCCGCAGTGATCTGTTTCCAATCGTCTTCTTCCAGCGCCAGTTGTTTCTTGCCCTTAACGGTGAGTTTGTAGAAGCGCACGCGGCGATTGGTGTCGGAAATAGCCCACTCCGAACTGATCCAACCTTCCTGTTGCAAGCGGTGGAGCGCTGGATAAAGCGAGCCCTCTTCCACCTGCAAAATGTCGCCTGAAACCTGCTGAATGTGATTGGTAATGGCATACCCGTGCAGTGGCCCATGACTGAGGGTTTTCAGAATCAAAAGGTTTAGCGAACCTTGGAGCGGTTTTGAGAGCAATCGACCCATTTGGCGAGAATACCATAGATTTCTATGCATATAAAACTATGGCAGCGAAGGCAACGCTTATGATGGTCAGCAATGGCTTCTGAAGCGAACCCCGAACACATACGCAGCCTGATGATGGGCTACCAAAAGACCGCTGCGCTACGGGCGGCGGTTGACTTGCATGTGTTTACGGCCATTGGTAGCGGTGCCACCAATGTTGCAGCGATTGCGGAGCGATGCCAGGCATCGCAGCGGGGCGTACGGATTCTTTGCGATTTTCTGGTAATTGAAGGCCTGCTCGAAAAGGAAACCGAAACATACCGCTGCACGGCAGACAGTACGGCGTTATTGGATGAGCGGTCTCCGCAATATATGGGGGGCATGTTGCAGTTCTTGCATGCGCCGCGTTTTTGGGAGGCGGCGATTCATCTTACGGAAACGGTACGAACGGGCCACACTACGTTGGGCGATGGCATTGCGGGTGACGAGGCTGAAGAATGGGTGGCATTCGCGCGACATATGCAGCCGATGGCGGCCGGTCCTTCAGAATTCATCGCGCAGCTTGTGACAAAGGAAGAAAAGCCGAAGCGCATATTAGATATTGCCGCGGGGCATGGCCTATATGGAATCGCTATTGCTAAGCTGGCGCCTGATGCAGAAGTGGTTGCGCAAGATTGGCCCAAGGTGCTGGCGGTTGCGGAAGAGAATGCCGCGGCAGCGGGCGTGGACAAGCGGCATAGCTTACTTCCCGGCAGTGCGTTTGCGGTGGATTTTGGAACGGACTTCGACTTGGTGCTGGTCACAAATTTTCTGCACCACTTTGATGAAGCGGCGTGCGTAGGCTTTCTCAAGAAAGTGCGCGCGGCAATGGTGCCGGGCGGGCGACTGGTGACGTTGGAGTTTATTCCGAATGAAGACCGCATTTCGCCTCCACGCACGGCGGCCTTCAGCTTGAATATGCTCCTGCAAACTCCCGCGGGCGATGCGTACACGGAATCTGAACTATTTCGGATGCTCAATGCTGCTGGGTTTGGCGCGCATGCCGTCGTGCCGGTGCCGAAGTCGCCCGAAAAAGTGATTGTGAGCCGCGTCACATGATAAGTTAGTCCAATCCGATGATTGACGGGCTGTCTCATGGATTGGGGTGGGTGAGGTTGTGCGTTGTGTTGGCCGTAGCTGTGGCCGCGCGCGCGCAACAACCAATCGCATTTCCGCACAACACGCATATGAAGATGGGGCTGGCCTGTATCGATTGCCACATTGGCGCCGATACGCGGGCGGATGCGGGCGTTCCATCCGTCACCAAATGCATGCTTTGCCATGCGAAGCTGGGCCGCGATAAGGCGGAAGTGAAAAAAGTGGTTGAGTATGCGAATCAGAAGATTGAAATTCCGTGGCAGCGGGTGTATGAGTTTGCAACGTCGGCGCATGTGAAGTTCAAACATGCGCAGCATTATCAAGCGGGTGTGGGTTGTGCAACTTGCCATGGCGATATGGCGCAGGCAACGGTTGCGACGAAATTGGTGAACCACAATATGGGAACGTGTTTGACGTGCCACCGGGAAAAGGGTGGACCGGAGGATTGCGCCGCATGCCACTACTAGGAGCGTTCAGCAGTTAAATGGATCGCCGCAATTTTTTCAAGATCGTTTCCACTGTTTCGGCGGGCGTGGCTACGAGCGCGTGCGGGAGCAAGACGAATCAACTCATTCCGCTGCTGGTTTCCGATAAGGAAATCGTGCCCGGTGAAGAGCAGTGGCACAAGGCGGTTTGCACGGAGTGTGGGGCGGGTTGCGGTACATTAGCGCGCGTGATGGCGGGCGAGCGGGTGGTGGAACGCGAAGGTAAGAAGTTCCGTGAGCGCATTGCCTGCGTGAAGAAGATTGAAGGAGACCCCGACGACGCCACGAGCGGCGGGCGGCTTTGCGCGCGCGGGCATGCGGCGTTGCAGGGGCTTTACAACCCGGACAGGCTGCGCGGCCCAATGATGCGAACGGGCCAGCGCGGCGAGGCAAAGTTCAAAGAAATTTCGTGGGATGAGGCGATTGCTGCCGTTGCTGAAAAGTTAGGCAAAGCGCAAGGCAAGATAGTTTGCTTCGGCCGGCCGGAGACGAGTGCGCGGTCGCAGGCGATGGGTCAGTTTCTGAGCGCGCTGGGAGCGCCGCCTGCACGGTCGGTTGGCTTCGATACATTTGCACTGGAACAAAAAGCGGCTGAAATGGTTTTGGGTTTCGGGGCGATGCCGGTTTATGATGTTGCCGCGGCACACTACGTTTTAAGCATAGGCGCGGATTTCCTGGGTGGCTGGGTTTCGCCGGTTTACTACGCTCGACAATTTGGACAAATGCGGCAAGGCCGGCCGGATATTCGCGGGCGGTTGGTGCAGGCGGAATCGCGCATGTCTTTGACAGCGGCGAGTGCGGATGAGTGGTTGCCAGTGAGACCGGGCGCAGAACCGCAGTTGGTGATGGCGCTGATGCGATTGCTGCTGGATGGAAAATTGGCGAAGCATGCGGATGCGTTGCCGGCGGCGACGAGAGAGTCAGTGGAATCGGCAGATTTGGCGAGTCTGATCAGCGCGACGGGGATTGATGAGAGGAGGCTGCGGCGAGTGGCGACGGAGTTGGGCGAATCGGAAGCGCCGTTGGTTATGGCGGGTGCGTCTACAACGCATAGCGGTTCGCTCGAGGGCTTAGTGGCTGCGCATTATTTGAATCTGATGCTGGGAGTTTCAGCAAAACCGGGAGCGGCAATTCCGGTTGCCCAAGGGAGCGCCCTGGAGGCGCTACAACAAGCGCGGGTCGTTTTGCTTGACGGCGAGAATCCGGTTTACACGTTGGGCGCATCGCTGGCGGACAAAGACTTCATCGTAAGTTTCAATGGGTTCATCGACGATTCATCCGCGTATGCGGACTTGATTCTGCCGGATCATCACTCACTCGAAACGGAGGCCGCCGTCATGTCTCCGGTGACTCACACTATTGCGTCGAGTGAACAGTTCGTTCAACCGCTTTATAACACGCGGGGCCTTTCACAAACACTGGCCGACCTCGCGGCGAAAGTAAGTGTTCCTTTCAAGCAAGAGAGTGTCAAGAGCTTTGTGGCACCCCCCATTCCGAATCAAGAGAAGATAGCGGGCCAGCCTCTCGGAATGAAGCCTCCACAGAGTGCACCTGAACAGTTTCCCTTTGCTTTTCAACCTTATCTTTCATTGCAGTTTCACGATGGCCGGAGTGCGAACTTGCCATGGATGCAGGAACTGCCTGACCCGGCTTCGAGTGCGATGTGGGAGTTACCTGTTGAGATTGATTCAAAGACCGCTGCTAAGCTTAACATCGCCAACGGCGACCGCGTCCGCGTGACTTCGCCGAAAGGCTCACTCGAAGCATTTGCCTACGTTCATCCGGCGGCACTGCCGGGAGTGATCAGTATGGGCATTGGTCAAGGACACACTCACTATGGGAGGTACGCCTCCGGGCGGGGCGCCAATCCGCTTTCGATCCTCACTCCCGCGTTTGGGGAAACCACCGGAGTGCTAATAACTGGAGACACGCGCGTGCGATTGGAACGCATGGGTGGAGGAACAGGCGAACTGATTCAATTCTCTCCGGTAGACCGTGAGCAGGGACCCTGGGGGCGCTCATGAGCGACCAGCAACAACAGACGAAACCGCATAGCTGGGGCATGGCGATCGACTTAGACCGCTGCACGGGCTGCCAGGCTTGCGTTGCAGCGTGTCACGCGGAAAACAATCTGTCCGTTTCGGACGCGGAATCGGCGGCAAAGGGTCGCGCGGTGCATTGGATTCGGGTGGACCGTTATTACGAAGGCGAGTTTCCGGATGTACGCGTAAAGTACCGTCCTGTGTTGTGCCAGCAGTGTGATGAAGCGCCGTGCGAGCCGGTGTGTCCGGTGTACGCCACCTATCACAATGACGAAGGTCTGAACGTGCAAGTGTACAACCGCTGTGTGGGCACCCGTTATTGCGGCAACAATTGCCCCTATTCGGTGCGTTTTTTCAACTGGTTCGATCCAGTATGGGCGGAACCGCTGCCATTGCAACATAATCCCGATGTTTCCATCCGGGAAGGTGGCGTGATGGAGAAATGCACGTTCTGTGTGCAGCGCATCAGCCGCGCGAAAGACGATGCGCGCAGCGAGGGCCGGCCTTTAAAAGACGGCGACGTACAAACCGCGTGTGTGCAGTCGTGCCCGGCGGAGGCGATGGTCTTCGGAGATCTGAATGACCCTGAGAGCCGCGTTTCTCAGTTAGCAAAGAGTGGCCGTTCAACTCAGCTATTAGGCGAGTTAGGTACTAAGCCGAAAGTTTTCTACCTGGAGAGGGCGAAGTAGCTTGGCGCTGCCCACGATTCCGTATCATCAGGTTCGAGATGACTTGTGGCGTCCGCTGGCGGGGGCGAGTAGGCGCTACACGCTGACGCTTTCCTTTCTGTGTGCGGTGGCGTTGTGGGGTTTGATTGCGTGGGGTTATCAGATTTATGAAGGCATTGGCGTAGCGGGTATCCGGCGGCCGGTGTTCTGGGGATTCTATCTCGTCGATTTCGTTTTCTGGATTGGCATCTCGCACGCGGGCACGCTCATCTCCGCGATTTTGCGACTGACTGATGCTGATTGGCGGAAGCCTGTGACTCGCGCGGCAGAGGCGATCACGGCGTTCGCGTTGATGATTGGCGGGATGTTCCCACTGATCCACCTAGGTCGCGTATGGCTGTTCTACTGGCTGTTTCCCTACCCTAACTCGCGGCTGCTGTGGCCGAATTTCCGGTCGCCTCTCATGTGGGACGTGACAGCTATCTCGACTTATCTGACGGGGAGTTTGATTTTCCTTTACCTCCCACTCATACCGGATGTGGCTCAACTGGCAGAGCACGCGAAGGGCTGGAGACTGCCACTTTATAGGTTGATGGCGTTGGGTTGGAGTGGCAGCGACCGCGAATGGCACGCGCTGGAGCGAGCCATGAAACTGATGGCCGGCATCATTCTGGCTGTCGCGGTTTCAGTGCATAGCGTCGTAGCGTGGGATTTCGCCATGGCTATTGCGCCCATGTGGCACAGTACGATTTTCGCGCCTTATTTTGTGGTTGGTGCGATTTTCAGCGGACTTGCGGGATTGATTATTGCGTTGAATATCATCCGTAAAACCATGCATTTGGAGCGTTATCTCACGCCGCACCATTTCGGCAATCTGGCCAAGCTGCTGCTTTTGATGAGTCTGCTCTGGCTGTATTTCACATTTGCGGAACACTTGACGGTGTGGTATGGGAACGAGCCTAAAGAGATGAACGTGTTTGGCGCGCGGGTGCGTGGGCGTTTCTCCACAGAATTTTGGGGCATGGTGATCGTCAACTTTGTGATTCCGTTTATTCTGCTGGGCATCAAGAAGCTACGCTCCATCACCACCGCCACCATCGCTTCCGTGGGAATCCTGATCGGCATGTGGCTTGAACGTTATCTCATTATCATTCCCACTTTGAGCCTGCCGCGTTTGGCTGCCGCATCCGGGAGATATTCGCCAAGCTGGGTGGAGATTTCCATCACGGTGGCCACGTTTGCTGCGATGGCGGCCCTCTACCTGATCTTCTCCAAACTTTTCCCGATTGTGTCTGTGTGGGAGTTCGAGCCACATGAACAGGAGGAAGAGTGAGTCTCTACTTAACTGGGACGTTCGCCGACAAAGCAGAGGCGGTTCAGGCGATCAAGCAACTCAAAGCGAACGGCTATGAACCTGCTGATCTCACTGTTTTCTCGGATGAGCCGGTTGAATTTCCGCGCGGCGTGCTAGACCGGCCGAGCCATATGTCTTTAGCGGTGGTATCGGGAGCAGTGCTCTTTTTTTTGCTGGTGGTGGCATTCGTGTATTACACCGAATACAACTACACGCTTGTGACGGGAGGTATGCCGATTTTTTCGTTCTGGCCCACGGGTGTGGTGTTCTATGAGGTGACCATGGCTGGGGCGATTCTGACGACAACGGTTTGGTTCATCTGGGAGAGCGGTTTGTTGCGCCGCGACAAAAGCATTCCGGTTCCAACTATCGAGCCAGAGGTGATTTGCCTGCGCGTCCGATGCGGAGCCCCCGCACAGTTGGAAACAGCAGCGACGGTTCTAGAACAAGCAGGGGCTCAGAATGTGGGCAAGTTGGAGAAGGCGGCATGAAGGCTTTGGTTGTGTTGCTTGCATGCGGGACGTTCTTGCAAGCGGCAGACCCGCTGCCCGCTCAAAAAGCGCATTGGGTGATGGGACGCGATCTTTACCGCGAGAATTGTGCAGTGTGTCACGACATTGAAAAGGACAAAGCCCATTCACGCAAATTCGGCCCGAGCTTGAATCATTTATTCAAGAACGAAACACTACCCATGAGCCACGGTAAGCCGAGCCGCCAATATGTGGAAGTGCGCGTGAAACTCGGCGGTGCGATCATGCCCGCCTTCGGCAAGCGTCTGACGCAGGANNCTCTATACTGTAAAAAGCAGGCTGGCTTGCGAATCCGACGATTTGGTTTTACATCGTTTTGATACGGGCAGCCTTGGGTTCTGTGCAACAGCTGAGCTGCAGCAGGAAATGGAACGGAGCGCTTGGGCGCGTGGCTGGTCGAGCTTTTTGCGCTGGGTCTTTCCACGCCGGCAATGCGGCATGACGGCGGTTTGCGTACCGCCTGGGGCCAGTTTGTTGATTTCGGAAGTGCCAAAGAACGCGCAGGCCGGATTGGAGTTGCTGGAACTGGAGAATGTGGAGTTCACCCAGCTTTCGGAGCGGAGCTACGCGTACCGTGATGCTCTGCGCTTGCCGGACGGAGAAACGATTTTACTCCAGAAGCTACCGGAAGGGTTGCGGGCCACAGTGCTGACGCTGGCGCCGGAAGAAGAAGCGATTCTGGAAGTACGTGTCGGAGAGCCGGCGAGGAAGCTCGTTGAAACGGGAACTAGATCGTCGTGAGCGTTCGTGCCTGCAGCAACCGATTCAACCGGTCTTTCACAGGCGGCCATTCCCTGGAAATAATTGAATAGCGGACAGAATCGCGAACCGTATGATCCGCTGCGATGCGATGCGCGCGGAGCACTCCCTCGAAGCGACCGCCGATTCGTTCCAGCGCCGCTCTTGAGCGTGCATTCCTGGAGTCTGTATGAAAGCAGACGCGCAGCGCTTGCCAGCTTTCGAACGCATAGGTCAGCATTAGGAATTTAGCCTCGGTGTTGGCGCCGGTCCGAATGGCGGCGCGCGTGAGCCAAGTGTGTCCGATCTCGCAGGCATCCACAAAATTGCGGCCGTGCCGGCCATATCCCTCGGGCCAATCCCAACGCTCTATATTCCAGAAGCGTGTCGAGCCAATCGCCACGCGGTCACTCACCCGCAGGATGGCAAAGGGCACGGCGGTTCCCGCCTCGCGCAATGCTAACGCTGTGTCGATATACTGCGTCACCGCGATTTTGCCCTGGGGCACGGGACTCCATTTGTACAGATCTGGCTCTTTCGCCGAAGCCGCGGCAAGACCGTCCGCGAACGAGTGATTGAGCGGTTCAAGACGAATGAGGTTGCCTTGCAGTGCAAAATGATCAAACGCAGCCATTGAATTATTGATGAAGCCCGCAAATTGCGTGTACTTTCGTTTGTATCAAATCGTCTTTCGCGGCGCGGCGGTTTTGGCATCGCCCGTATTTGGCGTGCCTGTTGGCTCAATCAAAAGCAAATGCACTTCCTCTTGCGCCACAGGCCGATGTTCCACACCCTTCGGCACTATGAACAGCTCACCGGGGCGCAGCGTTACGGTTCGATCTCGCAGCTGAATATCGAGCACACCCTGCAACACAAAAAAGAAATCGTCCGTTTCGTCATGCTTGTGCCAGACGAATTCGCCTTTGACCTTAACCACCATCACATCCGAATTGTTCAGTTGAGCAATGGTGCGAGGGGACCAGTAATCAGAGAACTGCGCCAGCTTCTCGGCGAGATTGATCTTGTCTTCCGTAAGGCACCCTAATGCGCGTTCTTCAATTCCACAACCATCACTTCAATGGGCTTCTTGCCCACCACGGCATCGGTGTGCATCGTACCCGGTTTGCTCGCCGGCAGCCAATACGCTTTGCCGGTCTCCCAACGATTCAGTTCGCTGCCGCCCGCTTGCTGAACGATATTCACATTGCCGCCGTCGAGGGCGACCAGTACGCGCGGGTGTTCGTGGCGGTGCATGGTTAGGGGCGCGCCCGGTGTGATGATGGCTTTCCAGACATGCACCTGGTCATTCTCAAACTGTTCGACTCGTTGCGTACCGGCCGGAGGAGCCGCACCTCCGCTGGCCAACAATAGAATCGATGCCGCCGCTACACTCCCCCAGAATTTCTTCACGCCTTAGGCTCCCGCCGCCCGGCGTTGCTTGCGCAAGATCGCGGGCATCTCATAATCGTCGTCTGCCAGTAAATCCTGCTGCGCCGGTTCGGGCTCTACCTCTGCCGCCATGGGCAGCGGTTCCGGCTCCGGGACATACGCAGGCGCTGCCGGAGCGGAAGGTTGCGGCATGGTGGACACTTCCGCGCCGATCGTAGGACTGAACGGAAAGTGATTGCCGCGTCTATCAATCTCCGGCAACGAGTCTCGTTGAAAGCCAGTGGCAATCACGGTCACCTTCACGTCGTTGCCCATACGCTCATCCATCACCACGCCGAAGTTAATCTGCACGTCTTCGTTCTTGGTCGCCGCGCGGATTAAGTTGCACGCTTCGTTTACATCGTGAATGCCGAGTTCGCTTGATGCCGTAATGTTGATCAATACGCCGCGCGCACCCAGCACGCCGCCTTCTTCCATTAGCGGACTGTTGATGGCTTTCTGCGCGGCTTCTACCGGAGCGTTTTCGCCCGAGGCAATGGCCGTGCCCATCATGGCGTAACCCATGCCGAGCATGATTGTGCGGATATCGGAGAAGTCGCGATTGATGATGCCGG
>PMQB01000005.1 GCA_003169195.1 Bryobacterales bacterium
AATTGTCTGCTGGCAGGGCGCCATGTTGCTACGAATTTTGCGACCATCACACGGCTTCCCATATATCCTCGGGTACTGATCTCATGAAAGAGCCGAGTGGCGTTATGACAACCTTCGTTCCAGCGTTGGTGGAGGTAGTCGGCGAAATCTGCGACCCTTTGTCGACGACCGCTGGGCGGCTTACGTTCTGGAAACTCGCCACGGCGCAACCAACGGCGAATGGTCTTGCGCTCGATGTTGAGGGCAGCGCTGATGGCCTTCTGCGAATGACCTTTCTCGCGCAGTTCGATGACCTGCTGGTATCGCTCCAGGCGTCGTTGTCGGCGCTGCAGTTGAAGCGTCTGTTGAATGCTGGGCTGCGCCGGCGTTTCGGCAATGGGAACACGGGGTTCAACCACTGCTGGCGGCGCGACCGGCGGAAGGATCAGTTCACGGCTCCGCTCCTCCAATACCCTTTCGATCGCGGAAGACAGGTTGACAACTAAATGAAATCGGTCGGCCACTTGCATGGCGGATGGAGCGCCTTGATTTGCACCTTCTGCGTACACGCCGCCGCGGTCCCGCGCAACTATCTCCACCGTAGGATGTTTCTTTAGCCAAGCCGTAAGGCTTTCCGCCGACCGGTCCGACAGCAGGTCTGCCACCCGATGCCGTTCCAGATCAACCAGGATGGTCCCGTAGGTCTGATGCTTTCTCCAGGCCCAATCATCAACACCCAGATAACGAATCGGCGCCTGATCCGCCTGGTCTTGTGACGCAGGACCATTCAACCGCACCAGGCGACGAACGGTATCGTCGCTCGTATGGATCGATAACCGCTCCAACAAGCGCGCGCCGGGCAGTCCGCCAGCCACATATCCGATGACAGTGACAATGTCCGCCAAACGTTCTGTGCGGCGGCTATAAACTCGGGCCACGCCCGGAACTCGCTGGCAAAAGATCTTGCGTGTACATTCTTGATTCCGGCAACGATAACGATGGACACTCAACCAGATCTGAACAGAAAGTCCCTGCCACGGAAGGTCACCCAAGGACCGGGTGTACCCACTGTGGTGAGCCGACGAAATCTGTTGGCAAAGCGGACAGATAGGAGGCTGACTGGTGCTGACAAAAATCTCAAACTCCTTGTCGTGCCGATCGATTCTGTCCAGTACCAGCGTGCCCGAGTTTGGTAGCACTGCCTGTGAATGGCTTGAAGAAGGTCCCATTACCTTCATAGCGTAGAACATTCAGACAATCGAATGGTTTAAACGTAATTAGATCGTTTTGTCTCCGGAAGGCTGCACCAAAACTGCGGAAGAACCCAATTCAGAGTAGCGAAATCAGTCAACCTAAAAACGGCAGTGAGTTTCTCGCTTGAGGAGAGAAGTAACTGGTACTGTTCAACATGAGCGACGAAAAAGCCCTGATCAAGGTTCACCCAAAGGGTGAGCCGGAAACAGGGGAGATGCAGGCCCCTGAAACCGTTTTGAGCTTGGATACGTTTGCCGGCAAAGTCCAGTTTAGGTGGGCGCCGGATGCTGCTGTAAGTAGCTTGGGGCAGATGGTATTCTTCATCGAGTTTTTGAAGACCAGTGAACTATTTGAGAACTGGGTGAAGGATTGCCCGCTTCAGTACACCAGTGCGAACGCGCCTCAGAAGCGGGACGTACTGGGGACGATTCTGTTATCGGTACTGGCGGGGCACTGGCGTTATGCGCATATCAGCGCGTTGCGAGGCGATGGAGTCAACCCCGAGTTGCTGGGAATGAGCAAGGTGGCGAGTGAGGACTCGGTGCGCCGTGGTTTGTCGGCGATGAAAGAAGAGGAAAGCGGACCGTGGCTGAAGAAACACCTGCAGTTCAGCTATAAGCCGTTGCTGGAAGAGCCGTGGGCGTTGGACGTGGACACGACGGTGAAGCCCTTGTATGGACACCAGGAAGATGCGAGGGTGGGATACAATCCGCAAAAGCCAGGGCGACCATCGCACGCCTATCACAGCTATTTCATCGGGAACTTGCGGATAGTAATGGACGCGGAAGTCCAGGCGGGGAATCAGACTGCGGCATCGTTTGCGCAGCCGGAGTTGTGGTCGTTGCTGGACGAGCTGCCGAAGTCTAGTCATCCCAGTTTTCTGCGTGGGGACTGCCAGTGGGGGACAGAGCGGGCGATGGTAGGAGCGGAGCAGCGTGAAATTGCATATGTTTTCAAGCTAAAGCAGAGCGTGAATGTGAAGAAGTTGATCGCCAAGCTGATGGGCAATGAGCACTGGGTGGATGCGGGACAAAAGTGGCAAGGCCTGGACACCGAACTGCAACTGAGCGGATGGAGCAAGAAACGGCGTGTCGTGGTATTGCGGCGGCCGTTGCGCGAAGGAATTGCGGAGGAGAAGAACTCGAAAAAGAAGGCCGCCAAACAGTTGACCTTGGATCTGCCCGAAGCGACGTATCGGGGCGTGCTCTATGAATACGCGGTGCTGGTGACCTCACTGAAGGACGAGGTGCGGACGATCGCGCAGCACTACCGGGATCGCGGCGACTCGGAAAACAACTTCGACGAGTTGAAGAACCAGTGGGGATGGGCCGGCTTCACTACGCATGACCGGAATCGATGCCAGGTGATGGCGCGCATCACCGCGCTCATCTACAACTGGTGGACGATCTACATGCGCCTGGGAATCCCGGACAAGCACGCTGAGGCGATCACCTCGCGTCCACTCGCGCTACACGGGATAGCTCGACGGACACGACACAGCAATCAAACCACGATAGAGGTCACCAGCACGCATTCCAAAGCGCTGGTGATTGCCGAAGCATTGACCAAAGTGAGCGGGTTCCTCAAGCGAATAAACAGTACTGCGGAGCAGTTAACTCAAGTCGCACGATGGCGGCTGATTCTTAGCGCCGCCTTTCAGTATTTTCTCCGTGGAAAGGTGCTCGGAAGCGTTGGCCATCTAGCCGAGGCTACCGGCTAACTGCCGTTTTTAGG
>PMQB01000248.1 GCA_003169195.1 Bryobacterales bacterium
GTCCTTTCCGGTGTCCAACCCAGCGGCCAACTGCATATTGGCAACTATCTCGGCGCTCTCAAAAATTGGGCCGAGATCCAAGGCGGCTACGAAAGCATCTTCTGCATCGTCGACCTCCCCGCCATCACGGTCTATCAGGAACCCAAGGAATTAGCCGCCAAAATTCGCGAAACCGCCGCACTCTTCATCGCCGCCGGCATCGATCCAGACCAGTCGTCAATCATCGTGCAGTCCAGCGTCCCCGGCCACTCCGAACTAGCGTGGATGCTCACCTGCGTCACCCCCATGGGTTGGCTGCAGCGCATGACACAGTTCAAAGCGAAAGCTGAGAAACAGGAAATCATCGGCGACGGCATACTGCAATATCCCGTCTTGATGGCCGCCGACATCCTGCTCTATCAAGCCAGCATCGTCCCTGTCGGCGATGATCAATCGCAGCATTTAGAACTCACCCGCGATATTGCCCAGCGCTTCAATTCGCTTTACGGCGAAACATTCGTGTTGCCCGCTACGAGCCTGCCCCTCGTCGGCGCGCGTGTTATGGGCCTTGATGATCCCACGCAGAAGATGAGCAAGTCGGCCACCGGCACAGGCCACGCCATCGCCTTACTCGACGATCCAAAAACCATTCAGAAAAAAATTGCCCGCGCCACAACCGATTCACAACCCGCCGTCGACATCGAAACCATGGGCCCCGGAGTAGCGAATCTTCTAACCATCGCCCAAGCCTGCGATAGTTCCATCACCAAGGAAAGCGTCCAAGGCCTCCGCTACGGCGATTTCAAAAAGCGCGTCGCCGAAGCCGTCATCGCGCGCCTCGAACCCATCCAAAAGCGCTACAAAGAAGTCACCGCCGACCCTGCCTATCTCGACGCCATTCTCACTCGTGGCCGCGAACACGTCCTGCCCATCGCCGAAGACACCGTCCGCAAAGTGAAAGCCGCCATGGGCCTTTACGTGTAGATCACACTTCGGGCGTGGTCCTTTGGGATCAACAACTCGATAACGACTCCAGGAGCGGCAAACTGGATTTCCTCTTTGACGATGCTGAGAACGAAGCCAAAGGAGAATCTCTTCGCGAATGGCCCGAGCCTAGGTGAGGTCTGCCGCTCCTCCCAGGCTCTGGAAGCTATTCCACGCCCTCCCCGCGCCCCGAACTTCAGAAATTCGAAATCTTCTGCCCTTGTTCAAACACGCCCGTAAAATAAACGCCCAACAGCACCAAACCGTAAACCACGGTCACCACAGTGAGCACCACGCCCCACTTGTCAATCTGCGCCATCGAATGCGCCAGCGTCGCTTGTTTATCCGCCGCGCCCCAGTTCGCCCCGCTCACATGCAGAACATCGTCTTCATTGCGGGCTTTCATCTTCCGGTACGCCGCCAACGTCAACATCAGAACTGCCAATACAACCCATATGCCTGTATAGAGAATCATTCTGTTCTTGGCCTCTGTGCAAATGCAGTGCAATCCGATTGCCGCGCCAACATCCCAAAAACCAGTGCCGTCTCACCCGACAACCACCCAGCCATGCGCCTAGCAAACCAATTCTGCGGCTTTTCACCCACCGCCTCCTGAGATTTCTCCCTCCCCCACCCCACTCTCTCCTTGATCCCATAATGTGCGGAATCGCAGCCGTCCTCGGCGAAAAGGGCGCGAATACTCTTGAAAAAGCCCGCGCCGCCATCGCCATCCTCCACCATCGCGGTCCCGATCGCTCCACCGTCTGGCAATCCAACGACGGCCGCGTCACACTCGCGCACGCCCGTCTCAGCACCATCGATCTGCTCTCAGGTCCCCAGCTCAACACCAACGAAGACGCAACCGTCATCGCCGTCGTGAACGGTGAGTTCTACGGTTTTGAAGAAACCCGCACCCACCTCGAAACCCTCGGCCACACCTTCCGCACCAGAACTGATAGCGAAATCCTCATCCATCTCTACGAACGCCATGGCACATCTTGTGTAGACCATCTCGAAGGCGAATTCGCCTTTGTCCTTTGGGACGAGCGCGAACAAACCCTTTTCGCCGCCCGCGATCGCTTTGGCGCAAAGCCCCTCTACTATTCCCAAAACAAAAACGAGTTGCTCTTCGCATCCGAGATCAAAGGCCTCCAACAAGCCGGTGTGACCCTCGCTTGGAACCACCAAGGACTCCTTGAGAAGTTAATACTTCAAACCAGCCTCGCCGGCCGCACGGTTTTTCAAGGCGTTCAGGAACTTCCCGCCGGCCACTACCTTCTCTACAAAAACGGCACTTCCGCTGTTCGTCAATACTGGGATCTTTGTTATCCGCTGGAGGAAAACCTTCCGCCGCCGCAGTCTGATGATTCTTACGCCGAGACCTTGCTCGCCCTGCTCGACCAGGCCGTCCATACGCGCATGAAGTCAGACGTGCCCGTAGGTTGCTACTTAAGCGGCGGCATCGATTCTAACAGCGTTCTCGGCTTAATGAATCGTCACGCAACACAGCCGGTGCCGGCGTTCTGTCTGAGCTTTGACGATCCCAGCCTCGACGAGTTTGACCAAGCCGCCCTCTCCGCTTCTAGAATGGGAAGCCCGCTTACAAAGGTATCCGTCACCTCGCAAAGCCTCGCTGCCGATTTCGTCCAAACTATTTGGCATTGCGAAACTCTCATCGAAAATGCCAACTGCGTCGCGCGTTTTTCTCTCAGCCGCGCCGTCCGCGACGCAGGCTATCGCGTCGTCCTCACCGGCGACGGATCAGATGAAGTCTTCGCCGGCTATCCCATCTTCGTCATCGATTCCCTCCGTCACGGAACCGCCACAGAAATGCAGGAGCTCAAACAAGCCCTGGGCCTCACGGACGAAGCGTTACGCCAACTCCTCAATCCTGCCGCACTCACCGCTTCTCCTACTTTGCTATCTCGTTTGGGCTATCTCCCCGCTTGGCTCGAAGGCCGTCACCACCTGTGTAAGGAACTCGCACCTATCTGCCATCCCGCTTTCCGCCAGCACGATATCGATGCCCTTCTACTGAACTCGCTCCAAGTCCGCAACCAACTCAACGGCCGTTCCATCATCAATCAAAGCCTCTATCTCCACGCGAAGACCTCCTTGCCCGGTGTCACGCTCTCTTCCCTGAGCGACCGCGTCGAAATGGCTCACTCCGTCGAAAGCCGCTTGCCCTTCCTCGATCGGCGCGTCGTCGATTTCGCGCGCACTCTACCTCGCTCCCAGAAAATCAACAAAGGCGCCGAAAAATTTGTTTTGCGAAAGGCTATGCGCTCCGTCGTCCCACCGGAAATTTGCGGCCGCCGCAAGCGCCCTCTCTCCGCTCCACTCGGACTGACTGACGGCCGGTCTCCATTCGCACAACTGCTAGAGGACATCTTGCGCAGTCGCTATCTGGAAAACATTCCCTTTGTCGATGCCAAAGCCACGCGCCAACTCTTGGATCGGCGTCCCTCAATGGACCCTCTCCCCCGCCAGCGTTTGGAAGCGCCTCTCATGAGTCTCGCCAGCGCCTGTGTCCTATCCGAAAAATTCTCGCTTTAACCAAATCTTGCGACTGTCACAAATGCTGAAACGGAGACAGGATCGTCAGTGACTTAGATCGGCGCGTTCGGTGGGGCAGACGCTTTCGTCTGCCGCGTTCTTGCACCGCCTCCCGCCGAGAAGAACCCCGAGACGACCAGTGACTAAAAGGCGGCTTCGCCGTCGAGGGGTCTCGATCATGGCGATAAACTGGAGTCCCATGGCGCATCGATTCGTCACGACTTCAGGGGGCATCATAGAGTTCTCCGGTGAAAATCCTCTCGGCCAAGCGCGCCAGCGCGAAGAGATTCTCTCTGCTCAACTGCATGCCGTGGATCACATGTCCGAATTGCTTCAGATCGCGAGTAAATCGACCGCTCCACATCGAGCAAAAATCGCGATTCGCGAAGCTTGGCAGATGACAGAACTCCAGGTCCAAGTCATCGTGGAAATGCAAGTCCAAAGGTTTACTCAAATAGAACGCCTGAAGCTGCTGGATCAATTGACCGCTATCCGAGAGTTCATCGCCACCCAGGGTGTTTCCCTGAGCAGCTAACGGTGACGGGTTTCCCGACGACAAACGCCGGCAAACTCTCGCCGCGATAACGGCGTTCCGTGTCGGTCCTGATTCAGCAATAAACTTGACTCGTGGTTAACATTCCCAAGGTGGTGACGCACCGCTATAGTCCGGCAATAGGCGCGTGCCGGAATGTTTGCTCGCTCCCTGATCACGAAGCCCTTCGAGTGATTGATCGTCTGCGCTGCGAATTCCGGCCAACGCTGAAGCCCGATTACTTGGTGCGACGACGACGAACGGAAGATTGGCTTTCGAAAGCGGCATGCGCGGCGCTTGGACGCCGCTTCGAGGGGCTACCAGCCTACTTTTTTCTCGGTGATTTTTCCGACCGCGACGACCCGTCTCGGCCAGCCTCGCTTGTGCTTCCACTCTCACATTTACCGTCCGGAGCCATTTCCTTCACGCTCGGCGATAGTATGTCTGTCGCGGAGCAAGCAGATCCGAGGATTTACAAACTCGACCAGATTCTGTCGATCTTCCTAACGGACGATTCGATAGCGACGTTTGGAGTCTCGGACCAACTAGGCTTCCATAAGGACTTCATTGAAGTGCAGGTCTGGGAGCGCTCGTGGTTATCAGCGCATCACTTCGATGCACCACCGCTTCATCGAAACTAATCGCGCCCTTCAATGAAGCGCATCCGCGGAACCCCTCATGCCGAGTCGAGGCCTGTTATCTTTGCGTGATACGCTCAACTCCTGTGAGAACGTCAAGTTTCCTTCGATTGATCGTAGTCCTGGTCGGGTTGGGCGGCCGCGCTCTCTCCGGCGCCCAGAACTTGGAAGAGTGGAATGACGCTTTGGTCGATCATATGACCGGCACCTGGAAACTGGAAGGGCAGATCATGGGACACGCGGCTCACCACGAAGTTCAAGCGGAGTGGGTGCTCAACCACCAATTCCTCCGCATCCATGAGAAAACCGACCTTAGTGCGCCTGCCTCGGAGCGCCGATACGAAGCAATATGGTTTCTCGGCTACGATTCGGTTAGTCACCGCTACGTCTTGCACCTACTGGACCTTTTTGGAGCGCGCTTCTCAGAAACACTCGGCTACGGCACGCGCGAGGGTAACGCAATCCGATTTGTCTTTGAGTACCCAGATGGCCCATTCCACACTGCCTATCGCTGGGCTCCGCAAAGCGACAGCTGGCAATGGCTAATGGAACAGAAAGATAAAAACGCCAAGTGGGTAAGTTTTGCCGACCTCAGTCTCAAACGGTCGCGGCGCTAAGTCCACACTCCAAGGCGTACTATGTTTACGCAGTGTCAGGATACTATGCCAACGAATGGACTATTTCCAATTTGGCTTCGTTGCGTACCACCGCCTAACCGACAAAGTGCCGTATTTCGCCCTCAGTAGAATCTAGAGGCAACAGTTAGCCATCAGCAACAGCCCAAAAGAAATCCGCGCATTGGCTTTCTACTGCCTGCTACTTTTGGGGTGCCGTCTTGCCCCGGCCCAACAGGCCACTCAGCTCAAACCGCCACTGCCAGGCCCGCTCCTCGATCTCGGCGGCTACAAACCGGCGGCCTCATGTTTCACTACAATGTGCCGTACGCGGACATCCACCTGGAGACTGCCAAATCATTCAGGCGCCGCGGTCCTGGGTCATACCTAGTCCAGGAACTCACACGCCTTGCGTACGTGCTCGGCACCATCCCATGTGCTCGCTGCAATCCCGACAACGTCGCTTCACGCAGGACTCTTCAGAAGGCGGGTCTCGTCCCGTTCGCGCACATTCTCAACGGATCGATCCGCGACTAGGGAGGACCCATGTTGTTCAGCTCTCAACTTCCGAGTAGCCATGCGGGAGTTGGCGACTTTGCTCTACACTGCGCCGTTAGGCGCGATCAGAACATCGGCGAGGCTCAGGTCAGCGACTAAAGGTCGCCGTTAGTAAAGCCGCCTAAACTGTTCGGTTGCTTCTAGTTCCAGCGACAGGTGTCGTTACGACAGGGAAGAAAGGCACCGATCTAAGGGTCGAACTGGGCGGAACTATACTGAGGACAGTAACGCATGCCAACCGAAACGGAAGTCAACACGAGGCTAGATCGCCGCGAGCGTTTCCGCATCTATATGCAGAAGCTCAATCCGACTGCCCCGGCGCAAACCGTCATCGAATTGGGTCTCGCCTCCACGGACTTGCATGAGTCGTTGTACGAAAAATTGGCCGCCCGGGCCGATTTAGATCCTGGTAGCCAACAGCTGCTTGTAGGCGGGATTGGATCAGGCAAAACTACCGAACTCTTATTGGCTCAGCGCTGGCTCAATGAAAAGCAGGAATCTGTGTGCCTTTTCATCGATATCTCGGCAGAAACAGACCTGTCCGGTCTGCACTCGGGCGCCATCGTGGCAGGCTTCGGCGTTCATCTGTCCCGCGCCTTTAGAAACTCTGCCGCCGGGAAGGGACTTTCAAAGATAGACTCTTCCGAAGTTAAGAAATATACAGATGAAGTGAAGCACTTCGCGTTCGGCAAAACCGAATCTATCTGGGTGCCAGACGATGACTATCCGGAACAGGAATACGAGCCTGATGAGGAACCCGATTACGAACCCGATTACGAACCTGGTCACTATGTACGGCGGACCACTCCCGGTAAGTTGCAGCCTCCGTTTCCGGCTCTGCAGCGGGACTTAAAGGAGATAACAAAAGCGTTAGAGTTCTTCATAAGTCGGTTGCGATCGCAGCAGCTAGATACGGTGGTGATCTTCGACGGTCTAGACCGGCTCCTGACTCCCGAAAAGTTTTGGTCTGTGGTCCATCAGGACTTTAGAGCGCTCCGCAGCCTTGGAGTGGCGGTACTTGCAGCTGCGCCCCTATCAGTCCTCTATGGGAAGGGCAGGTCCGTTACTGACCACTTTGACCGCGTCCATCACATTGCAAGTGTGTCGATTGATCCTGGAAAGACGGCGAAGCTGAAATCGGTGTTGGTTCAGCGCGGTGCTGCAGAGCTCGCCCTGCGTCCGGACATTGAAAGGATTGCGAAGGCATCGGGTGGTGTGCTGAGGGACCTGATTACCCTTGCTCGTGATGCAGGCGAAGCGGCGTACCTTGATGGAAGCGACGGGATTAAATCCACGCATGTAAGAGCGGCTGCGAAACAACTCGGGGAGGGCTACTTGCGCGGGTTGAGCGCGGGTCAACTCAAATTGCTTCGTAAACTGGCGAGAGACCGGTCGATTGATCTTTCGTCCGAACCAGCGGTCGAGCTGCTGGCGACCAGGAGAATCCTTGAATATTCGGCAACCGATTTCCGTGTCCATCCTGCGCTTGAGCCACTGATTAAATTAAAAGAAGAAAATGCCTGAGTTTGCTGCACAGCGCCCTTTTGAAGTCGGACGGAGGATCGAGTTGCGCGGCCCGTCCTCATATGCGTGGCTCGTTGTTACACTCGCTGATAGTGAGCCCGAGGCGCTCGATAACCTCATCTTGGAGATCGCGGCTGCCACGAGCTTGCCTTTCAGAGTTCTCAACATTCAGGACCTGTCGTTTGAAGACGTCCAAGCGCACCTACATCAACCCGACGCTGACGGGGTGGTGCTGTCCGGTTTCCAGGATTTCGATCCGCCAATTTGGAGCAAATGGGACGTTAATCGTAGTAGATTTCAGCGACCCGGGCCGATAGTACTTTTGTTGACAACTGCTGAGCTCTCGCGGTTTTGCAGTCTCGCACCGAACTTAAGAAGCTTCGTCGGCGGAAGCATATTCCCCCTTGCGTCCTCTGGAGGGCAACTTTCCGAGGCAGAGAAGTCTCAACGCATACAGGACCTTGAGAAACATTACGGCACATCTAGTCAGGACGTAATCCAGCGTGCCCAGGATGGCATACTACCCCCCGAGCCACAATTTGTTGAATGGCTTGTTCTGCTTGGCCGCGGGGATCTCGTCTAGAATGGAACATCATGCGCTGAATTGCGCGCAACGATTGGATCAGAAGCTCGATGCGGAGGCGCGCGCGATTGTTTTACCCTCATTCAAAGAAGTTCTGGCGAGTATAAGAGTCTACCTTCTCAAGCAGAATTCGGAGGTCGACCAAGTCAACAACATATATCAGCTGCTGAAAGAGAAAAAGAGCGGTCCGGTTGGCCTAATCGCGTTGGGTCCAGAATTTGATGCTGGTCCGACCGACTTTCATTACCGTCTAAGGTCTGGTTCGAGGCTATCGTTCGGTATAACTTTGCACGAATCGAACAGCCGGTGCTCCCTGGTTGCTTACCGCTTTCACCTTCACATTGGCGGCAACAAAGGGCCGACTTTTTTCAGATTTGATCTCAATAGGAGTGCTCATGTGCATCCGCTCGTCGAACCACGCTCTCATATGCATCCAGGGCAAGACAATGTCAGACTACCTTCTCCAGCGCTA
>PMQB01000075.1 GCA_003169195.1 Bryobacterales bacterium
GCTCTTTGTCGCGAGAGTGAACCAATCCAAACAAAGAAAAATGACCGTAGTAGTGTTTGCCATCCAGATCGGTGAGTACTTCGCCGATTACTTTCACCTTCTTTTCTTGCGCGAAAGTGGAAGCTTTTGGTGGCGGGGGAACATTCGGGTTGTGTCCGCCAATGACCGCACTAAAGATGTCGCCGCCGGCCATGCCGATGGCATTTTCCACCGCTTCTGCTTTTCCTCGCACCGTTGGCCCAGCTTTGCGCTGCCAAACCGAGCACCAGACTTGCTCACAGTCAACAGCGAGTAATGCGCCCCACAGGTTAGGACGCGTACCGCGTGGCCCTTCCACCAAGGAAAGCACTTGGCAGTATTCCTTGCCAACACGTAAATAGTTGTCCTCCAGTCCGATGTGAACGCGTCCAAGCTTTTTCCCGCTCTGGCCCGGTGCCGATGCTTTCCGCGTTACGAGCGACCTGTTCAGGTTGAGCAAGTAACTGTAAATCTGCACCAATTCATCGGGTAGCAACCGCTGAATGTTTGCCATTCTGAGCGATTGCTCATACATAGCGGCAGCGTGTTGTATTTGACTGAGAGCGGATCGCGAGTTCTGAGCGAACTCGATTGATTCTTCCGCCACCTTGCCCGTTATGTAGAGCGTGATTATCAAGCGAACGCTCTTGAACTTCGCGTTTGCTTCGAGAAACGCATTTCGCTCTTCCGCTTGCTGTCTTACGACCTCTTGATTGATCGGGCGAGCCGGTAGCGTGGGACTGCTTGCCGTAATCAGATATTCGTAGACAATGCAATCTTCCGGCAGCACTCGGTTGGCGATCGCGATCTGTTTTGAGACGTGATCCAACGTTTCACGGTCTAGCCCTTCGCTGTCAATGCCGCTCAAAGTGAAGCTCACGCCATAACCCGTCGCTGTTGCAAACACACCGTTCCCCACGATCCGAGGCCGGAAAATGTCATCCACTTTCCCGGCTTTGCGGAACGGCTTCAGCACATCGGGAACCGAATGTAGGAACGGCGCTTTTGTCGAAAGAGTAATCATTTGCCTGGGTCGAACTCAGAAGGTAGGAGAAGGTCATGAACAATGAGCTGGGGCTCTTTCGGGTCGTCCTTTGTGAGCCACCAGCCAAAACCCAACACGGTCGGGCAGAGCAGCGCTCCCACAGACTTGCAGCCGGGGAGCATGAAAACGGCCACTGAAAGACTCAGCACGCCGAGAATTACGTACCACGGCATGCCGAACTTCGGCGGTGCCGGGTTCAGTGTGTCGTTAATAGGTTCGAGATGCTGTTCGTCTGAGATCATGAACGCTCTCGATTAGCAAAACCAACCGTGAAGCGGAAGTAGGAGTGTTCCAGTCGATACGTTTTGCCCTGTAAGCGTATTGACGAGGATGAAAGCGAGGCCGGCGAACAGCGCGCCCACTAGTCCGCCGCCGATCATTGCCAATCCTCTGGGCCGATTTGTGGTCAGAGTGAGCCCGCCCCAAATCATCAGACCGACAAACGCCATGCCAGCCAGCCCGACACCCACTTTTAGGATTGTTTGGCCCAACGTGGTGAAGTTGCCGGTGGCGCCTGAGATGTCGCCGCTCTGTGCGAACGCAGATGCAGCGGTTAGACCAAACAGGAATATCGCCTGAGCGGTCGGGGAAAATCTGCAAAGTCTGTTTGTCATTGAACGTCCTTTTTCGGAATGTTTGATAAATTCACGCCGGTCCTTTGCTGAGAAAGCACCGCGTTTGCCTTGTCCACAATCAACGTTTCGCCGTTGCTGCTGATGCGCGCAGGGCAGTCAGGCCACAGCGCTTTCACGAGATCGAGCCAGCGTTGCAAGCGCTCTCGAAACTTCCGAGGACGGGCATAGTCTCCGCTGCCGATCTGCTGTACCAGCCCGAAGTCGCCAAAAATGGGAATGCGTTCCTCACCCTTTGCTGTGAAGCAGCGATAGGAAAGCCAAGTGAAGAGGTCCAATGCCGCAGGTGCCGGCGAAAGAGCCTTCGCCGCTTCCAAGTCCGTCGGAATCGGGTGATTCATGATTTCTTCGTAGAACTCGTTGCTCAATACAACCGAGTTCTGACATTCGCCCGGCAGAGTTTGCTGCCCGGGATCACGCGAGTACCAAATCCGCGCCTCGCTCATGAAGTTGAATCGCGCCTGGTGAACAACCACGGCCCTTTGCCGTTGGGTGTCAGTACCGAAAAAGATTGTGGCCCCAAACACTCGCTGAAAGGAAGCGATCAGGCGGCGATATTGTGAGCCACCTTGTTGAATTCCAAAGGTGTCGAGCATCTCACTCGCGCTTCGAAAAGTGATGGTTTGCGTTTGCTGGCGGATTGCCAACGTGGCGAGGAATATGGGGACCAACCGGTCCTGCCCCCAGGGCAGACCATACGTCGGATGGCCCGTTACTTGAAGGTGGAATTGGCCATTTCGCCGTTCATGCAGCAGCACGCCCTTCGCCGGCCGTTTCACGGGGAGACCGCAGAGAACGCAAGGCCGTGAAGCGAAACCAAGATTCTGGCTGACGTTATCCCGCTTCAGGCGGACTAATTCGATGGTCTCGGCTTGACGCAATCTCCTCTTAGAGATCCGCAAATCAAGCTGAATTCGCTTGAGGCACTCGCCAGCTCTTTCAAGTGAAGGAATGGTTGCTCGTGATTGAACACTCAACTTTGGTCCGCTCCAAGGCTGAATTAACAGCCGGGTCGAGCGACCCAGGACAGTATTTGAGTGCGATTAGGAAGAACGTAAAATGGAACGGAAGGATTACTCCGTTTACTCCATTAAGCCGCGTGCGGAAGAAGGG
>PMQB01000520.1:0-3293 GCA_003169195.1 Bryobacterales bacterium
ATCTGCTCCACCACCACGCCCGAAGATTTTGTCAACTCATACGGACCCGGCGTCGCCGAAACATAAATCACCTGCGCCACTCGATTCTCAAATTCTTCAAATGTTAACGGTCGGTTATCGCGCGCGCTCGGTAACCGAAACCCATAATCCACCAGCACGTCCTTGCGCGACCTGTCTCCGTGATACATCCCCTGCAACTGCGGAATCGTCTGGTGGCTCTCATCAATAAAAATCAACGCATCGTTCGGCAAATAATCCAACAGCGTCGGCGGCGCTTCCCCCGGCAACCGTCCCGAAAAGTGTCGCGAATAATTTTCAATTCCGTGACAATAGCCAATCTGTTTGATCATTTCCAAATCAAACATCGTGCGCTGGTGCAGGCGCTGCGCTTCAATCAGCTTGCCCTTCGTTTCCAATTCCTTGTGCCACCATTGCAGCTCATTCTCAATACTCTTCATCGCCTGCTGCCGCGTCGGCGCGTCCATCACATAGTGCGTCTTCGGATAAATCGGCAATCGCAAATACGTCTGCTTCACCTGGCCCAACACTGGATCAATCTGGCTCAACGATTCAATTTCATCGCCCCAAAGTTCAATCCGGAACGCGTTATCGTCATACGTCGGAAACAGTTCCACCACATCCCCGCGCACCCGGAACGTCCCGCGCTTAAAATCGTGATCGTTCCGCTCATACAGAATTTCCACCAGCCGCTGTAACAATTCCTTGCGGCTAATTTTCTGCCCCTTCTCCAACATCAACAACATGCCGTAATACGCCTCAGGCGATCCCAAACCGTAAATGCAACTCACGCTCGCCACAATCACGCAGTCGCGCCGTTCAAACAAACTGCGCGTCGCTGAAAGGCGCAGCTTGTCCAGCTCATCATTGATCGTCGCTTCTTTTTCTATATAAATATCGCCTGAGGGAATGTAGGCTTCCGGCTGGTAGTAATCGTAGTAGCTGACAAAATACTCCACCGCATTGCCCGGAAAAAACGTCTTGAATTCGTGGTAAAGTTGCGCCGCCAGCGTCTTGTTATGCGCCAGCACCAACGCCGGCCGCCCACTGCCTTCAATAATCTTGGCAACCGTAAACGTCTTGCCAGATCCTGTAACTCCTAACAGGGTTTGATGTTGTTCGGCGGCATACAGCCCCCGCGTCAACTGTTCAATCGCTGCTGGCTGGTCTCCGCGTGGCTCATAGTCGATTCCAAGTTTGAACGGCACGCCCTCAGTATAAAGGCTAAAATGCAGCCACCCTTACAGCCGCACGTCTTTCGGGTCCTTCTCAACAGTCCCGAATGCCGAAACAGAACCCCGCGCGAAGCAAGGGGCCTTAGTCAGGAATCGCCAACTGATCAATCCGCTCTCTCTCCGCATTGAACTCGCACCCAATCAAAGAGATACACGCAATCAAATAAAGCCAGATCAACAACACAATCACCGCGCCCACGCTGCCGTAAAACAATTTATAGTTCGCCAAATGCCCCACATACCACGCGAACCCCGCCGTCGCAATCAACCAAAGAACCGTCGCTACTAGCGCCCCCGGCCAAACCCGCAAAAAGCGTGGTTGCGTCCGTATGCCGGCCTTCCTCGGCTCAGGCCGGTAATTCGGTCCAAAGTAATACAGCAAACCCGTCACCAAGGTTGTCGCTAAAAACGCCACCGTCCAGCGCGCAAACCGCCACGCCCATTCCAGCGGCATACTCAAATCCGAAATCCCGGCCCACTGCGTCGTCATCGCCTCAATCCGATTTCCGAAAATGATCAAGCTCGACGCACCCACCGCCGGGATCGCCCCAATCAGCAGCAGAAAAATCGCCATCGCCCGCTGCTTCAAAAACGGCCGCCCCGCCGGAATTCGATACGCCGCTTGAAATCCATCCATCAAACTGCACATCGCCCCCGACCCCGCCCACAGCGCCCCCACCACCGCCAGCAAAGGCAACGAAATCCCACGCCGCGCCGAATCCCGCAATCGCGACAGCACCAGGTCTTCCGTCCCCGGCGGCAGCACTTGTTGGGCAAACCGCTCAATCACATGCACCACCGATTGCGCGTTCGCCTGAATCAACACCGCCGTCAAAACAGCCAAGATCGGAAACAACGAAAGCAGCCCCGAATACGCCGCGCCCTTCGCAATCCCAAAACAATTGTCTTCATAGGCAGCCACAAAAGCACGCCGCAACATCCACCACGTCCGAGCCAAAAAACTCGGCTCGATAATGATGCTCTCCGCCGCCTGTTCCACCGGCGATCGCTGTTGTGCCGTCTTTGCGCCGTTTGCCATAAAGGGCAAGTCGCCCTCCCTGATCATAACGGAATGCGTCCCTTGGCCAGCCGCTATTTCCAATTGTTCTGAATCGCCGCCATGGTCTGGCTCGCCAAGAACAGAGGAGGCAATCTCTTCGGCCCATTCACTTCAATTTTGTCGTCTTCTGGCTTCGCACCCGCCCGAACCTGTGGATACCCATTAAACAAATCATCCGGCGAATGATCCGCGTTCGACAACCCAACCGCATGAATCAGTTCGTGCACCGCAATCACCAGCTTCACCCCATCTCCCACAGCCCGCACAGGGTTCGCATTCACCTGCGGCGTCGCGGGCACCACAATAAACGCCTTCGCAATTCTCTTCGTATTGCCGAAGACGGTCATCACCTGCTTAGTATCGCCGCTGAGTGAGGTTCCATTCGCGTTAACTGAAATCTGCTGTCCGAACGACACAAAACTAACCGTGCCACTGGCCGCCTCGAATTGAACGTCGGCTCCACCCACCCCGCTCGGGTCAGGCGCAGCACTCGCCAGCTTGAAAGTGACGCCCAGGCTGTTCGCTGTCGACAAACTGTTGAACTGCGCAATCGCATCCGTAAACACTTTCGCCCACGCGCCCCCCGAAACACTGCTGCCCGCGAAAATACTCAAGCTCTTGCTCGCCTTGATCGGATCTTCCCAAGGTGTCGCCATATCAATTACCCGTTCCATCGAACCTGCACGTGATCGACTCCACCACCACGCAAGTCGTCTGTTCGCGATCCACCAGTTCCTGATCCAGCGCCGCAATCGTCATTTTCCCGACAATATTGTCCGCCTTGCTCTGGTAACTCCGGTTGACAATACCGCGTTTCTGCTTGTACTGCAGCACCGCCGCCGCTGTCGAATGTCCATACCGGCCGAGTGCCAACTCACTCGGCTCAATCGCCGTTCCATCCAACTTGATTACAGCCGCCTGGATCTTCTGAACGTGCGTCCCAACCGTCCCCGGCATCACATGCGCCGCATCGTGGTTTA
>PMQB01000520.1:3360-7068 GCA_003169195.1 Bryobacterales bacterium
CGGATCTTCAAGCAACCTGCAACCGGCGCAATTTCAAATGGTTTGGCTTGACGTGTGCCAAATCATACTGCACCTGCTGCACCAACCAACTCTCGGCACTTCCCCCAAACACCTGTTCCAGCCGCAACGCCATTTCCGCCGAAATACCCCGCTTGCCGTTCACCAGTTCCGAAAGCGTCGTGCGCGTCACATGTAGCGCCGCAGCAGCATCGGTAATCGTCAAGCCCAACGGCTTAATGCAGTCATGCAGCACCACAGAGCCAGGATGAGGGGGGTTCTTCATACGCATGGTTCAGTTCTCCTTAGTGATAATCAAGGTAAATTTACGGTCGTGCCCGAATCGTCTTTCCGCTAACCACGCTACCTTTCAATCCAACCATTACTCCATTCCACTTTTATCCTAAAATTTCAAGTAAGCCCACAATCCTCCATGACCAGGGAAGCCATTCTCGAAAAATTACGCCAACACGAAACCGAACTGAAAAGCGCCGGCATCACCCGCCTGTCCCTCTTCGGCTCCATGGCTCGCGGCGAGCAAGGCAACGACGTCGACCTCATGGTCGAGTTCGACTCATCCCGAAGCCTGACTTTGTTGGACATGGCAGGTCTCGAAATCCGCCTCGCGGAAATCGTGGGCATGCCGGTAGATTTGGCGCCCGCCAAGATGCTGAAAGAACCCGTTAAAGAAAGCGCGACCCGCGAGGCGGTGCTTGCCTTTTAAACAACCCGAACTTCCGCTCCGCGACATCCTTGAGGGAATTTCGATGACAGAGGCATTCACCAAAGTCATGACGTTTGAAGCATTCCGCCAAGACCCAAAAACGATTGCCGCCGTGGAACGAAAACTTCTGGTTATCGGCGAAGCTGCTGTTCGACTCGGCCGCGAGGCACCGTTCATCGTGCCAGAAGTGTCGTGGCGCAATAGGATCGGGTGGATCTCGAAACGGTCCGGAACACAGTAGAAAATGACTCGCCGCCCCTTCGATCTGCCATCGAGCACGCGCTCAATGCGACGGACGCGGGACCGGTAGGCTGACGGGAAGAAGTTCTTCCCTGACGATCCATCCGCCTGCGATGCGCAGCAATTCAGCCGTACGTCCCACATGCGCGTCGTATTGTCCATGGACGCGGTGACAGCGCGGCGCCTGTTTCAAGCCGCAACATACCGCTTCACCCCAATCCCCCGCCCCCGCTCTCGCACCTTCGCCACATCGTAAGCCAGTTGCATCCGCAGCAGATGCTCCATATCCGGCCCAAACGCCTTCTCAATCCGCAGCGCCATCTCCGGCGTCAGCGCCGCCTTCCCATGCAGCAAGTCCGACAGAGTCGCACGCCGAACCTTCAAAATCTCCGCCGCCCTCGATACGCTGAGACCCAATGCTTCCACAATTTCCGTTTTAACCAAGTCCCCAGGATGGGGCCGATTCTTCATCGGCATAGTCGTTAACCGCCAGTTCACAGATAAGCTCCAGAACTCCTCAAAGCGCAAGTCACTCACGCGAGTGATTGTGCAGGCAGCTTCAATCACCGCACGCAGGGCCGCTTTGCCAGTCAGATTTCGAGTCGGCCCAGATGTAAGATGCGCTAGCTACGGTCACCTATTGCGGGCGACACGCTTAAGCATGAGCCCCACTCCTATTCGAAAGTGCCTGCCGGAACGCCTCATCGAACTTCTCCAGCATGTTTTGCAGCCAGGCAAACTGCTGGGGCCAATCGCCTTCATCGTACAGATCAACGGCCTTGTCTACGCAAACCCGCGAGGCTTTCCTGTCTGGCATTTCCCGCCAGTTTAACGGAGATCCCACAATCGTTTCGATATTTTCCCTCTGAGCCAGCAGCCGGGCGAAAAGAATCTTCGCGTCTCCACTCCTGAGCGAAAGTTCAACTCTCACTTTCCTGTCCCTTGCGATGACGAGCGCGGCGGTGTGAGCGCGGCTCGTGCCAACGCTGAAGCTATACCAGTGAGCCAGCGAAGGTTTCTGCGGGCGCAGCGGGCTTTGGTGATCCTCCAGAAACGACCGAAAGGCCGTCCAGTACTTTATGCGCAAATCCTCGGCAGGCGTTGCGTCAACACTGAGCAACCCATCGCTCGGTCGGCGTCCCACTCTTGTCGTTGGCGTCTGATCCACTTGCCCCTGCGCCGCAATCAGCTGGCTATGTATCGACGCAAACAACTCCAACACAAAATCCCGCCGCCCGGTTATCCTCCCGCACGCGTCGAACGTCCGTCGTTTGCTATCCAGAAACAACTGGCGCTCCGCCATCCCTTTCAAATCCATCGACCCATCAAAGAGCACTCTATGCAGCCCAACAGGCACCACGATTGCCTTCTTCAGCAACAACGGAAGTTCCTCCTGAACAATGAACGGACTCCGCAGAAAGGCCGGCGAAACCAACAGCAACCCAAAGGCGCAGTCGCTCACCGCTTTCTCAATCTCGGCCTTCCATCCTTCACCCGGCCGGATGTTGCGGTCGCTCCACAGCTTGAACTCGAATTCGGCGGAGGTATCCAGTTGTGGCGTGAATACCGCCAGAAACCGTTCCACGTCGGCTTCGTCCGCGTGCGCGTAAGAGAGGAAGTAACGGATGGGTCTACGACGGGCGACTGGCTCAAACATCAGGAAATTCGAAAAAACTCCTGTTGAATTGTGGCTGCGAGTCCTTAAAGATCTCTCCGTTGCCGGGCACTCTCCGCTCCGATCTTGCGTCTCTCCAGAAACCCCAAACATCAGTCACAACTTTCTTCCAAAAATCGTCTCAATCGTTTCAATCACTTAGGGAGAAAAAAGCCATTCCGCGTTCGCCGCTTTACGTAAATTGAAATTGTTCAGGTCTCGCTCTCACGGGCGAAACCCGAACAAATTTCAGCAGTAAAAGGAAAACATATGGCAACTCCCGCTCAAATTCGAGCCAATCAGCAGAACAGTCAAAAATCCGCCGGCGCCACCACCGCCGCTGGTAAACAAGCATCTTCCCAAAACCGCTTCGCTCACGGTCTCTGCGCCCAATCCGAGCACACCAACGGCAGCTTCTATTTCCTCGATGACGAAAGTAAAGAAGAATATGATGCGCTCTGGGCGCGTCTTACCGACGAACATAAACCGGAAACCGAAACCGAACGCATCCTTGTCCGTCGCATGGCGCAGCATGATTGGCTACGCGGCCGCGCCCTCCGTCTGCAGAACACTTGTATCTTCGAAGACCAGCACGTCATGGCCGTCCCGCAGTTCGCTCTCTATCTGCGCTATCAAGCGACCCATGAACGCGCCTTCTTTAAGGCCCTTACCGAACTCCAAAAACTAAGAGAACAAAGGAGAAAGGAGCAAATTGGGTTCGAATCGCAAAAGCTCGCTCAGGCCGCCGCCATCCGCGCCGAAAAAGCGCTCAATGTGCGAATCCAAGAGTTCCAAATCAAAAAAATACGCTTCGAACGCGCCCAGAAGCCCGTTCCATCCCCCGAATCGAGCCCCGGCGACCAAAAAATGGCCGCTTAACCACCTCGAAAATCGCGCGCAGGACAAGGACCACACCCGAAGTGTGCCTCCCCACTCCACCCTTCCTTCGCAACGCCTCAACAACACAAGCGCACAGTATCCTATATTGAATCCGGCACCATCGGAGGCTATGCTGGCTTCCGGCTTCCGGCTTCTCTCCACTAACTCGCCCTTCTTCTTCACCGACAACCCTAACCGAGCCGCGACTGGCAAG
>PMQB01000637.1:0-6054 GCA_003169195.1 Bryobacterales bacterium
TTGAAGTGAATGGCGAGAACGTGTATGGCCAACTTCATTCCGAGATTTGGGTGCACCGCCTGGTTCGTATTTCACCGTTTGATGCGAATTCGCGTCGTCATACCTCGTTTGCGTCGGTTTTCGTTTTACCGCAGATTGACGATGACATCAACATTGAGATTAAGCCCGACGATTTGAAGATCGACGTTTTCCGTGCGAGCGGCGCCGGTGGGCAGCACGTAAACCGCACCGAGTCNNTGGTGCAGTGCCAGAACGAGCGGTCGCAGCATAAGAACCGCGCCAGCGCGATGAAGCAGTTGCGCGCCAAACTCTATGAGTTTGAGATGGACAAAAAGCGCGCGGCCGAAAAGAAGCTGGAGGATTCCAAAGAAACCACTGGCTTCGGTAGCCAGATTCGCAACTATGTTCTAGCGCCTTATCGAATAGCAAAAGACTTGCGTTCAAAGTTGGCGATTGGCGATGTGGACCGGGTGTTGGACGGCGATATCGACTCGTTGATTCATGCGTACCTTGTCTGGAAGAAGACGGGTAAGGTGTCGGGTGAGGATACGAAAGATGACCTGCCCGAGTGAGGAAGAGTTGCAGCGCGCCGCTGAGATTATCAAACAGGGCGGACTGGTGGCGTTTCCTACCGAAACAGTGTACGGCTTGGGTGCTAATGCTCTCGATGCAGTCGCTGTGGCGCGGATTTTTGCGGCCAAACAGCGGCCGCTGGCGAGTCCGCTGATTGTGCACGTGAATGGCGAAGCAATGGCGCGTACGCTCGTCTCCGACTGGCCCGAGCGTGCCTCTCGTTTGGCTGCGCGTTTCTGGCCTGGTCCCCTTACGCTGGTTCTGAAGAAGGCCGAGATTGTTCCGGATGTTGTAACGGCTGGTCTTGATTCAGTGGGCGTTCGTGTTCCGTCGCATCCAGTGGCATTGGAATTGATCCGGCGGGCCGGTGTTCCGATCGCTGCACCCAGCGCTAACCGTTTTATGGAAATTTCTCCGACGACTGCGGCTCATGTCCGCGCCAGTTTGGGCGATAAAGTAGACATGGTTCTTGATGCTGGACCGACACAAGTTGGTATTGAATCGACAGTTGCCTCACTGCACAGAGATCCGCCGGTGGTATTGCGGCCGGGGATGATTTCGCAGGGTCAATTAGAGGAGGCGACCGGAATGAATTGGGAGCGCGAGCAGGATGTGCCGGAGGTGATGGAATCTCCGGGACAACATGAGCGCCATTATGCGCCGCGCACTCCGCTTTATCTGTTTCAGACGCGTGCGGAATTGCCCGAGGGGCGAGGGGTCATTATTAATTTGCCCCCTGATTGCATCGCGTATGCGGCGAACCTCTATGCTGCGCTGCATGCGGCTGACAAAGAAGGCTGGGATTGGATTGGCGTGGTTGAGCCGCCCGATAAGCCTGAGTGGGCGGGCATTCGCGACCGGTTACGCCGTGCGAGTGTAAAGCCTCACTAGACGTTGGTCAATTCGAACGCTTTGCGATGGTCGATTAGGAACTGCTCAAGGCCTTTATCTGTGAGCGGGTGATGGAATAGCTGTTCCAATACTTTGTAGGTGAGAGTGACGATGTGCACGCCCGACTTAGCAATTTCAATCACATGTAGTGGTCCGCGCACCGAAGCGGCCAGCACCTGCGTTTTGTAATTGTAGTTGCCGTAAATCTTCATGATGTTGTCTATCAGTTCAATGCCGGGCCAGCCGATGTCGTCTACGCGGCCCACGAACGGGCTGATGATGTAGGCCCCGGCTTTAGCAGCCACCAGTGCTTGCGCCGCGCTGAAGCAAAGCGTCACGTTGGTGCGGATGCCTTCTTTTGCGAGCGCACCTACGGCCTTGATTCCTTCGGCGATCATCGGCACTTTCACCACGACGTTCTTGTGAATCTTGGCAAGGCGGCGGCCCTCTCCGATCATCTCTTTCGACGTGGTAGAAACCACTTCGGCGCTGACGTCGCCGTCGATGATGTCGCAGATTTTGCGAACTTGCTCTTCCACGGGAACGCCCTCTTTTGCGATGAGACTGGGGTTGGTGGTTACACCGTCGATGATGCCCAATTCGGCTGCGAGTTTCAGCTCAGAAAGATTGGCTGAATCAATAAAAAACTTCATGCGTGCTCTAGCTCGATAGTATCAAGAGATGCAGAATGCTGAGGAAAGCATCCGGATTGAGCGGGCGGTGAAGAGCCAAGCTCCCTTGATTCTCAACTTCATTCGACAATTGGCGGAGTATGAAAGGCTGCTCGACAAGGTTGAGGCGGATGTGGGGCGTATTGAGGCGACTCTGTTTGGCGAAAAGCCTGCGGCGGAAGTGGTGATTGCTTATTTGGGCCAAGAGGCGGCAGGTTTTGCGCTTTTCTTCTCAACGTATTCTACGTTCTTAGCGCGGCCTGGCATTTATTTGGAAGATCTTTTTGTGGAGTCGAAATTTCGCGGCAAGGGAGTGGGCAAGGCGCTGTTGGTGCACCTGGCAAAACTCACGCGCGAAAGGGGCGGCGGGCGGTTGGAATGGTCGGTCTTGGATTGGAACGAGCCGGCGATTGAGTTTTATAAAAGGCTAGGCGCAACGGCGCAAGACGCTTGGACTATGTATCGGGTGACTGGTGAAAATCTGCAAAAACTGGCGGAGACCCTATAATCAGGGAGAATGACTGAGGCTCCCGCGGTGAGACAACAGCTTGCCGCAATTCCTGATTTGCGCGTTGTGGACGATGAACCGCTGGCGCGCCACACGCGGTTTGGCATTGGCGGTGCGGCCAAGATTTTTTGCGATGCGACTGACGTGGGTTCTTGCGTGGCGGCGCTGAAGGCGATGAAGGAATCGGGGTTGCCGCATGTGGTGATTGGCGGCGGAACGAATCTGATTGTGGCGGACTCGGGATTCGCTGGAATCGTGCTGCGCTATTCGGGTAAGAAAATTAATCAGGCGGGTCTGCGGCTTTCGGCGGAAGCGGGCGCTTATTTGCAGGTGGTGGTGGATCTGAGCGTCTCGCTCGGGCTCAGCGGCATGCAGACGATGACTGGTATTCCCGGCTATTTGGGTGGTGCGCTGTATGGGAACGCGGGCGCGTATGGCCAATCCATTCAGGAGCGCGTGGAGAGCGTGCTGGCTACCGACGGCGAGGACGTATTGTCTTTCACCAACGCTGAGTGTGAGTTTCAGTATCGCGATAGTTGGTTCAAGAGCCATAAGGAGTGGTTGATTTTGTCGGCGACGTTGCAGTTCGGCATGGGCGAAGTGGTGGAATTGCAGAAAGCCTCGCGCGAGATTCGGGAGATTCGCAACAAGAAATATCCGCCGACCATGAAGTGTGCGGGTAGCATTTTTAAGAATCTGTTTTTTGCGAATTTGCCGCCGCATGTGCAGGCTGAAGTGCCGCAGAAACTGGTTCGTGAAGGCAAGGTACCTTCGGCTTGGTTTCTAGAGCAGGCGGGCGTGATGGGGATGCGCGTTGGGGATATTCAAGTGGCTACGTACCATGCCAATTTGATTTATAACGATGGCGCGGGTACGGCCGCGGATCTGGTGACGGTGGTGAAAGAGTGCAAGAAACGGGTGGCCGACCGGTTTGGGTTTGAGCTGGAAGAAGAAGTGCAGTATGTCGGCTTCTAGAATGGACTGAGTTCAATGCCTTTTTCGGTAATGAGTTGTCGGGTGCGCGGCGACGTGAGTGCTTCCAGTTCACGCAGACGCGATTCTTTGAGACGCGTGCGCGCTTGCTTTAGTTCGTTGCCCAGGTAGCCTGGGTGGCACATGAATTCGGTGGTGCCGTCTTCTAGTTGCTGCAGGGCTTCGGCGAAGGTGGTTTCCGTGAGCGATCCAGTTAAATGAAAGCCAAGGAAATGGTCAGTGAAGCTGACGTTCTTGCTGTTGGCGAAGCGGCGATAGTAGCGGTTGCCGAGTGCGCACGATAGCTTGCCGAACTTCACCATTGAATCGAGCGGCAAGCGGACCCAGCGAACACCGAATTCGTCGGCGAGCTTCACTACGGTTCGAAAGACGCTGGGAACCAAGTGGGTGTGTTTGTGCGAATCAAGATGCGAAATTCGAAGGCCGGCAGCAAGGATCTTTTCGATTTGTGCCTTCAGTTCGGCATAGACGTTGAGTCCGCCCCGCGCCAGCACCGGGAGCAGTTTGCGAGGACTTTCTGGCAAGGGGCGACCATCTAATAACGAATGACCTTGCACGAGAACAAGATGCGCGCCGATATCGAGGGTGGGCGTTTCTTTGGCCAGCCGCACTGCGTCTTCAAACGCTTCGCCATTCGCCATCAATGTAGTGGATGTGAGAACGCCCGAACGATGCGCGAGGACAATGCCGGCGTTCACATCGCGTGTGAAGCCGAAATCGTCGGCGTTGATGATAAGCCGCTTCAAAATCAGAACAGATTTAGCTTGATGGAGAGGAACTTTTTAGGATTCGCACGGAAGTCCTTTAAGAGTTCATGCAGTTCGCGGGTGGTGCCGTTGACGTTGTCATAGAGCGCCGGATTGACCAAGAGCTGGCCAATCGTGCCTTGGCCGGAGTTGACCTTGTTGATGGTCAGGTTCACGTTGTCCAGCGTTTGCGAGAATTGCTTTGCCAGTTTGTCGTCTTTGAGCAATTGTCCAGCAGTGCCTTTGCCCGAGTTGAGATCGGCCAACATGGTGTTCAGTTGGTCAATCGTGGTGTTTAAATCGTTGTACATCTTCGGATCTTTTATCAGTTTGCCCGCTGTGCCTTCGCCTTTTTGCAGGCCTGCTGTGAGATCTGAGATCTGGGTGACGACTTGCTGCAACTGTTCGTAGAATTGATTATCGTTTACTAAATGGCCAATGGTACCGGTCTTAGAATTCAGTGTTGTAGCCAGAAGCTGGACTTGGTTGACGGTGGCTTGCAGGCTGTTATAGAGCGTTTCGTCGACCAATAGTTTTCCGATTGTGCCTTTGCCGACTTCCACTTGACCTACGATACCCTCCACTTGGCCTAACAGGAGTTTCAAACCTTGCAGGATGTTGTAGCCCTGTTCGATGAGTGCGTCAAAGTCGGGATTGCTAATGGAATTGAGGGTCGCGTTCGGTTGTATAAGCGAATGGCTGGTGCCTTTGGTGATTTGGAGAAATTTGGTGCTGCCCAGCAAGTTGTCGGAGGAGATGCGTGCGATGGAATCGGCGGGAATTTGTTTCATCATGTCTTCGTCGATGACCACATCGACGCGAATCACTTTGGTGGGGTCGGTTTCGCCCGAGAGATCAACCTTCTCCACCGTTCCGGCTTGAATGCCGTTGATGCGCACCGGAGAACTCTTGGTCAGGCCGGCCGCATCTGACGTGAACACGTGGAGCGGTATTTCCTTCTTGAACCATTGCATGTTGCCGGTAAGCAGGAAAACCAGCAGCGCAATGCAAGACAGCGCCACAATTCCCAGAATTCCTACTTTTAATTGTGCGAAGCTGACCCGTTCTTTACTGGGCATGTCGATCCCTCATTGTTGACCTACTCATCACCGTGTCTCACGAATTTCTGCACGTACGCATCGGCAGAAGCTTCCAACTCCTGCTTATTCCCAAAGAAGACGACTTCGCCGTCTTTCATCACAATAAATTTAGTCCGATTGCGGGCGGCGAGATCCTTGCCGTCGCCTAGCGCGACCAACTCCTCGTGCTCTTGATCGTAGCGAAAGTCAGACATGATTTCGCCGTCCTGGTAGCGGTGAGTGACGATCAGCGACGCGCTGTTGCGGACATCGCGCTCTTTGGCCACGAGCGCCATGATGGTGTTGGCGGTAATTGGATCAAGGCCCGCTGTGGGCGAATCATAGAGCACCAAGGGCGGTTCTGTGACGATGGCGCGGGCAATGCCGACACGCCGCCGCATGCCGCCTGAGATTTCAGACGGGAACTTGTCGAAGGTATTTTCCAGCTCTACGAAACGCAAAGCGGCGCGCACACGCGTATCCACTTCCGCGGCATCGGGAGCTTTCGTTCCGTTGGTCTTTTGATTCAAAAGGGGATACTCGACATTTTCGCCGACCGACAAAGAATCAAACAGGCCGCCTTCTTGAAAGAG
>PMQB01000637.1:6134-8317 GCA_003169195.1 Bryobacterales bacterium
GTGTCGCCGAATTTCAGGCTGACGTCTTTGAATTCGAGAATGGGTTCTTGAGCGCCGTCCATTTATAGACCCACGAAAATCTTGTCGATGAGCAGAGTAACGACAAAGATCCAAACCATGGCCGCGACCACTGCTTCGGTTACCGCGCGACCCACGCCTTGTGTGCCGCCGGTGGTGCGCAGACCGTAGAAACAGCCGATCAACGAAATGATCATGCCGAAAATGAAAGGCTTCAGGAGGCCTTGGCCCAGATCGTTCAGCAAGAGAGCCTTCCAGGAACTTGTCCAGTATTCCGGGCCAGAAATGAGTTTCAACAAAGGGACGGCGATCAGATAAGCGCCAATGAGGCCGATGGCATCGGCGATGACGGTGAGGCAGGGCAGCATCAGCGTGGTGGCGATGAGGCGCGGGGTGACCAGCTTTTGTACGGGGTCGGTGCCGAGCGCGCGCATGGCGTCGATTTGCTCGGTGACTTTCATGGAGCCGAGTTCGCTGGCAATACCGGAAGCGTTGCGGCCGGCGACCATGACGGCGGTTAGGACGGGGCCGAGTTCGCGGACGAGGGTCAAAGAAACGATGGTGCCGACTTGGCTGCTGGCGCCGTAGGTGCTGAGAGCGCGTGCCATTTGTAGGGCGATGATGGCACCGCTAAACGCGCCGATCAGTATCACGATGGGCAGACTGCCCCAGCCGATGATGTCCATCTGCAGGAACACGTCATCGTAATAGTGCGGGCGTCTAACGATGTTGAGGAAAGAACGGCCAGCGAGGAAGAGAAAATCCTGGAAGGACGCGATCAACGTCTTCAGGAAGTCGAGCAACTAGGAACCCCCAGGTCTAACCTCGCTCTCATTGCTAGATCCTAACACAAATTAGAAAGCCACCTCGGTGGGGGCAGACTTGGCGCTCTCGTTGTTTTTCTTGTCGATGGAGCTGATTTGGTAGCGATAGGTTTTGCCGTGTTCCACCTTTAGATCGCTGAAGGCGGGAAGCGTGACGATGTCGCCCTGTTTCTCAAAATTGCCACCGTCTACTGAACGATAGACATAGTAGCCGGCGACATCAGCCTCGGGGCTTCTTCGCCAGGAAAGTTCGATGGACGTGGGGCCGGCAAGTGCGGTAAGGCCGGTAGGCACCGATGGAGGGAAGGTATCGATCGGGGTGATTTTCGCCTGTAGTGACGGGAGGCTCTCGGCAGCGCCGTTGGTGGCGACCACTTCGTACGAATATTCGACGTCGAATTGCGAAGTCTTGTCGACGTAAGAGGGTTGATCGGCACTGCCCATTTCGACAAGGGTTTTGTCGGTAGGCGCTTGGCGTAAGACGCGGTAGCCCTTCGCGCCCTGGCTGCCTTGCCAGTTGAGCACGACGCCGTCGGCACTGGCGGCGAGCTTTAAATCCGTCGGAGGATTGAGCGGCGCGGCAACGTCAAGAACCACGCGGTTTGACCAAGCGGAATAATTATCTTCGCCTTTAATCGCTGTTCTAACGGCGACCGCGACGGTCTTGCCTAGCAAGCCTTCGAGCGGAATCGACGCCGACATGGCAATTGACTTTGGATCGAAGGGGTCGCCGGCGGGAGGCGGAACGAGCGTGAAGCTCTTAGCGGTTTCGGCCCAAGTGGCAAAGTCGAAGGGCACTAAAGCGGGGCCGATGCGCAGGTCGATTTCGGAGAATTTCTTGATGGCCAGACTGTCGGTTGTGCGCGCGGGGGTGCGGAAAGTAACTTCGATTTTGTCGCCACGTTGGACCGCCACCAAATCCCTTACTTGCATGGGAATCTCGGGTGACGGCGGCATGATGGGGCCGACGTAGCCGCAACCAGCCAGCATTAGGAGGCTTAGAAAGACTGCGAATCGGGCCGCGCGCACTTAGAGAATATACCTGCTGAGGTCCTGATCTTTGACGATCTCGCTGAGTTGTTTGCGGACATAGGCGGCATCGATCCGAATGGTTTTCTTCTTGAGGTCGGGGCCGTCGAAGGAGATGTCTTCGAGGAGCTTTTCCATGATGGTGTGCAGACGGCGGGCACCAATGTTTTCGGTGTTCTCGTTGACCTGGGCAGCCACTTTGGCGATCTCAATGAGCGCGTCCTCGGTGAAGGTGAGTTTGATGCCTTCGGTTTCGAGAAGGGCCATGTATTGCTTGATGAGAGCGGACTTGGGCTCTTTGAGGATGCGAAT
>PMQB01000069.1 GCA_003169195.1 Bryobacterales bacterium
GCAACGAGGGATGAAAAGGGCCTGCGGCCGGAGAGCCTCTCGGGGGATTTATTTGGGGGGTCAAATAATTTATGTTGTTGATTCGGCAGGGCTTAAAAATACGACTTTTCGAAGGACTGATCTTTAGGGCCTTGTGGCAGTGCGCCGGCGATGGTTTTGAATGGACTCCAGGATTCTGTCGATGGAGAGGTCTTTTTGCCAATCTTGGCGGTCGCGGGTGTAATTCCCGGTTCCGGAACGGTGGAGACGTAGGAAGCGGATGAGGCCAGCAGGACCGAGTTCGCGTTTTAGGACGTCGAGGGCGTGGCGCGTGAACTCTTCGTCGGTGAGGTTGTCGAGGGAGATCATTGTGGCCAGTCCTTGGTCCAGGATAGCGGATTTTCGACTTTGACGAGCGGATTGCCGATGTTGCGGTTGGCGAGCTTCAGGAAGTGGTCGTCCGTTGTCATTAAGAGGTCTGCTTTTGCCGCTTCAGCAGAGGCAAGATGGAGAGCATCGAACGAACCGTAACCGAGGGCTGCCAATTGTTTCGCTCGTTGCGCGACGGCGGAGGTTGACTGAATCGTGGTTGAGGCTAAGAGCAGTAAGCTTGCGGTTTCGAGGCGGAGTTCGGTGTTGGGATTTCGTCTCACTTCGTCTTCCAAGGGCTCGCTTGAAATAAGATCCAAAGATCCCTTCGCCACGGCTAGCAAAATGCTTTCGATGGCATCTGCCTCGTGTCGGATGCGCGGTTGGGACTGATCATCGGTTAGCCGACTCAAACAGCAAGCATCAAGGTAGATCTTCAGTGCGATAAGTCCTTCCTGATGAGATTATCGTTGAAGCGGAATGGACAGGAAGGATTGTGCGCTCGGTTGAAAGGGTTAATTTGTGTTCCGGTTAAATGCTGCTTTGGGTTAGCCTTTGATCCGGAACGATGAAGGCGTAAGAAGCGGATGAGACCTGCAGGACCGAGTTCGCGTTTTAGGACGTCCAGGGCGTGGCGCGTGAACTTGGCCGGAGCCTTTGATCGGCTCGCGCGAACGAATTTCCGCTATCGGCAAGAAAGTGTGGATGCGACTTTGAACGAAGGCGGAGAATGAATTTCGAGGAGATTAGGGCGGCTGGTGCGGGAGCGGAGTTCAAAACGAATGTGAAGGCAGATGTTGGGGGCGCTTACTTGCGCGGTCGCGCGGTGGTTCTTGCGGGCGCGCGCAACACAGTGGCGTCTTTGCGTCCGACGCTCTCGGCGAGCATGCTAATGACTAAGGTGTTGAAGGAAACGCCCTCGCGCTCGGCCTCAATTTGCAATCGGCGGTGGAGGCTTTTGGGTGCGCGCTGCCGCCACACCGCTTCGGTTGGGGCGGGGAGCTTGTCGCCATGTGCCTTCACGCTCGCTAAGTAAGACTGCAACGCGTCTTGCGATTCCCTTAACGCCTCTTCCGGCGTTTCGCCCTCGGCCATGCAGCCTGGCAAGTCGGGAAACTCAGCGAGATAGCCGCCACCCTCGGCTTGAGTGAACTTGCGGAGAAGGACTGGATAAGCGGTCTTAGTCTTGGTCATTTGTGTTACCTGCTTCGATCAACTCAAGGAACTTTGGGATGTAGACGGGCTTGATCGGCTTGTGTTCGGGCACTGTTGCTCGTCGGCCGTCCACCGAGCGAAAGGTCACGTGGCTGCCCGTTTCGTCATAGTCGATTGCGAAATATTGAGCCAAGCGCTTCAAATCCTCAATCCGCCAGTCGCGCGGATTCTTCTGCATCTTCTGAAGCAGCTTTTCCCGTCGACTTTTTGATACCGCCCATGATACCAAGCGGAAGACGACCCCGGAGCGCGACCGGGAGGTCGCGCAGCCGCGCATGACGCCGCCCTACCATTCGCGCCCAAACTGACTTATGCCTTACTCAGACCAGTGCGTCGCCGCCGTCAGCGAATGGCTATAGCGGGTTTGTGATGCTGAGTTGCTCAGGCGGGCCAGCGGGGTCGCTTACGGATGGCGGGAGGTGAGCTTTCGCGTCCGTTAGAAGGATGGCTCAAGGTGGGTTGGAGACGAAATCGGGAGATACTAAGGCGCGACACGCCATCGATGGCGATGAACGGGCAAGGGGCGTCGGTCGCCCGAAGGATGAGGTTTAAAAAGTTTGCCGGTTTGTGACTGATTTGCGGAGCTTTCGCAGCGGCTTCGAATCGGCGTTAGACTGAGATAAGCATGATTCAAACGGATGCTCGGGCTACAGCTAACGCGGAAGTTCTGCGAAAAGTGTTTGATTTGACGGGACATGGGCTTTCGTGGCCGCTGGCGGAAAGCATTTTGTCTTTGGATTTTCCCGAGGGCGATGCTGAGCGGATTGCGCGGTTGAGTGAGAAAGCCAACGAGGGGGCGCTAACCGACGAGGAAGAGGCTGAGTTGGAAGCGTGCATTAGCGTTCGTGATTTGCTTACGTTGTGGCAGTCGAAAGCCAGACAGGCTTTGCAACAGCAGCCAACTTGAGCAATTTAGCAAGCGAAGTTCGCCGCCGCGCTGCCCGGAAGGTGTGAACATTGTCATTTGCCGAGTTGGCATTTCAAGGACCCTTCCATATCGAACACATCGTTGCGAAACAGCGCGGAGCTTAGCATTTTCTAATCCAAGAATG
>PMQB01000463.1 GCA_003169195.1 Bryobacterales bacterium
GTTTTCACGAAGCGGCCTGAGACGTTGACGAATGATTTCTTTGTCAATTTGTTGGATATGAGTACGAAGTGGCAGAAGTCGGCTTCCGACGAGAATGTGTTGGAAGGGCGTGATCGGAAGACGGGTGAGTTGAAGTGGACTGGGACTGTGGTGGATCTGGTGTTTGGGTCTAACTCGCAGTTGCGGGCGCTGGCGGAGGTTTATGCTTGTGGGGATTCGCAGGAGAAGTTTGTGAAGGATTTTGTGGCGGCTTGGAGTAAGGTGATGAATTTGGATCGGTTTGATTTGGTGTAGGTGGGGGTGGTTAGAGGTCGCGCGAGCTTTCGCGCGACCTCTGGTTTTAATAATCCTTGAGCTGAAGAAGCTGCTCCACTATTACTGTTTGTTGTGCGAAGTTTCAACGGTAATCGGCTGACGTGGTACTTCGGCGTCTCATGCAGATGCTCCTTTATATGCTTCCACCACCCTCAGATTCGCCATTGTGCCCAGCGTATCGGGATGTTTCGCTCCGAGAACCTTAACTTGGCGCTCGAGGCATTGGCGCAGCAGCAGACGAGCTGCAGCTACATCGCCAAGTTGGTAAGTCGTTATAGCTAGGTTGTTTATCGAAAGAAGCGTATCCGGATGCTCTTCACCCAGCACCTCTCTCTGCACTTCCGACACTCGCTCCTGAAGGTTCCGAGCCCCTACGTAATCTCCTTGTGCCCGCAGCGTTTCTGCCAGATTGTTCATTGACAGAAGCGTATCCGGGTGCTCTTCACCGAGCACTCGCTTCCGCGCTTTTAGCACCTGTTCCTGCCAGGCGCGCGCCGAAGCGTAATCTCCCTGCGTCTGTAGGGTTCCCGCCAAATTATTAATCGCTACCAACGTGTCTGGATGATCTTCGCCCAGCAATCGTGCGTGCGTTTCCAAGACCCGTTCCTGCAAGCTCCGCGCGCCAGCGTAATCTCCCTGTGCTCGCAGCATCTCCGCCAAATTGCTGGTCGACATCAGCGTATCCGGATGCTCTTCACCCAGCACCCTTCTCCGTGCGTCCAACGCCCGCTCGTGCAAGTTGCGCGCCCCGTCGTAATCTCCCTGTACGCGCAGCGTCACCGCCAAATTACTCAGCGACGTCAACGTATTTGGATCGTCGGTGCCCAGCGCTAGTATCTGCGCTCTCACGACATGCTCCTGCAGGGTTCGCGCTCCACCGTAATCTCCCTGTGTCCGTAGCGTTCCCGCTAAATTATTAATCGCTACCAATGTGTCTGGATGATCTTCACCCAGCAATTGCATCCTCACCTCCACGGCCCGCTCGTTAAATTGGCGGGCTCTGGCACAGTCTCCCTGCGCAGCGGCAAGAAGCCCCGCACGCAGTCCAATCTCACTAGCCTCCAAGGCGTAAGCTGTCTCGACAACTCCCTGTGCAAACACCTCCTCCGCATGCGAACGGTAAAGATTGAGAGAAGGCCACTCTCGCGGATCTCGGCACCTGTCGGGGGCCATCACGTCTACGAGAGCCGCACAAACTCGCCTCAAGACATCGACCTCTGTGCCTCGACCCATCGTCGTCCTTAGATAATCCGCCATCAAGCGATGCATTGCCCCAAACGAGGCTCCGCCATCGCCCCCCGTCACAAAATGGCGCGTCTGCAGAGCTGCCCTTACCGCTAGCAGGCTTGCCGGCTCTCCTAACGCATCCACCAATTCATTTGGAATCGCCGCTCCGGGTGCCAGTTGCGCCAGGACCTTCGCCACCTCTCGAGCGGGACCCTCCAACTTCTCAACTGAAATTTGCAAGGCCTCCGTAATCCCTCGCACCGCGCCTCTCGGTACCTGCCCTCGCAATGCTTCCGACAATCGGTCCAACTCGGCCGTCCCTCCGCTCGTCGTCGCTCGCTTCAACAAATCCGGCGCATTTATTGAACCCATGGCCATCGCCCGATTCAACAGATCCAACGCTAGCGGCAAATACCCCACCCACGCCGCAGTCTCTCCCCATTCACTCCAGGAAAGCACTGACAAATCGGGCAGGTCTTCCGTCAACAACAAAATCGCAGCCTCAGGCTTCAGCGTGTCCAATGGAATGCTCTTTACGCCCGCTTCGCCTGATTTCTGGCGTGATGTGGCTAGCACCGTTACCGTACCCAATGCCGGGCAATATTCGCTCATGGCGCGCGGCGCTTCTCCTGCTGCGGCCTCTGGTATGTCGTCTACTACATAGAGCACTGGCTGCCGAATTGCCCGCAGCGCCTGCTCCAGTTCCTTGAAGATATTCCTTTTCTGGGCGCGCATCTGCGCTAAGTCCGGTGTCGCGGGTACCAACGCCTGTAGAATCCGGTGAAACTCGCCTTCCAAATCGCCTGCGGCCGCATTCAACCAGAACAACCCGCCTGGATAATGTTTTGGGCCGTATCGATGAAAATATTCCACCGCCAGCCGCGTCTTGCCAAAGCCGCCGCCTGCCGCAATCCGGCTAGTTAGCTGCGCCGCTCCGCCGCCGCTTGCTCCGTCCAGCAATGCATAGTGAATCGCCGCCAATTCATCTGCTCGTCCCACAAAGCGCTTGCCAATACTCTGCGAAGCGACACCGGGCGGGACGGAACAACGTGCCGCAGGCAGAGGCAACGGTTCTTGAATCTGAGATTGTTCGCGAAACACGGCTGTAATCGCCCGCGCTTCATCGCGTCCTAGTCGGGCGCGAATCGAATCCGAAGCTTCGGCTAGTCGTTGTTTCACTAGCGACGCTAACTGATCCGTCTCTGCGGCTGCTGGCCAGTTTTGATTCGCCAAAGCGCGCGGCATGGCATCCATGACGGCATGCGCTCCGTCGCCGATCGCCACCATGACATGAGCTGGGCCATCGGCCAGCGCCAAGCCCATTTCTAAACGGCAAAACCGGCGCTCCGCATAAGTCTTGGTCGCGAAGATCACCACCACTCGCGCATCCAGCACCCCGTCGAGGAGCCGCTGCGGAAACGGGTCGCCGTCTTTTATGTCTTCTGTATCAAAGAACGCCAAATCGCCCAGCCGCTCGGCCAACGCCCGCGCGTGCCCAGCACTCGCCGCCCGTGCATACGAAATGAAAACCTGGTGCGCCATGTCTCTATTTCATTAGCGCAAAAAAACACCTCCACTGCGCAGGCAATTTTGGTGATAACCTAAATCTTTCTTATGACGAGACGAGAATGGTTAGCCATGGTGGCCGCGACACCGTTGCTGAATGCGAAGCCCGCGGCGGCTGCGCCTGTGGCGATTGCCAAGGCAGCGACTTACGACGACGATGTTACTGCCAAACTGAAGACGATGTTCGATCAGTTAGGCGGCATCGGAAAACTGGTTAAGAACAAAACCGTCACCATAAAGCTGAACCTGACTGGTCCTCCGACGAATTTTGTGAATGGACGGCCGCCGCAGTTCACGCATTGGACACACCCTGAATTGGCCGGCGCTGCCGCACATTTGTTTGATCGCGCTGGGGCGAAGCGAGTGCGCTTCGTAGAGAGCGGCGCCAACACGAACATACCGCTGGAAGAATTCATCGCGAAGGCGAATTGGGACGTCAAGGCTTTGCAGAGTGCGGCGAAGGTGGTGGAGTTTGAGAACACCGTTAATTTAGGCAAGGGCAAGAAGTACGTGCGCCCGGTGGGCGAGGGCGCGTATATGTTTCCGGCGTGGGATGTGAATGAGATTTGCGCCGAAACCGACGTGTTTGTGAGCATGGCGAAGCTGAAGAATCACGCGATTTGCGGCGTGACGCTTTCGATGAAGAACTTGTATGGATGCACGCCCGCGTCGATCTACGGTGCAGATGCGGGTGTGGACGAGCCGAATGAAAACCCGAAGACGCCGCGGGCGGCGGTGGGGCACCAAGGCACTCGTGCGCCGTCGAAGTGTGCGCTGGGCGAATTGAACTTCGGGGCGAGCCATGATCCGGGCTTTCGCATGCCGCGGGTGATTTCGGATTTAGTGGCGGCGATGCCGATTCATTTGGCGATTATTGATGGCGTGGAATCGCAGGCGGGCGGGGAATTGCCGCGGACGGGCACGCGTCCCGTGAAGCCGGGTGTGTTGATTGCGGGGATGAACCCGGTTTGTACCGATACGGTGGCGACGGCGGTGATGGGTTACAACCCGCGTGCAGTGCGGGGCGAACCGGGGTTTCCGAAGTGCGACAACCAGCTTGTGCTGGCGGAGCAGCGGGGTTTGGGCACGTGCGATTTGGGGCGGATTGATGTGCGCGGCGTGAGCGTTGAACAGGCGATGTATAAATACGACGCGTAGAATCCTGGGATGAGTTGGATTATCGTTCTAGGGCAGATTGATCTGCATGCGGAAGATGCAAGTGCGGCGGAAGCGTTGATGCGCACGATGACGAGTGAGACTGTCAAGGAGCAGGGGTGCCTGCATTACGCCTACTCGCGCGATTTAGTGACGGCGCATCGTTTTCAGTTGAGTGAGCTTTGGGAGAACGAAGAATCACTCGCGGCGCATTTGCAGGCGGGGCACACGCAGACCTACCGTGCCGGCATTGGCAAGCTGCGGGTGGTGAAGCGCAGTGTGAAGAAATACGACGCATCGAACATGAAAGAGTTGTAGCGGCTTTTTTTGCTACGATGATCAGGGCACGTGCCCGTCTTTGACCCGCGTCGGTCTCCTTTTCATTCAGACAGGAGAATTTCATGAGCATGAGCAAGCAGATGTTTCTGGTTGCAGTGGTTGGTCTGTTGTTCCACATGAGCGGCGCGCAAGCGGACGATGCGGCGCTGGTGGCGAAGGCCAGAGCGATCCACAGCCGCGTGCTGAAGTTGGACACTCACAACGATATTGATCCGGCGAATTTCACGCCTGAGTGCAATTACAAGATGCGCCTGACGACGCAGGTGAATCTGCCGAAGATGGTGGAAGGCGGCATGGATGTTTCGTTCATGATCGCGTTTGTGGGGCAGGGTCCGTTGACGCAGGAAGGGTATGACAACGCGTATCGACAAGCGGTGGCGAAGTTCGATGCCGTTCACCGGTTTACGGAACAGATTGCGCCAGACAATATGGGGCTGGCGTTGTCGCCGGCGGACGTGCTGGCGTTGCACAAAAAGAATTTGCGGATTGCGGTGATTGGAATTGAGAATGGCTATCCGGTGGGCACCGATATCAAGCGAGTGAAGGAATTTTACGATCGCGGCGGGCGGTACATGTCGCTCGCGCACAACGGCAACAGCCAACTCGCGGATTCGAATACGGGCGAGACGGAAGGCTATTTGTACAACAACGGCTTGTCTCCGCTGGGCCGGGAAGTGATTGCGGAGATGAACCGGCTGGGCATGATGGTGGACCTTTCGCATCCTTCGAAAGGCGCGAACATGGAAGCGATGCGGATTTCGAAAGCGCCGGTGATTGCGTCGCATTCGGGTGTGCGGGCGCTGGCGAATGTGAGCCGCAATATGGACGATGAACAACTGCTGGCGTTGAAGAAGAATGGCGGGGTGATTCAGATTGTCGGATTTGCGTCGTATGTGAAAACGGATACGCCGGAGCGGATTGAGGCGTTGGGGAAATTGCGCGAGGAGTTTGGATTGCCGACGTTTGGGCGGGGACGTGCGGGTGGAGGCGGCGGCGCTCGGCGAGGTGAGGGAGAGGTTGCAACGACTGCGGCGCGAGTTTGTCCGGTAGAGGGCACGGATGGTGCGACAGCGCGAGGGCGCGGGTTCGGTGCACGTGGGTTCGCTAGCTTCGGGCTGGATACGTTGTCGGCGGAAAAGCGTGAAGAATACAACAAGAAGTTAGCCGAGTTGGATGCGAAGTTTCCGCCGGCGGGCCGGGCGCATGTGAAAGATTTTGTGAATCACATTGACTACGCCGTGAAGCTGATTGGCATTGATCACGTGGGTATTTCGTCGGACTTCGATGGCGGCGGCGGGATCGATGGATGGAACAGCGCGGCGGAAGCGGTCAATGTGACGCTGGAATTGGTGCGGCGCGGTTACACGGAAGAGCAGATTGGCAAGTTGTGGAGCGGCAATCTGCTGCGCGTGTGGGGCGATGTGGAGAAAGTGGCGAAGAAGCTGCAGAAGGAGAATGTTTAGGGCTTTTAGCGCCGTGTTGGTTGCGGCTGCCTTGCTGTGTGCGAACGGGCAGGAGCCGGTCTTTCGAGCGTCATCGGAGTTGGTGATGGTGGATGTGCAGGTTGTGCGCACGAAGACGGGGACTCCGGCGCCCGCGCTGCATGCCGGCGACTTCGAGATTTCGGAAGAGAATGTTCGGCAAGAGATTGTGCATTTTTCGCGCGACGAATTTCCGTTGTCGGTAGTGTTGCTTTTTGATTTGACTGACAGTGTACGGCCGGTGCTGCGGCGGTTGGCGGATGGGGCCAAGACGGCGCTGGCACATTTGAAGGCATCGGACGAAGTGGCGGTGATGGTGTATGCCGGGCATGCGCGAGTTGTGGAATGGTTCACAACGGACCGCAGCCGAACGGAGCGCGCCATTGAACGCGCTGCGCAGATGGAATCACGCGAGCCGGCCTTTTTCAACGAAGCGATTTATAGTGCGGCGCGGGCGCTGCGGCAGCNNGCCGGCAATCCGACGAACCGGCGGGTGATCATCTGGCTTACGGATAACCTGCCCAACCTTCCGCCGAGCAACAACAAAAGTGTTCATAGCGAAGACGAAGCTGTGCGCGCGCTGCAGGAAGAAGGCGTGGTGGTTGCGCCGATTTTACTAACGAGTCCACTGTGGATGACTTTGGGGCCGATGGTGCGAGTGGGGGAGGCGGCGAAAGGGAAAGCCCGAGCGCCGGGTGATGCGCATAAATACGCGGAATGGACTGGAGGGAAGGTGGTGGGCCTGCGTGGGAGGGAACCGGGCGAGCGTCTGGCGGAGTTAATTGACGAACTGCATGCGCGATATACGATCGCATATCGTCCTTCCGACCCGCAACCTGCTGGAACGTTTCGCAAGATACAGGTGCATCTGGTTCCGTCGCAGAGTTTGCGGGTGAAGGAGTGGACGGTCACCGCACGGCAGGGTTACTACCGGAAATAAGAGTTAGGCTTTTGCTCCGGCCATACGAGCTTCCATCGCGGCCACGCGAGCCTGGTTTTCGCGGGTCAAATGGGGCGTGAGGCCGAGCATGCGCTGGATGAGCATGAGTTGGCCGCGGTGATGCATTTCGTGTTCCTTGACGCTGGCCAACATGTCGAAGCGAGTGCGGCTGGGTTGAGGGGCGCCCGGGGGCATGGCTACGCTTGCGCCGATGAATTCGTCTGAAAGTGACTCAACGGCTTTGGCGAACTTCTCCCCTTCTTCCTTCAGCAACGTGAGGATTTCGGCTTTGGTGCGCGGCTGATGCATTTCGGCCATAAGCGCGTCGCGGTATTTGAAGTAATCGAAACCTTCCATGGAGGTGAGCTTGTCAACCAAGACCACTTTCTCTTGAAACCTTGCGCCTAAAGCGATGTGCGTGAGAATTTGACCAACTGTCTGGACGCCTTCTACCGGGCGGTAACTGTACTTGTCTTCGGGGATCTCTTCCGCGATGATTATGGTGTTCTTGCGGACCGTTCTGAATGATGCGGCAAGATCGGCAGGACCGTAGTATTGCATGTGTCTAATTTAGCGCGTTTCGGCGATTGTCTTGAGGGTGGCTAACATTTCGGTTACCTTCTCGGGATGTTGCGCGGCGATGTTTCGCGTTTCGCCGATGTCGGAGGCAAGATCGTAAAGCTGCGGTTGCGGATCGTTGCCTAGCTCGGTGTTGGTATTTTTGTCGAACGCTGCGTCGTGGTTGGGTGCTATGAATTTCCAGTTTCCGTCGCGGAGAGCGAGGCCGCTGGCTTGCTCAATGAGAAACTGTCGGCCTTTTTGAGATTCGCCGAGGAGGGCAGGGAGGACGTTCTGGCTATCGGGAGCGCCACCGGGTGCGATTTTCGTAGAGGTTAATTCCGCGAGCGAATGAAGAAGGTCGACTTGTGAGATCAACGCACTCGAGACGCCGGGTTTCACGCGTGTTGGCCAATGGACGATGAACGGGATGCGCGTGCCGCCTTCGAAGATGGAATACTTGCCGCCCCGCAATGGGCCGTTTGGACGATGAGAACCTAACTTCTCGACGGCTTGGTCTTGATAGCCGTCGTCGACCACGCCGCCGTTATCGCTCGACATGATGATGAGCGTGTTATCCAATAGGTTTTGCTTTTGCAGAGATTCGATGACTTTGCCGAGAGTCCAATCGAGTTCGGCGATGGAGTTGCCGCGCGGGCCCATGACGGTGGAATCGTTGAAGCGGGCGTTGGGGGAGCGCGGGACATGGATGTCGTGCGTGGCGAAATATAGAAAAAATGGCTGATTGGCGTTGCGTTCAATGAAGGAGACGGCGCGGTTGGCGAGAGTATCGGCCATGGTCTCGTCATTCCACAGTGCTGCTCTACCGCCGCTCATGTAGCCGATGCGGCTTATGCCGTTGACGATGGTCATGTCGTGGCCGTGACTCGGTTTCATCTTCAAGAGTTCGGGGTGAGTCTTGCCGGTGGGCGAATCGTCGAGCGGCCCTTGGTAATCGACCTTGAGTGGGTCTTTCGGATCGAGATTGGCAACGCGATGATTTTCGACATAGACGCATGGCACACGATCGCCGGTGGCGGGAATGATGAAGCATTCATCGAAGCCAATTTCGAGCGGGCCGGGTTTGATATCGGAGTTCCAATCCAGGTTGCCGTCGCCCAGGCCGAGGTGCCATTTACCGATGGCGGCGGTTCGGTAGGAACTTCGCTTCAGCATGGACGGCAGCGTCTCGCGGCCAGGCTGAATCAATGCGGGTGCGTCGCCGGGAAGCACGCGTGCGCCCTTCTTGCGAAAGGCATATTCGCCGGTTAGCAAGGAATAACGGGATGGGGTGCAAGTGGCGGCGGTGCAGTGAGCGTCGGAGAAGCGAAGGCCATGTTGCGCGAGGCGATCGATGTTGGGCGTGTGGGCTCGCTGGGCACCGTAGCAACTCAGGTCGCCGTAGCCGACGTCGTCGGCGTAAAGGAAGACGATGTTGGGCCGCTGTGATGGGGTCTTAGCGAGAGCGGATGCGGCGGCGAGTTTGAGAAAAGTTCGGCGTTTCATTTTTTGAAGAGTGAGAGCGGAATGGAATTGGCCATGGCGGCGTAGCCAGCGGGGTTGGGGTGAAGATGATCGCCGGAATCGAACTTGGGCAACAAGCGGTCGGGGTNNTCGGGTCGGAGGCGATTGGGTTGGGCGGGGTCGCGGGCTATTTGATCGAAATCGATGACGTCGTCGAAATGGCCGGGAGTTTTGATCCACGTGTTCACGGCTTGGCGGTCGGCTTCATCGATGGTGTTGGGGTGGTAGTATGCGGAGCCTGTGTCGGGCAAGATGGTGCAGCCGATGACGAAGAGATTGTGGGCATGGGCGCGGGCTACCATCTGCTCGTAGGCGGCGATGATGCGTTGGACTAGATCCGCGTGTTCAACTCGACTTGTGTCCGTGGTTCGAGCGAGTCCACCGAGATCGTTGATTCCTTCGAGAACGAGGACGTAGCGGACGCCGGTTTGTGCGAGGACGTCGCGATCGAAACGGGCGAGCGCGTTGGGGCCGAGGCCGTCTGTTAGAAGATGATTGCCGCCGATGCCTTGGTTCAGAACGCCTACGTTCATGCCGGCGGATTGTAGACGGCGCGCGAGAATGTCTGGCCAGCGATCATTACCGTTGGTGGTGGAACCGCGACCATCGGTGATGGAATCGCCGAGCGTGACGATGGAGAAGCCGCCGGTGGTGGCAACGTCGACGGCGGAGAGTTGATACCAGTGGTCGATCTTTTTGACCAAGTCGCCGTGGACGATGTAAGAGGTGGCGCGTGAACCGGGATGGCTGGTTTGTTGTTCCGGAGGATCGCTGTAGTGAATGCTGATGGTGAGATCGGCACCGGCGGGGATGGGGCCATCGAGTGGATCGGAAATGTATTCGGTACCAGCCGGGATGATGACGTCGGGGCGGCCGGAGAATGTCAACGCCCTGTCGGTGTTGGCCATCGCCACTTGGACTGACAGCAGATGAAGGGGCGCGATGCCGAACGCGTTCGACAGGTGAACGCGAATGGCGCTGCCGCCGATGGACAGATGAACAATTTGGCGAAGGGTGGCGTTGCGAAGGTCGTCGGCGGGCAAGGCGTTATTGGGTTCGGGGATTTGTTGCGAAGCTGCCCATGAGCCGACCCACAGAGGCGCGCGCTGTGAGTAGGCGTTCGAAGAGAGCAGCAAGAGGATTGATATAGTTCGAATCGTATGAATTCTCTTATCTTAGGCGGCGTGTTGCTGGTGGCACAAACAATGGTGACATTTACCGGCGAGCAGGATCACCAGAACATGATGCAACAACTGGGCATCACGGCTTTGCGGCCTGGGCCGAGCGGTGATGAGAAAGCTCCGAACCATGCCAACTATGACGAGCAACTGGCGAATCCATATCCCAACTTGCCGGACATATTGACGCTGGCGAATGGGCAGAAAGTTACGACGGCGGAGATGTGGTGGAAGCAGCGGCGTCCGGAAATTGTGGAGGACATGGAGCGCGAAGTGTATGGGCGCTTGCCGGCCAACATTCCGAAGGTGACGTGGACGGTGGCCGTGACGGACCGGGAGTTTGTGGGTTTTACGCCGGTGATTGCGAAGAA
>PMQB01000553.1 GCA_003169195.1 Bryobacterales bacterium
CCGAGGCGCGACCGTGAGGGAGTGGTATGAGATATCGCCTGACATGTCTGACGCCTCTGCTGGTTGGCGACGGACGCAAGCTGTCGCCCATCGATTACATGGTTTGGAAGGACCAGGTCAACGTGCTCGACCAGTGGCGCATCTTCCGCCTGCTGGCCAAGGGCCCGCGCCTGGAGGGCTATCTGGCGCAATTGAAAAAGGCCGAAAAACTCGATTTTGCGTCCTGGGGCGGGTTCGCGCAAAATTTCTCGCAGCGCCGCATTCCTTTTGAAACGGCCGAAGCCGCGGCCACTTGGAACAGCGCTCCGCCCGAAGCCCTCTTCATCCCTACCTTCGCCGCCAATTACCGCGGTGCCTATCTACCCGCCTCCGCCCTCAAAGGTGCGTTGCGTGGAGGTCTTGTTTTTTCACGTTGGTCGGCCAGTGTGATTGAACGTGTCGCTGCCGCCATGGAAGGCGATCGTCTCCCGCGCCGTGTTGGCGAAAGCGCCGAAGCCGGAGCCCAAGCGTCCCAAATGCGCGTCTTCGGTGCCGCCGATAGTGACCCCGTCCCCGTCACTTCGTTCAAGGTCTATCTTTCGCGCACCGCCTCGCTCGATCTTCGCCAAGCCGATAAACCGCAGCTCGTTTGGAAAGTCGCAGGGCGGGGCAGTGTCGCCGCCCAACGTGCTAACGAAGCTACGCCCGTCTTCGCCGAAATGGCGGTGCCCGGTACCGAATTCACTGGCCGCTGCGAAGAGCACGCCTTCCTCAAACAGCCCGAACTGTCTCGCAGCTTGGGGTGGCGCAGCGCCCCCGATGTGGAAATGATCATCGCCGCAGCCAATCGATACGCTGCTTCTCAGCTCGATTTACACGCCTATTACGCTCAAGCTACCGGACTAACTGGTTTACAGCACACTGTCGAAAGTCTTCGCGCCAGACTCCAGGAACTGCAATCTACTTCACACTCCTGCCTTCTCTGCCTCGGCTGGGGTGGTGGCTTTCTCTCCAAAGTCAGCTTTCACGACACCGAAACCGACGCCTATCGCAAAGTTTTGCGCGCAATTCCTTCAATCAGTAAGGCAATTCGCGACAAAGTTCCCTTTCCCAAGACCCGTCGCTTGATCTTCATAGACGGCAAGCCTACCTCTATTCCTGGCTGGGCTGTACTACAACTGCATAGCTAGTATTTTCATACAAATCTGAAAATTAAGGTCCTTACATTGTGGTTTTCCTAGTCACTGTACCAGCCGATTTATGGTTATGATAGGTCGTGGGAGTTGCCCACTGAAAAAATTACACTGTCCCATTTAAGGGTCAACCAATGCAAAACGCTATTTACAACCCGTACTTCGGGTTTAGTGAGAATCCCTTTAACATTAGTCCCGATCCGGAATTTTTATATCGCAGCCCTCAGCACGAAGAGGCATTAGCGAACCTGATCTACGGCGTTCGGAGCCGCAAGGGCTTTATTGTTTTGACGGGCGAAGTCGGTACCGGAAAGACAACTATGCTCGAGTGTCTGCGCGATTACCTGGACACCATGCGCACCGAGTTTGCGTTTATTTTTAACTCACGCCTCACTCCTGACCAATTTTTTGAAATGATGGCTTTTGATTTCGATTTGGATTGCGATCGCAAATCAAAGACCGATGTTCTGTTTGCCCTCAATACCCTCCTCATTAAGCAGGCCGAAAAGGGTCGTACGTGTGTTTTGCTGGTGGACGAAGCGCACAACCTCGAATGGGATGTCCTCGAAGAAATTAGATTGCTGGGCAATCTTGAGAATCGCGGCGGCAAGCTGCTGCAAATCATTCTCGCTGGTCAGCCCGAACTCGATCGTAAGCTCGACGCGCCCAACCTGCGCCAATTGAAGCAGCGCATTGTCCTGCGTTGCAACTTGAATCCGCTCGAACCCGAAGAAGCCACTGGCTATATCGATACTCGTCTAGCCCGCGCTGGCATGCCCGATCAGACGATTTTCTCGTCCGAACTGCTCGAAGAAATCTACAAGCGCTCGCGCGGCATTCCGCGTGTCATCAATCTCATCTGCGATAACTTGCTGGTCACTGCCTTCGCCATGGAGCGAAAGTCCTGCACCGTCGAAATGCTCGACGAAGTTTGTCAGGATCTCCGCCTCGAATGGCCCGGCTCCAGCCGTGACCGCCGCGGCCGTTCCCGCTACGGCATGGAAGAAGACCACTTCCCCGATTCCATCGGCGCTCGCGGCGATTAAGCCGCGCATGAGTCGCCAGTTCGATGTCATCATCGAGCGAGAGGAAGATGGTCTGTATGTGGGGTCCGTGCCTCAAGTGCCGGGGATGCCACACAGACGCGTCTTCACGCGACGATCTAATGCTAGAGATCCGCGAAGCAATTGAACTTTGCCTGGAAGCGGAAGGCGAGAGTCGAGTCATCTGGAGTCTATCGGTATCCAGCGTGTAACGCTGACGGTACCTGTGGCGCAGACACTTTGTCTGCAGCGCAGAGACGATGCCGAAGCCGAACCCTGATTAATAGGAAGTAGTGATCAACGAGCGGAATCCTGATCGGCTGGCGTGGCATATCAATACACGCCCAGTATCGTTCGCGCGGCCGGCTGGTCGGCCATCCGGACAACGGCCCGTTGCAAGCACGAACCGCGATTCACTGTCCGAAGGCGTGATTCGGCCAGAGATGGTTCGACGTTTCCCCCAACCGGACTTCAGGCCAGCGTCGGGATCCAAATTGAGTTCAAAACCCCTATTAGGGACAAGTGGCCGAACGCAGCTCTACGGTTGCCGCCCAGGATTCAGCACGAAGTCGTTGATTTCATTTGCGCACGATATTCGGGCCTACATGGGTAGTGGGCGCGTCTCACCCTTAATCGCTTGGATTCAACGGCCCAGCTGTTAAGTGTGGCTACTACTCCAGTTGCCGCAACCTTGCGTTATTATCAATACAGATTGTCAGTCCCCGAAACAAAGTCGACACCGTCCGACCCCGCATCTGAGGATCTCGAGGACCGGTTTGACGTTGATAGTTCGGTTTATTCGATGGCCGGATGGACCGTTCTTGTTTCCCAAATCAAAGCTGGCGAAGAGACCGGCATTGAGCAGTTGCACAAGCTTTTCAGCCGCAGCATTCGCTACTACCTATGCCGCCAATTGGGGCCCCAGGAAATAGAAGATAAAGTTCACGATACATTCCTCATTATTCTTTCTGCCATTCGGCGCGGCGATTTGGGCGATCCCGAGCACCTTAGGGACTTCGTCCGTACCGTCGTCCGCCGCCAAGTAGCCGCGTATATCGCACAAGCCGTGCACAACCGCCACGAGTACAGCGACTTGGAAACCGCCAAAACCGTCGCTGATCGCAAGCGGGATCCTGAACAGGAAGCCCTGGACCGCCAAAAGCGCGAACTCATGGAACGCTGTTTATCGGCTCTGCCTGATCGCGAGAGGGAGATTCTAGTTCGCTTCTATCTCAAAGAACAGCCCGAAGATCAAATTTGCCGTGAAATGGAGCTAACAGAAACGCAATTTAGACTCCTCAAATCGCGTGCTAAGGCGAAGTTCGGCGAGGTCGGCAAAAAAGACCTTGAGAAGAGCGGAACCTTTTCCGTTTTGACGAAGGATCGCTCAGACACTATGACCACTGCGCAAGGAACAGTAGAGGCTACATCTAATTTGCCTGGCTCGGCCATTCTTGAAGACCCCATCGTCCAGATCCTTATGTCCACGGCAGCGGCTTTTCAGACAGTTGAAACTGGAAGATCGTGGCTTTTAACCCCGAGTCCAAGCTTGGGGAACGTTACTCCTCTATCCCTGATTATGACGCCACAGGGTCGGGAGATGGTTGCCAACGAACTCGGATTGATAGAACACGGCATGTTTTAGTGATCGTCTGGCGACTGTCTCGCGTAATCTATCAAGATTTGTCGGGCCTTGGCGGCCTTCGGTTCCAGGGGCGTTGGAATGAGGCGGGCCTGCCAATTGTTTACGCGAGTGGAAGCCTTGCGCTTAGCGTGTTGGAGAGGCGTGTTCATTCGCTTGAGTAACCTAGAGATGACGTAGCCATCGAGATAGACGTCCCGGATAACAGGATAGAGCCGTTGGCACCGCTACCAACCACATGGAAGGACGATATGGCTTTGACCAGAGGACTTGGCACAGCTTGGTTGCGGTCAGATCGGAGTCTTTGCCTTCGAGTACCGTCGGCCATCGTTCCGGATTTTAACTATTTGTTAAACCCACGCCACAGAGACATGAGTTTGGTTAGAGTTGTCGCAGTTACTCCGTTTGAATATGATCGGCGTCTTTTCCGGTCGTGAGGTCTTGCGGCGCGGCGAAGATCACTGTGTGTGGAAAGCGCGCTCACACACAGGCACGCCAAACTCCACGGCTGATACGTGTTTCCGTTCATTGTCAGCGACAGCGCTTTGTAATCGACTTTGTTGTATCGGCTATGTGACATCTACTCGCTTCAATCCTCAAGCTCCCCAAACGGCATTGTGGGAAGTTGTCAATTGCGCTCTGAGCCTATCGTTTCACCACTCGCACAAAGGCGGCCAACCCACCGGAAAGCGACCAAGGGCGAAATCGAGTCACAGAATTCGTACAACTAAATTCGCCCTGTTTTCAATAACTTCCAGTCAAAAAACCAATTCCTGGTACGCATCCTTCCCGTAAATTGAAAATAACTGTAAGGCGTCTTCACGCCCGCGCAGCCAATTTTCAGTGAATTAAAAAGGAAACATATGGCTACCCAAGCACAAGTTCACGCCAATCAGGCGAACTCTCAAAAATCAACGGGACCCACTTCCGGCCCAGGTCGCGAGGCCTCATCCCGTAACAGTTATACTTTGGGCCTCTCCAAAACCGGCGGCCTCTTTTTCTTTCTTCCCACGGAACTAGAAGAAGACTTCATCTCTCTTGAATCAAAATTCATCAGCGAACACCAACCGCAAACCATCACCGAATCCGTTCTCGTCCGCCGCATGGTGGAGTCCGAGTGGCTCAGAAACCGGGCACTGCGCCTCCAAGTGAAATGTCATGATCGCGAAACCGGCATGATTCGCGATGAAAAACAACTCGCTCTCCTCCTCCGCTACGAATCCATGCACGAACGCGCCTTCTACAAAGCCGTCAACGAACTCCAAAAGCTAAGAAAAGAAAAGAAAAAGGAAGAAATTGGCTTCGTTTCGCAAACGCGCGCCGCCGCCGTCCACGCCATGAAGGAAGAAGCCTTCGAAATGAAAAAGCAACAGTTCGAAATGAAGAAATCGAGGTCAGCTCAGCCGGCACAACCCGAAACCAAGCCGACCGCTGCCGAATCGAGGCTCGAAAGCCTCGAAATGGCCGCCTAAAGCGCCTCGAACATCTCATGCTTTGCAACGATTACACCCCAGCTGTGTCAACTCTGAGCTACTTTCGCCGGCGCTCCTGGGGTTATACAATAAGTCTTGTCCATCCACCACAAGACGAGCGAGTGTAGCCTTAAAGTGAATCGTGACACCAAAGACGCAGCTTGACCCCTTAAACGAATCGTTCGAAACCGGCCAGCCCCCCAGCCCGCTCTTCTGTCATCAAGAGTTTCTCGAAAAACTCGCCGAACACGGTCGAGACGCCATCGGCAGGCGCGCTGCCTTCCTGCTCCAAAGACTGGCGGTAGACGCCCAGCGACTCCACTACAAATCAACTCAAGGCGTGAATCGCGGCTGGCGTCGTTCTCGCCTGGGCGGTGGTCAAGGCAGTCACTTCTACGCCTGGTGGGCGCCCAAGAGCGCCGCGCCACTGAAAGATTCCGGCGAGTTCTCCGATGTCCCCGAAGACGCCCTCTTTCTCCGCGATATCCGCCACCACGACGATCACTCCCCCCTCCCACCTCACGCCTTCCACAGTCACTATATGCCGGTTACCGTTCGTGACCTTCGGCGCGAAGAGTACACCGCTCCTCCCTTCACTCAGCCGCAAACGCGTTTTGCCACCTCTCGCCAAGCTATTCGCCTGCTCAAAGGTTATCCTGGCTCCGGCAAAACCACCGCTCTCTTACATGCCGTCGATTCCTGTGGTTCCCCACGCGTCCTCTATGTCACTTACTCGCGGAACCTAGCCGTCTTAGCGCGCGGTTACTTTGATCGCTTTTGCTCCGCCGAAAAGCGCTTTCATGTTGTAACCCTGTCCGATCTGCTCCGCCAGATTCTCGGCTCCGACCTTCCCGCCACTTCTGAACAAGAGGGCAAACAAGCCTTCCTGCGCGACCTTGCCCCGTATAACCGAACCTTGGGCACTTGGGCCAACATGCCGGCTGCGCTGTATGACGAAATGTACGCGCACTTAATCGGCGATGCCTTGCCCATCGCCATCGGCCGCTTCAGTGCCTCCACCCAGCCTCGTGTCTCCGATAAAGGCTACCGCGAACGCCGCACCCGTTCCCTAGGTCCCAATGCCGTCGCGTCCCTGCTCGAAGCCGCCGGCCGCCTTGAGAAGCTTGCTTCCACCTCACTGGCCGACCGCTATTTTCCAGAGTTAGCGCTCGCTTGGCGTGCCGTCGAGAAACTCCGCTCGCCCGGTTTCCCTTCCAAGTTCCTCGAGTTCGATTGCATCGCTGTCGATGAGTGTCAAGATCTCACGCCAGTGGAGGCTATGCTGATTGTGCAATTGACAGCCGCCATCAACCGCGAGCGGCGCGTCCACATTCCACTCATGCTCTCTGGTGACGAAGCCCAGACCGTGCGCCCCACCGATTTTGAGTGGGGCTGGCTTAGCGATCTCCTGCACTCGCAGTTAGCCACACCGGCCGAATTCAAACTTTCCGCCAACCTCCGCAGCCCCCGCCGCATCGCCGAGCTTGTGCAGCGAGTCTGGGATCTCTACTCTCACCTCCAAAAGCAAGAACGGCCCAGCGGCTCCGGACAAGTCGAAATCGAAGACGACGCCACCGATCAGGTTCTCTACTGCACCGCCAATCCAGGACAGGATCTCAAAGATCTACTCATCTCGCTCGCCGCCACCGAAGGTCTGGCCATTGTCAACCTGGAAGATGCCGTACCCGCTTGGGTGCCCGAAGCGGCGCGCTCCGCGGTGCTGAGTGTCTCTGAGGTCAAAGGCCTCGATTTCAATTCCGTGTGCGTACTCGATGCCGGCCGCCATCTCGAACGCATTGTCCGCGGCGAGGATCGGCAGCGCTCGGAATCCGACATCGACGGGCTAAGAAAGCGCCTGGCCATCGATCAATTGCGCGTTGCCTTGAGCCGCCCTTCCGAACGCCTGCTTTGGCTCGACGTCAATCCCACCGATCAAATCATTCGCCAAAGTACGCGGTTTCTCAATGGCGCCAATATTGACGGCGTTGCCTCCTGCGTACCGGCCGCTCTTCTCAAGAGCTTAACGGAAGACGATCTCGATATCGAAGAGCGTGTGCAGCGTTGCCAGACCGATGCCCGCCAGTACATAGATGTGAAGCCCGAAATGGCTTGGTCGCGCGCGCAACAGGCCGTCACCTTGCTCGGCCGCAAGGGTTCGCTCAACTCCGTCACCGATGAAACGGCTCGGCGCACTGCCTATCTCACGTTGACCGAGGTGTGCTTCACCCTCGGCATTCGCAACACAAAGCTGCCCGCGGAATTAGGCCGCCCCGATCTGTTTGAAGAAGCCCAGCGCGCCGGCATGAACGCTGGCCGCTATGGCCTCGCCACGATCATCAAACTGATGGGCTCCCTTCAGCGCGCCCCTGTTGAAGGTAGGGTGCACTCTCTTGTCGACTTAGCGAGCCATCTCCCGCGTTACGAGAAAGAAATCGAGCCTTGGCTCCAACTTGAGATTGCTAACAAATCTCAAGCGTGGGCCGAAGAGTTGGAAGCGGCCATTTACAACGGACACAACGCCGAAATTCTTGTCAAGATACTGCCCGCCTTCTACGAGGTGCTCGACCTCCCAGACCGCGATCCCCGCACTCAGCGTACTCGCAAGCGCGCCATCCAGCTGCTCGTTAAGGAAAAGAAGTTTGCTCCGGCTTTAACTGTTCTCCACTCGCTTCCCGAACGTCAGCCTGCTCTAGAAGCCACTTGTCACGAGGGCCTCGGCGATCTCACCAAGGCCGCCGAATGCCACCAACTCGCCGGCAATCTCAAAGAAGCCCTGCAGTGTTACCGCTCCATTCCCAACTTCGAAGCCGCCCTCAAACTCGTCGGCGAAATCGGTGAACATCCGGCCGCCGACTCTCTCCGTTGGCTCGCCGAACTCCAAGAGTTGGTGAGTCGCAGGCCCGAAAAGTTTACCAAAGTAGTGACCCTGGCGGAGAAGAAACTCCTGGAGGAGGTTTTGGAACGCTCCCTCGGCGTAGCCCGTCGCAAACCCATTCCCAAAGCCACCGCTACCAAGAAGGCCGCTCCTAAGAAAACCGTCGCGCCTCGAAAAACAATTCCAATCAAAAAGACGGACTTCGATCTGCCTTTCTAACGACGATTAAGATGAAGAGGTGACTCCCTTCAAGGCTGCCGTCCTCCATGAGTGTGGCCGCCCTTCTCCTTTTGCGCAATCGAAACCTTTCACCATCGAACACTGTGAACTCGATCCGCCCGGGCCCGGCGAAGTCCTTATCCGAATTCGCGCCGCCAGCCTTTGTCATTCCGATCTCAGCGTTGTCGACGGCAGCCGTCTGCGAGTTATGCCCATGGTGCTCGGCCATGAAGCCGCCGGCGAAGTCGTCGAACTAGGTGCTGGCGTAACCGATCTCGTCCCCGGCGACAAAGTCGTCTGTGTCTTCATTCCCAGTTGCGGCACATGCCCGCGCTGTCAGGAAAGTCGGCCCGGCCTTTGCGAAGTAGGAGCCGTCACCAACATCGCCGGCACCCTTCTCGCTGGCACACGTCGCTTGCGTCTCGCCGGCCAGCCCGTCAATCATCACCTCGGCGTCTCCGCTTTCGCCGAATACGCCGTCACCGTTCGTTCCTCTCTCGTGAAAGTTCCCGCAGATCTGAAGTTCGAAACTGCTGCGCTCTTCGGCTGCGCCATTATCACCGGCGTCGGCGCTGTCTTGAACACCGCCAAGTTACCGGCAGGCGCCACCGTTGCAGTTGTGGGTGCCGGTGGAGTGGGGTTAAGTTGCGTTCTCGGCGCAGTCGTCGCAGGTGCCGCCCGCATCCTGGCCGTAGATCTCAACAAAAGCAAACTGAACTTCGCCCGGGAACTCGGCGCCACCGACGAGTTCGACGCCTCCGCTCCTGACGTCGTCGCCAAAATAAAAGAAGCCACTCGCGGCGGCGTCGATTTCGCCTTTGAAACCGCTGGTGCCGCTCCCGCCCTTGCGCTTGCCTATCAGATCACTCGCCGCGGCGGAACCACCATCACCGCTGGCTTACCCAATCCCAACCACCAATTCTCTATCCCGCAAATCTCTCTTACCGCCGAAGAGCGCACTCTCAAAGGTTCCTACATGGGTTCGTGCGTCCCGCAACGCGACATCCCCTATTACATCGACCTCTTCCGCCAAGGTCGCCTCCCCGTCGAACGCCTAGTTACCCATCGCATCCACCTCGAAGACATCAACGAAGGCTTCGACCTCCTCGCCACCGGCAACGCGGGCCGCATTCTCCTTAGCTAATTCGTTTCAATTCGCCCGATCGAAAATACAACCCCGACTCCGGCCGAAATAGAAAGTAGCTGATCACCGCGCAAATCACCACGTGCATTCCAAACTCTCGAAGATTCTGGAACGCACTAATCACCACATGAAACGCAATCCACGCCAGCGCCAGCCAACGCGCCCAGTTTCGCCTCAAAAATAGAAACACCCCACTCACCAACGCCAGAAAACTCGTCAATTCCACCCACCCCGAATCAGCCTGTTGCGCTTTCAGTTCAGGGAAGTGATAAGCCACGCCTGCCACTCCCACGACAACGTAAAGCAAAGCGATCAATGTGACTGCGAGTGGGCGTTTGTTCATGGCCGTAAGCCTTCTTCGGAAATATCTTTGTTCGTATTGTCCGTTAGCATCGCCGTAGCAAGCAAACTCACAATCGAGCACCCCAAGATGAAGATCGCAATCGGTGTTGCCGAGCGGTACCGGCCCAGCAACGAAGAAGCAATCAACGGCGCGGGCCCTCCCGCAATCAACGAAGACAGTTGATACCCCAGCGATGCCCCGCTATAACGCAATCGCGCCGGAAACGACTCGGCAATCAGCGCCGCCTGCGGCCCATACATTACATCGTGCGGTATCAACGAAAGCACAATCGCCACTGCTGCCAACCACACAACCTTCGTATCCAATGCCGCAAAGTAAGCGAATCCCCAAACCCCTGTGAGTGCTGCGCCCATCATGTAAATGCGCTTACGTCCGAACCGGTCAGACAAGTGACCGAACAACGGAATCGCTACAAACGAAAGCATGGACGCACCTACCACCGACATCAACAGAAAATCCCGCTTCAGCTGCAACACGCCCGTGCCATACGCGTAGACGAATGCCGTAAACACATAGAAAGGCGCTTGCTCCGCCATACGGCAAAGGGCAGTCAGTATGATTGCGCGCGGATGTTGCCGCATCACCGCCAGCACTGGCGCACGCTCCACTTTCCGTTCCGTCACCAATCGCCGGAACACCGGCGTTTCCAAAATCCCTAAGCGTATATAGAGGCCCAACGCGATCAGCAAAATGCTAAACAGAAAGGGCACCCGCCAACCCCACGTGAGAAAGTGCGTGCCCGAAATCGCGCTCGCCCCCAGCACCGCCAGCGTTGCCAGAAACAAACCAGCCGGCACTCCGAACTGCGGCCACGACGCAATAAAGCCGCGATGCTTGTTGGTTTGCGCCCACTCCATAGAGAGCAGCACAGATCCGCCCCACTCGCCTCCCACGCCAATGCCCTGCACAAAACGCAAGAACGTCAATATCACCGCACCCCAAATCCCAATGCGTTCGTAGCCAGGCACCAGTGCCACCAGGAAAGTAGCAATGCCCATCAGCAGCAGCGTTGCAATCAACGCCGCCTTCCTTCCGAGTCGGTCTCCATAGTGCCCAAAAATCGCTGCGCCAATCGGACGCGCCAGAAATCCCACCGCATACACACTAAACGCCTCTAACGTCCCGACAAACGGATCAGCCCGCGGAAAATAAAGCTTCGCAAACACCAAGCCCGTGATGCTGCTATAAAGGAAAAAGTCATACCACTCAATCGCTGTGCCAATCGCACTCGCCAGAACCGCACGCTTCAACTGTCGCCCTTGGTATGCCCTATCCAAAGCGCTAGCGTTCTGAACGATTGCCATCTTGCCAGTCTATAAGCTCAGCAATTTTTCGAGCGCGCCTCGTTCCCCGCAGCGGGTCTAATCTATCGAATGAAATCTCATCCGCTTTTGGGCCTCTGCATCCTCGTAGTCTTGCCGGGTGTACTTTGGTCGCAAAACGCAGCTACGAAAAAGACTGGCGACGCTCTCGGTCGCACTACTCCCCGCTCGTCTGTAACCGCGTTTCTCGAAGCCTGCTCCAACCAGGATTATTCACGCGCTGCACAGTATCTCGATCTCCGCAACGTTCCAGACTCCCTTCGTGCTTCCGACGGTGCCAGGCTTGCTAAAGAACTCGAGGCCGTTCTCAACTCCGACAGTCACTTCAACGTTTTTCGACTTAGCGACAAACCAGAAGGAAATCTCTCTGACGATCAAAATCCTCAACTCGAACACGTCACCACCATCAATGTCAACGCGCACAAGACCGCCATTGACCTTGAGCAAGTCACACAAGCGGGTTCCCAAGTCTGGCTTTTCTCCCCCTCGACCCTGGCCGCCATCCCCTCACTGGCGAGAAGGGATACACCATCTTCATTCGAACAACGCCTTCCTCATGTTCTTGTTGCTACCACCCTTCTCGAAACGCCGCTTTGGAAATGGATCGCTCTGCTGGCCTTGGCCGTTCTCGTTCTCTTTCTTCTGCGCGTCGCCGGACAACTACTCGTCTACCTCGTTGCAAAATCCGCTCCGCAGTTAGTCTCCTCCCATCGCTGGCTTTGGGTGGAGGCTGTAGTAGGCCCAGCTCTCGTTTTCCTTTCAGTCATTACCTTCGTCTTTGGCGAACAGTTCCTTGATCCGTCCGCCCTTAGCCGTCTCTACATCGGCCGCGCTCTGCTGCTCGTTGTAGTCTTTTCCTTTTCCTGGTGTCTTATCAATCTGGTCGACTTGTTCCTCACGCGCATCGATTCCTTTCTCGACCCCCGTCAGCGCATCGTCTCCCACTCGCTCATTCACTTAGGCCGCAGGACCGCCAAATTCAGCATTTGCGTAGTCGCTCTAATCATCGTTCTCGACAACTGGGGCTACAACATGACAACCATGATCGCCGGCCTCGGTGTCGGCGGCATCGCTGTCGCCCTTGCCGCACAAAGCACCATCGCCAACGTGTTCGGCGGCGTATCGGTCATCGGCGACCGCCCCGTTCTGCTCGGTGACTTCGGCAATTTCGGCGGCATCCTCGGAACCGTCGAAGATATCGGCATGCGCTCCACGCGCGTCCGCACTCTCAACCGCACCTTAATGAGCATCCCGAATTCGTCCTTCGCCGGAATGAATCTCGAAAATTACGCTTCCCGCGACAAAATTCTTTTCAATCCGACTTTCCAAATCAAACGCACCACCCCAAAAGACAAAATCCGTCAATGCATGAGCGCTCTGGAAGAGTTGCTGCAATCTGACACGCACCTCGAAGCCGGCCCTTCGCCCATCCGCCTAACCAATCTCACCGCTGCCTCGTTCGCCCTGGAGATCTTCGCGTATGCGCTCACTTCCGACATCAACGAGTTCTACAAAATCGAAGCCGATCTATTCCTTAAAATTGACGAAGCCCTCGTGGCTAACGGGGTCGAACTGGTTTAACGGGTTCTGTTGGCATGTAGTCTCCTTCAGCTATCCAGAAATCGACCGTAAGCTCATTGAAAGAAGATTCCGTTTAGCGAAGGTGAAAGTCCATTCTCGCTACGCACTTCGATCAAAACGGTGCCACCGATATTCCAAATCGACCACTTGCCGTTTACGAGTGCCGTGTACCTTCGCGTGTCCAAAAGCTGATGTGTGACCGCATTGAAGACGGAGACGCTCTCGACCTGCCCGGCATTATCCCAATCGCACAGGTACAGAGCTATGCGGTGTGTTTTCAGATCCGTGAGTTCCAAACGAATCGAGAGCACTTTGGAGGGCGTGGCGGGATGGTATCGCGAGGCAATCCTCAGGACCGATCCGCTTGCCTTCTGAAGCGCTCGCCGGTCGTCTGCTACAAGGGCCCAAGTGCTCATCAAGGCGCCCGGGAAGGTAACCAGAGCATACCCGGGTGGTTCGTTGACATGATCGGCGATCATTTGTCCGTCAGCACCATACACTCCCGTCCAGGTGCCTTCTGTGGCGGTGTCGACTCCCAGATACTCTGCTGTGCCAGGAGCAATGCTGCTGTCAGTGCCAGCCGCCTTGGCTGCCGGCGCGCTGCTGGGTCCCAATCCGATCGCTCCACCTGCCGCAACTTGATTACTCGGCGCACCGTCAAAAAAGATTCCGTTCACAGCCGCGTCCGCTCCATCTACAGTCCGTATCCGGAAACTTACACTGCCTTTCACCTTCCAGACCACCCAGCGGCCATTCTCGAAATTATGGTAGCCGCGCGTATCGAACACGCGGTTTGTGGCCGGATCAGAAACCCATATGGTCTGATCCCGTTCGCCGCTATCCCAGTCGCACAAATACAGTGCGATCTGGTGCCACTTGCCGTCCTTCAATCTCACCGTGATTGAAAAGCTTTTGTTTGCGTTGGACGCGGGAGCGAATAGCGATGCGATTCGGTCAGATGCACCTGCTGAGTGTTGCAGTGCTCGCAGATTCCTGGTTTTGGACCACCAAGTGTAAGTGGTGGCCCCCGTGATATCTACCTCAGCGTATTTTGGAGGCTTGGTCACAAGGTTCGGGATGATCTGCCCATCGGCTCCGTAAACGCCGGTCCAGGTTCCGTGGGTTACCACGTCGGTCCCGACGAATACTGCGGCGGACTCTGTTGGCCGCCATAGCAGTAAGCAAGCAACCGCGATCGCCGCCATCAGCAGCGCGACAAGCCCGGCATGAATGGCCCTCCTTCCGAGTCCTCCGCTGCTGCCGGGCAACTCGCCTGAACTTGGCGACGGAAGTGCCGTGTCGCTCGAAGCAGCGATATTGGCCGGATCTGAGACCCCTAAAGGTTCGTTCGTCACTGCTGCTTCGGCAGAACCCATTTGTTCTCTTTCCTCTGCTTCAAGGACAAAACGGTATTCACCTTTAGGAAGCACGACTCGCACGCTGTCATTTCGGCCCTCTTCCGAATAGTATTCGCTTAGGCGTTTGCGGAGGCGGGAAACGTGGACACGTACGATACTGTCTGTGCGAGGGTCAAAATCCGGCGGACGCTCGAGTACGTCCACGCCGATCGAGTATTCTTTCACGATCTTTCCGGATTCTTGCGCGTCTGCCAGATGTTGCAGGAGCGCAGCTAAACGCGGACTCGCCTGAAAACGGGAAGAAGAGGCGATTTTGAGAACCAGCACCTTTAAGGTGGACTCCATGGACGTCAACAAGACACCATAATATACAGGTCCGGAGTGCCCGCCCTTGTGCATGGGGTTTCGATGTATTCTTGTGCTGCACCCAGTGCTTGTGCCTTGGTTTAACGTTAAATTCGCCGTTTACTCCAAGCTGTAACTTCCTTCCACCCACTTTTGTCCGTTAAGGTTTTACTGTTCGGCCAGATCTTCCGCGATAGATTGCCTCACGCCGCGTCTTTCCAGGTGTTACTCGGGCCGCCGTCAGAAAGGATCGCTCCGTTTTATGCAATATATTCGTATTTCACGGTCTCGCCCCTCGTCACGGCATCTGCCGTTTCATCAGCGTCTCCTCCTCATTGCATTCCTGTTTTTGTGCGCAACTGCGGGTTTTGGACAAACCGTCAACCTCAATGAAAGCCAGGTCGTGAACAGCGCCCCCTACAAAACCGGTATTAACATCGGCTCTATCGCGAATTACGGCAACGGGCAAATTTACAAAAATCTGCTGGCAACCGTGAATGCCGGATTTGAACCTCTGCAAACTCAGCAAATTTGGACGCAAACTGTGCCAGGAACGACTACCACTTTCACCACAACAAACATTTACCCCACCGTCGCGGCGAACCGATTCGCCGGCGCCACATACACCATCGTCGCCTCTTCCACCAAGGCGCTGGGCTGCACGGGGGCCATCACTTCCAGCACCGCTGGCGCCTATCCCGCAGCGGTGCAGTTTACACTCGGATCTCCTTGCGCGGTTGCCACGGGAGTTGGCGACACGATGATCGTGAAGCTGAACGAAACGCCAACAGCTGAAGCGCAGTGGGAATCGTCAAATAACGGAGTATGGACTGGCCAAGGCGGTGCCGTCACTGCAGGCGGTGGCCGGATACTCTCCGACACAACCACGCCCTACGATGGCGTGCAAAGCATTATTTTGGACACCACTACCCCTTCGTCGCCGACTACACCGGCACAAGCAGGGATTGGCCTACCGTTTGATGCTTTGGTCGCCAACACCGAAAATTCCATTGTCTTGAATGGCAGTTACACCATGAGCGTAGCGGCCAAGCTGCTTTCTGGTACGGCCAGTTTGACCTTCACGGTGGCCCGGCCCGGCGGCGTCAATTGCTCGAATACAATACATCTGACAAATTCGTGGCAAAACTACTCCTTCACATGCAACGCCACTGAAACAAATACTGTGAGCCCCAGCACAGCATGGGCCTTCCTGCAGGTCTCGGGCTCGGGACGGGTGGACGTTGACGAAGCACAGTTCTTCAAGAACGGCGGGTTGGGCGCCAACACTAGCGTGTTTCGAGATGAGGTGTACTCCACCCTTCTCGCTTACTGCGGAGGCACCAGTGGGCCCACCTGTCCCATCCGAAATTGGTCGAATCAAGATGGCGAGAATCTGGACAATTGGATTGCCGCTCCCCAATCCAATTCCGTACAAGCTCTCAGCGCACTGCAGACGGTGGCGAGCACTGGCATGGTGTACGGTGGTTTGCCGACCCCCCGCTTGCAGGAGTACCTAAAACTAGTTCAGCTCGTGCATGGTGTTCCGTATCTCGAAGTGCCGGTTACATTTACCACTACCGATGCGGCTAACTTAATTGAGTTTTTGGAGAGCACCAACTCTGCGTCGGGATACGGCCTGAAAAGGGCGCAACTCGGACAATCATCGCCGTGGGTGGGAAGCACGGGTGTTTTCCCCGAAATTTACCTGACGTTCTGCAACGAATGTTGGAACCCCGGCAATAACAACCCAGACAATATGCCGTATCGAGCGAGTGCTCCTACGTATTATTATGACTATGCTCGGCGGGCTGGCCAGATTTATGCGGCTATGCGCAAAGACGCAAGTTTCAACCCAACAGCCACTCACCTCGGCTTCGATATGCAACTCGGTAACAGCTATTTGCTGAGCACGGATATTTCATCCATGGCAGCGGCTGGCGGAGCACCCGACTATATTGAGCAGGCGCCATATACCCAATATGTTGTCAGTAATTGGCAGACAGATACAGCCCTTTGGGGAAGCGCAATGGAAGAGCCTTACGGCAATGCAGCCGATCCGGCAAGCGGTTCCAATTACTACCAGGGAGTAGCTGCGATCAAGGCCATCGCATCTTGCGGGCAATCGGGAAATGCACCGTGCGTCCCCACGGACTATGAGCAAGCTAACTCTACGGTGATCACATGCGGTTTCAATTCCATCCCCACCTGCACTGGCGGCGGCAAATCCATTGATCAAACTCATGAAGATTTCATCACCGCCGGCGCCGGGGAAGGCATCATCGCTCCGCTGCAATCCTTGCTCTCCGCTCAGCTCCTGGGTGTCCAAATGCAAAACTACTTTGCCT
>PMQB01000541.1 GCA_003169195.1 Bryobacterales bacterium
CTCCAGCCAACTCGTTCGCGAAAAGATGCGTAACACTTTGGAGGAGATCGAGATCAACTACCGTACCGGTCCCCTAACCGCCGATCACGGTGGCAGCAAAGGCCCCCGTGCCGGTGATCGCGTGCTCAACGCCAGCGTCGTTTCCCTCCCCAAAAGAGAGACGAAACCGCTGCTCGATATCCTGCGTGGCACGCACTGGAACCTCCTTCTCTTTACCGGTCGCGAACCAAGTCTCAGCCATGTCGACCACCTCCAGGAAATGGGAGCCTCACTGGGCGCGAGTTACCCGGACGTCCTGAAGCCCTTCCTCGTAGCTGGTGGCTTTCCCTTTACCGCGCAAACCGCGCCGAAGATCCCAGTTCTGCTCGATCCGATGAATCACGCGCACGACGTCTATGGCGTCGATGAACCCTGTCTCTATCTCTTCCGCCCCGATTGCTACGTCGCCTTCCGCGGCTCTCTAGCAAACTCGGAAGACCTCAAGGCTTACCTTGATCGCACTTTCGCCTCAACCAAGCAGGCCGCCCATGGTGCCTGAACCACTCCGCCTTGAGTCTGTCCTTGTTGTGTTCATAGACTTAGCGGTGGGGCCTCTCAGCACCGTCGGCAGCATCCCGCAAGCAGAATTACGTGCCAATGCGGGCTACCTGGCTGAAGTTTGTGTGTTGCTTGATTTGCCAGTCCTAATCGCGCGCGCCCCACTCCCCGGAGCCGCCTCAAGTCTTTTGCCTGAAATCGAACGAAAACTGCCGCGCGCCACTCAGGTGCAACACACCAGCAACGACTCTTGGGAGGAACCGTCCTTCGTCGAAGCTGTTCGCACCAGCGGTCGCCGTCAACTCGTATTCGCCGGTATCGCCACAGATGTTGGAGTAGCCCTCACTGCGCTCTCCGCCCTCCGCGCCGGCTATCAAGTGGCCCTCTTGACCGACGTCTCGGGCACCGTGAGTGATCGTGTCGAGCAGGCCGCACTCATGCGCCTCAATCAAGCCGGCGTTGTATTAACAACTTGGTCTTCCCTGGCCGGAGAAATTCAGCGCGATTACACGAAAAGCGCTGGCCCGCAAGTCATCCAAATCATCCGCAGCGCCTTGAAACTCACAGGAGCCATATGACACCTCCAGAAGACCGCGAACAAATGGGCCTCCGCAAACTACGCGAGATTGCCGGCGACCAAGCCGACAAACCTCTGGGCGACTGGAACAAAGTCGCCCCCGACATGCGCCGCTACATCGTCGAATTCGTAGCAGGCGACATTCTCTCTCGCCCCGGTCTCGACCCAAAGTCCCGCCAGTTAGCCACCGTCGCCATGCTCGCCGCCATCGGCACTGCCCCCGACGAATTCCGGATGCACCTCGCTGGCGCTCTCCGCTTAGGCTGGACCAAACAAGAACTCGTCGAAGTCTTGCTGCAGGTGAGTGTCTTCGCCGGCTTTCCCGCCGCCCTCAACAGCCTCAAATGGGCCTCCGACGTTCTCCCCGACTAGAGTGCTTGGTGGGGCAGGCGCTTTCGCCTGCCTTGTGTCTCTTCCCGAATCCCCTCCGCCAACCTCTCCAAACTCTCCCCCATCTTCCCCTCACCCAACTCCAAACACAACGATTCCTTCAACCTCTCCAACACCTTGCCCAAATGATTCCGCAAATCATACAGCCTACTTTTCTCCCGATCCAAATCGCTCGAATCCAACTTCTCCTCCGCATAGCGCGGCAGCAAGCTCTCAATCTCGCGAATCCGAGCGTCAATCTCGGCAGTACACCGCAGTCGAAACCCCGGCGCCAAAAACTCATTCGTCAGCGTGCACGGCACAAACACTTTACTCCGTTGCCCCTTCTCCCTCTCGAAACTCGTAACCGTCTCCAGCGCCACCCATGCGGAAACCAGGCTCTTGATCGAAACAATGGAAACCACCACATCCGCCTCTCGCACCGAGTTAGCAATAAACTCCGAAATGCTTCCGCCAGCCCGCATGCTGTCAGCGTCAAAGATCACCTCGAAGCCATGTTGCCGTAGGCAAGCGCCACCCGCCGCGACTTCTCATCATCGCTTTTCGAGGAATGCGCGCCCGAGCAAGACCGGAATGCCCATCGTGCCGAAGTAATCCTCATCAATAGCGATTAAGTTTGACCTGCAGCGCATGGTCGCGTGGCACAAACGGTGGGCGTTTTATGTGAAAAGCGTCAGGTCCCAATAGCCGGCTTACCAGTAGTTAATGTGTAAGATTGCCCACGTTCGCAGTACTATTACCAATTGTTTAACTAAAGTCATATAAGCTCTTGCCCCCCCCCCGGGAAGAACCTGTACATTTAATGACAAGCCCGTTGTTGGTCAGATCTAGTTGAAAGATCGGGTGAGTAACTTTGCAGTGTTGCCTAAAAGGAGGCACTTATGAGAACCACATTTAACTTTCTATTCTGCGCTGTTGGACTAGCCTTTTTGTTTTCGAATGTTGTGCACGCCGACATATATTTACCCGGTGGAAATTGTTTTCAAGGATACTTCTGTGATGACGGCGTTAAGTATCTTACCTGGGACTGTGTCGATCCGGTCACCGGCATTCGTCACGGGTTCATCCTCAATACGATGGAGTCATGCGTTTCCAGCGTCAAAGCTGAATAAAACGTCAACAAAGCCGATTCTCTCAAATGGAACTTAGATGATCTTGATATCTGTTTTGGGCAATCGGGTATACCCGGTTGCCCTGTACATCGTCGCGACTTTGCTCTTGCCACAGCAGGACTCTCCGAGCCCAAAACCAGACCAAGAGCCTAATGGTGCGTCGGTCATATCGGTAAGAGTAGTTAACAAATCAGGCGAGGCGGTATCCTCAGCTCGCGTCTTAGCTTTGACAGGCAAATCTGAAGACGTCCCCCTAATGCGCATAACGGATAAGAGCGGATCAGCGGTCTTTTCGAATGCACCAAGCGGACACTATTTTGTAGTTGCCGATCACGAGGGCTATCGGCAGGTAAGCAAGCGGATTGACGTTTCAGGGGATTGCTCCGAGACCTTAATTCTCGTAACGGTTAATTCCATACGCGGGAAAGTTGTTGATGCCGACGGAAAAGCGGTAAAGGGTGTGAAGATTCTGGCCCTAGGTGAGCGAGAATTCGCGGGCATGCGAAGCTTTAATCAGCGGGGAGAGCCGACTGAGAGCGCAGGCGATGGTAGCTTTGTTCTAAATACGCTGGCTGCTGATCGATACTTTATATACGCAGTTCCTCCAACAAATCCAGGAACCACGTTAGGTGGAGAATTATCGAATGCTCCTACCTATTATCCGAATGGCCGCTCTGTGTCCGATGCGATGGCTGTAGAGTTGTCTGATTCCTCTGACGAGGCGGATATAAGGATCCGGCTAGTCCGGACTCGCACCTTCCAAATAAGTGGTTCGGTTAGCGGTGCAAACGCGAAGGGTGCCCTTGCCGTAAGCCTGTATGAAATCGATGGGAATTCCATTGTTCGCACACCCTCGCAGATCGCAAAGTTGGTAAGTCCAGGTTCAGCCTTTCACTTATCGGGCGTCAAATCTGGCGATTATTTCCTGTCACTATACCCGGACCAAACTCGCGGTCATGCCTACATAACTGTTGACAGGAAGAATATCCAGAATGTAGAAGTTGCTACCGACAGCGACCTTAAGATTGAGGGCGAGCTTAAGACTGATGGCGGCAAGAAGCTTCCTGACCTCAAGTTAAGTAAGGTGATTATTTCGGCGTGGCCAATACATCAGGGCGCTGACCCATCTCGAGTGTCCACAGCTAGGCCGACGCTAGATGGGAATCTAGTGCTTCCCCGTTTGTGGCCCGGTATCTTTCGTGTTCGCGTCGAGGGATTGCCCGAACAAGCTTTTTTGTCCGAAGTGCGGATAGGTGGCCGAAAAGCCGATAGTGGGTGCATTGATTTACGTGACGGCTCGCAACCTAGGCTGGAGCTCACCATCAATTGGCCAGCAGCCCAGATTTCAGGAACTGTTTTGAACAGGGAAGGTTCGGCCATCCCTAACGCTTTAGTTCGACTAGTTTCTCAACGATCCTCGGGAGAAGATAAGGATTCGGAAATATGGAGTGGCACGGACGGGCATTTTGCAAGAGGATCTATCGCCCCTGGCGACTACCTGATCTACGCTATTTCCAAGCCGGACGACGACATCCATGATCCAGTAGTGGTCAGTAGAGATCGCGAGCGAGCGCAGTCTATTTCGCTACGGCCTGGAACTTTGGAGAAAGCCGAAATAAAGGTCCTCAGATAGAAATACCAGAACACAGGAGCGTAGCAATGGCCGATTTCAAGCCGCAGTCTGTTGGAACGAGTGTCCCAAGTCTGTGTAGTTCTGACCTGCTTGGCCGTCGTTTGGACGGTCTCCCATGATCATTTTCGCTCGCGAGCATCGGCGCAATCACCTGCGGAACTGGAACACCAGAGGCTCAGTAGGGTTCCTGTGCCGAAGAATGTATCAGGCACAGCGTTGCTGGCGTTCCTGCAGCCAGGGTGCAGATTCTGTGGCGCAATCATGCCCTTTTATCGGGATCTACAAGAACAGGCGCGGAAGGGAACTTCATTGGTCGGAATGACCTCGGGCGAGGAAAAAACCTTAAGAGCCTACCTTGCTGGGTACGGTGTCACGCCAGATGAAGTTGTTCACGTCCGGTTTCCGGAGTACGGCGTTTGGGCGACGCCAACTTTGCAACTGATTGACAAGACAGGAAAAGTGCTAGGCCAATGGGTGGGTCAATTGAATTCGCAACAGGAGGCTGACATTAAAGAGAGGCTTTTGAAGGACTAAGAGAAACACACCTGTTTGCATGCTGACCTCCAGAAGTTATACACAATAAGGTAAAAGCGAAAGATCCCTTTGAACAGACTGAAGTGTTGGAAACAGCGGCAGGGCTGGGCTTGATCCTTCTCGAACAATGCCGTTCATCCAGGCGCTAGGGAAAGTCTCCAGATCAGATTGAGCGCAGCGATGGGGCGAACTCGCTGGCAGCAACCGAGCGGGCAGCCCAATTCCGGTCTCATTGCTAAAATACGAGTCGCTGAAAGTACGACGGGCAGCCGAAGTAGGACTGGAAGATCTCACGCGCAGGCTAGTTTCGGGAAACGCCGTGTCTGGCGGTTCGGGGGAGCCAGCGTTGGACCACCAGTTTTGGGAGGAGTGGCTCACCGAATCCCTCCTTGCCACATTACCTCGCGCGACTCGGCCCTTGATTGTCTCAAGGCTAGCGTTGCAGTAACGGTGTCACCGAATCGCCTCCACCAACCTCTCCAAACTCTCTACCATCTTCCCCTCACCCAACTC
>PMQB01000611.1 GCA_003169195.1 Bryobacterales bacterium
AAGGTGCCCTTAGTCCGCTCCGTGTTACTTCTTCACCGCCGCTCAGCCCGGCAGATAGCACATATTCTCGAGATCGGCGATCAAACCAGGTCCCGTCTGTTCCCATCCTAGCTTCTCCTGTGTCCATGCGCTCGACGCCGGCAAATCCATCTCCACCGCGCGGTATCAAATTGGTGAGCCGCCGGCCACCGGTATGCCCATCACCCACATAAGCCGAAACTCCCTTATCTCTCGCCACCTGCACCAAGTAAGTAATCAGCCCTGCTTCACCGTGTCATGTACCTGCGGCAGTCGCACAATCGCGGTTCGCACACCCCGTTCCGCCACCGCACCCGCCGCCTCCTCCGAAGCCGCACGCGGAATCACTTTCGAACTCGCCGCCCGACTGTGCTCCCCCATCCCAACGCGTGAGACCAAGCACCTGATGTCCCGCCGCAATCAAATCCTGCACAAGTGCCGAACCGATAAACCCAGTCGCCCCTGTAACAAACACACGCATATTCTCTTTCTCCAAACTCTAAACATAGATTACCGAGGCACACTTATCTACTTCAATATCATTAACCTTAGTCCAGAAGCCGACTTCGCGAGACTTTTCCGCTCCACGCTGGCTGTGATTCCCCACTTGGAGAATCGCTCGCGTGAAGTCACCAAGCGTAGACATTTGTCTTGCAAGCTTGGCGCCTTGCCCGAAAAGACAGTTGGGCCGAATTAATAGTCATGCCTCGGCAATTACGGCGATAGAAATCTTCAGTCCCGGAACTTTGACAGGGAGCTTGGCGCCTTGGCGAGCAGGTGGATCGCTGGGGAACCACTTTAACCACTCTTCGTTCATGCCCGTAAAGTCGTCCTCTTCAGCCAGCACCACAGTTGCACTTACGACCTTATCGAGTGAGCTTCTGGCTTCTTCAAGGATAGCTTGGATATTTTCCAGGCACTGTCGAGTCTGTTCTTGAATTGTGGTGCCGGTGATTGTGCCGGTTTCAGGATTCTGCGGTGCGGTTCCTGAAACGAATAGCAAACCAGCAGCCTTGACAGCTTGACTATAAGTGAGTGGCGGCTTCGGAGCCTTTGAAGTAAATACAATTCGTCTCGCCATTTGATCTCCTTAAGTCAGATTGTCCCGCAGTGTCTCGCTCAAAACGTCGGCAGTCGTCAGTGGCCTACCTTTGTTTGTGTTTACCTTGGCGGAAATTGCGCCGATCGATCATTTGATGACAGTCGTCGCTGAATCGGCGCCTGTCGATTACCTATTCCACCCGCGCCAGTCAAAAAACCGCCGCCACTTTTTTGGCCGCGCGACGGTTTTTTCGCGAAACGCTACGTTCCGTGGGACCATCAACTCAACACCAGTACCAGAGCTTGCGGAAATAAAAAGAAGAGTGGCGCCTATGCGCTCGGCTCGCTCGCGCATGCCCTTGATCCCAAAGTGCCCTTCTCTTCCTTTTGTAAGAAGCTCCTTGTCGATTCCTATCCCGTTATCGACAACCCGGATCACAAGACCGCGAGCATAACTCAGTTTGACCTCAAGGCGGGTACCTTTCGAATGCGAACAGGCGTTGCGCATAGCCTCATAAGCGATTCGGTACACTTCGTCGCGGACGATAGGATGAATATCACGCGCGTTCCCCTCAACAGTTAGTGAGAAAGACATCGAGTTTTTTGGGACACAATCTTCAGCGGCTTGTTCAATCGCCTCGGCTAAATCAGTCCGTTGCATCGCAGAAGACCGAAGTGCACTCAGCGCCGCGCGTCCTTCCTGGCTCGCCTGCTCTAACACATCAGATACCCTTTGAAGCGCGCGCTGCAAAGCCGCTGGATCTTTAGGATCATCGAGTCCCGCGTCGGCCACCATCTTGGTCCCATGTATCGTCTGAATCAGAGTGTCGTGAAGATCCCGTGCCAGGCGCGTCCTTTCTATCACGCGTTCATCCAGTCGCGCATTCATCTCGGCTGTTAGATGGCTCAGGCGGTACCGATAAGCGCCGGCCAAGGTCATTCCTAAGATCGCCAGAACCGCTATTTGGAATAAATGAGTCTCATAAAAGTACGGCAGCTGAGTAACTTTGTATGTGATTCCGACTCTGTCCCAAACACCGTCCCTGTTGCAAGCACGTATATGAAGTTCGTGAGTACCGAGGGGGACACTGGAGTAGATAGCATTGCTGGGTGTATTTGCGTCCAACCAGTCCTGATCCACGCCGTCCAGTCGGTATTGCATGCGAATCTTCTCGGGTGAGGCAAGTTCGATCACACCGAAATGCAGGTCCACGTGATGTGGCCCAGGGCTTAGAACCAACTCACGACCTGGAGGCTGGGACGTTCGACCAACTGTGATCTCCTCCATGTAAATAGCCGGTTTGGGGCTGTTGCGCGGCAGCCGTGGGAGGTCGATCATCGCAAGCCCATTAAGCATTGCCGCCCACAGCTTGCCGTCGCTGGTCACGGCTAAGTCTGGAGTGCCAGTGCTACATTCTGTCGATAACAGGCCATCGCCGGGGCCGTAGCTTGCATAGTCTTGGGGCGTCTCATGACCATGTTCCCATAACTGGAGAGACGAGGGCGCAACTCTCGAGAGCCCTTCCCCGCAAACCCATAGTTGATCCTGCGAACGGATCATTCCCGAGACTTTGGGGCGTTCCGCTACGCTGACTAATTGATCTCCCTCGATACGAAAGATCCCTATCGGCGATGCGGCTCCATAAAGGCCCCCGAGAGGATCTTCCATAAGCACTTTGTAATCGTGGGTTTGCGAAGGTTGCGAAATTGTCGAGAACCGATCAGCCGAAAAACGATCAACTCCGCTCGACATAGCCGCCCACAATGTACCGCGCCGATCCAAATATAAATTGTCTGTATGGTTGCTCGATAGACCATCCGCCGTGGTGTAGTTTCGGAAGTGTCCATTCTCCATGTGGCTAATGCCGTCAGGAGTGCCGAGCCAGATAGATCCATCGCTCATCGGTAGAATGGCGTCTATGATGTCGCTTCGCAGCCCCTCTGGTTTTGAAAACTGTTTGAAACTCCCGTTGTGAAAACGAAAAACGCCACCGAAATGGGTTCCTATCCAAATGTTTTTCTTGCTATCCTCGGCTAGCGCATTCACGCACGTATTGGCCAGGCCGTCTTTTTCGCTGTAAATTCGGAACTTCTGTCCATCGAATACAGAAAGGCCGCATCTGCTTCCTACCCAGAGCCGTCCATCGCTACTCTTAAGTACACTTATAGTTGTATTGTTCGGTAAGCCTTCGGCAGTGGTGAACATCTGGACAATTCGATTCTTCATGCGAATCATCCCCTGTCCATTGCTGGCAAGCCAAAGATCACCCTCCCGATCGGCGTAGATATACCTGGCCTGAGTGTCCGGTACTCGCTCAAAACCGTTCGCGGTTGCGCGAAACAGACCATCTGCCACGTTCAACCACATGTTGCTTTCAGAATCCTCGTAGGCGCGAAATGCGGGGCGTCCTAAACGGAGTCCATAAGGTTGCAGATTCTGGATTGATCCGTTAAACTCTCGAGCTACTCCTGCCGCAGTACAATACCAGCGAATACCCGAGTGATCCTCCATCACGTGAAAGAACTGATTGTTGGCTATACCCAAACGTTCCGCTAGATCTGGATGCGGCACAATGTGGAACCCATTCAACTCCACGAATCCTTGAGATGTTACGACAAGCAGATTTCCGTTCGCCGCCTCCTCGATCCGCGAAACCGATACGTTAGGAATGACGGTCGAGAATACGTCTCCTTCTAACCTGTAAAGTGCACCGTCGGTGGAGGCCCAAACCGTTCCATTTCGGCAGACGTGCAGAGCCGTAACCGTGGCGGCATCTGTGCCAAGGTGATATGTAGTTGAGGGTAGAGGCCCGAACTGACCCAGTGCCGCCTTCGGTATTCGAAGTACTCCTTTGTTGGTGCCGGCCCATAGGTCGCCATCTGGCCCCTCCGCCAGGGCTCTTGTCAGTCCTTCCGTCTGCGTCTTCGGGGAAAATTCGATCGTCGTGAAATACGTCCCGTCAAAACGGACGAGGCCGCTACCTGTCCCAACCCACAAGAACCCGTCCTGCGTTTGCAGGATGACATTCACCACGCCCGACGCAAGACCATTTTCCTTGCCAAAGCGTGTCCGCATATAGCTGCCCACCGGTTGGGATGGATCCAATGCCAGTAACTGTCCCAACACCAACCCCACCAGCAGTATAGTCGCCCGAAATACAGCCATTAAATTCTCATCAGTCCGCGGCGCACGGCTATGGTAACGGCGTGGGTGCGGTCGTTAGCACCCAACTTGTCCACGATATTCTTGATGTGGAAGTTGACAGTTGCTTCCGAGATCTCCAATTTATCTGCTATTTGCTTATTACGGTGGCCGTCTCTGATCAAGGCAAGCACTTCCAATTCACGAGCGGTGAGATCATCGTCTCCAAAGTGCTCCGCAAGACGGGCCGCCACATCTGCCGGTATTTGACGCTGCCCTGAATGTACATTTCTGATGGCAGCGAACAGTTCATTCTTGGGAGTACTTTTGAGGACATAACCAGCCGCTCCGGCGCGTAAAGCCCTCTGGATTTCAGCATCTCCTTCAGAAGTCGTAAGCATAACGATACGAGCATTAGGATAATCAGCCCGGATTGCTATGAGCGCATCGGTGCCATTCATGCCGGGTAGCCGCAGATCCATAAGAGTGACGTCAGGTCGATGAACTCGGAACTGCGCTACAGCCTCTTCTCCTGTCGCTACCTGGGCAACAAGCGCCATATCAGACTGGGACGCTATCAGTGCGCTCAGTCCCTCTCGAACAACCGGATGATCCTCAACGCTCAAGATGCGGATCGGGGTCTCGGACTTCATGGCTGCGTCTCCTGCGGAATGGTCAATAAATCAAATTCAAACATTCCATTTGCTCTCGTCGAATCCGTGCATTCTAAACAGCCACCGAGGCCAACCTTAAGCATACGGAGCAATTCAGTTTTGCGACACCTCAAATCCTATGGTGCCGAACCTATCTTTTCCTATAGTGGCCTGTGCGAGCGTCTTTGCCCGGCACCGCAAGTCGCGATACAGTTTCTGCCTGGAACTTTTACGCCTCAAGAAAAATACAGTGAGCGTGCTTGAGTTTTTGATGTTTCCTTATATTCGCATCTCGTCCATTCTAGAGCAGTGGTTGGGTTCCTTCCTTACCATGATCGTTCCACGAAGAACGGATCGTTGGGTGACAGATTGGAACTGTCGGAGTGAGCAATGGATGACNNAAACAATTCATCGCAAGGGTTTTGGCCCGTTTCCGCGGCAAGCTTTCGTTATCCGCAACACGATTGGTGTCGGAACAAACGGAAGAAGAACTTCCGTCGGCGGGTTGGTCGTTTGATCCCAGCTCCACAGCGGCCCACATTGAGCATGTCCTACTGGCCATCGACATTTTTCCCAGGTGCGCATTACTGCTAACTGTCTTCGAACGGTTTAGCTTGGACGACGCTTCGATCTTGATAAGCAGCCATCCGCAAATGGTACTGAAGGGTCGGATCGCGGGACTGCGAGGTTTAACTCGCCGTCTCGCCAAAATGGGGAACTGTCACCCATCATCACAGATTGCGCTTACTGAATGTGAAGTGCGGCATGCCTATTAGCCAATGGGTGGAGCCGGCTGCGACGATTGTGCCCAGAGGCGCTCTCCTACCTTCACCAGATAGGGGAAAAATAATAATTCTTTTTTCCATGCTACTTTCGGCGCCCGAGCCTAAAGCGGCCAACCGCAACAACTAACTCAACAAAGGACCTTCTATGAACAAAAACACTAACATTCTATTGGTACACGGCGCGTGGGCGGACGGCTCTTGCTGGAGCAAAGTTATTCTTCTTCTAAGAGCGCAGGGATACAACGTCACCGCTGCGCAGATTCCCCTAACCTCTCTTACGGACGATATTTCGGTCACACGACGACTGTTATCGGCTCAGAAAGAACCCACCATTCTGGTCGGCCACTCTTATGGCGGCGCAGTGATCACGGGTGCAGCGAATGATTCACCCCATGTCAAGGCCCTTGTCTATATCACGGCGTTTGGACTTGACGCAGGCGAGAGTCTTGATTCTTTGAGCAAACAAGGACCGCCGCCAGCAGGTGCTTCGGCGGTTGAGGCGGACGATAACGGCTATCTCTGGATTAATCGAGACAAGTTTCACAGCGCCTTTGCAGCCGATGCTACCAATGACGAAGCATACGTCATGGCGACTGTGCAGAAACCTCCCCATGTTGCAGCCTTCACCGGCGAGGAAGGCTCGCCAGCCTGGAAAACCATCCCGTCCTGGTACCTGGTCTGCACTAACGACCACATGATTCCGCCTCCCGCACAGGAATTTATGGCAAAGAGAATGGGCGCTACGGTTAAGTCTGTAGCTTCAAGTCACTCTCCTTTTGTTTCTCACCCGGAAGCGGTTGCCGATATCATTGCGCTCGCAGTTCAATCGGCTGCCAAGGTAGCTGAGATGGTCGCCTGATCAAACGGTTCGCCGTCAGAAGCAAAACACAAGCATTAGCCACGCATGGGAGCGGCGGGACCGATCATCTGTCCTGCCGCCCCGCTCCTTTGACGAGGCGAATTGAGGATTGAAGGATATCTCATGATTAGCATCTCCCAAGCCAACGTTTCCAGAAGACCGGGCGAATTGAACCATGACGCAGTAGCGGAGATATCCGCCTGTCTGCGGCAACTGCTAGCGGACGTTTTTTGTCTTTATATGAAGACGAAAAACTTCCATTGGCACATGACCGGCCGTCATTTTCGCGACTTTCATCTACTGCTTGACGAGCAGGCCGACCAAGTCTTCTCCATGACTGACGAAATTGCCGAGCGTGCACGCAAAATCGGCGGCCGGACATTGCATTCCATCGGTGAAATTACCAGCCATCAACGATTAGCGGACAACGATTGTGAATCGGTCTCGGCCGAAAACATGCTCCTTGAGCTGCGCGATGACAACGCACACCTCGCTCAGTACTTGCGCGCTGCGCATGAAATCTCGGGAAAGAATCATGACGTGGCTACTACCAGTCTCATTGAGACATGGATCGATCAGACGGAACGTCGTATCTGGTTTCTGTCCGAAATCGTCGATCCTGACGCAAAACGATAACGAGCGTTTACAGACAAGTGCCCGTCCACTTAAAGCGTAAGAGGCTGTTTTTCGGCCACCAGATCCCGACCGGCGCAATCGCACTTACATTCGGAGTCTTGGCTCACTCATAACTCCGGCCCACATCGTTTCGGTGGGGCCACAGACAACAGAGCAAAAGGAGAAAACAATCAATGATTTATAGGCTCATCACTAAAGCAACAATCGCTGGTTTCGGCTTGTTCCTAGCCGCGACGCTGGCTTCCCAAACAATTTTCGCGCAAACAAGCAAAGGCACGGTACAAAATATTGTCCTCGTCCACGGCGCTTGGGCTGACGGTTCAAGTTGGTCTAAGATCATCCCACTCTTGATAGAGCGTGGGTTCAACGTGGTCGCCGTTCAGAATCCATTAACTTCCCTTCAGGATGATGTGACAACCACGAAACAGGCACTTTCCAGAGTGCAGGCATCCAACCCAGGGCCGGTTCTGCTGGTAGGCCACTCTTACGGCGGCACCGTCATTACCGAGGCCGGGTCTGATGAATCTGTTGTGGGGCTGGTCTATGTGGCCGCCTTCGCTCCGGACGGAAATGAATCGACATTCGGTCTCGCCAGTGAGTATCCAGCCGCTCCGGCACTCAGTCAGTTGGTAACTGATGCCTTCGGCTTCGTTACACTCAGCCACGATGGTATCTTTGAAGACTTCGCGCAGGATGTTTCGCCGCATGAGAAAGAAGTGCTCTTTGCCACGCAAGCTCCGACGGCTCTGGCAGACTTGACCACCGTAGTTACTTCAGCGGCATGGCGTGTGAAGCCTTGCTGGTTTGTTGTCGCTGCCAATGATCGCGCCATATCTCCCGTATTGGAGCGGTTTGAAGCCAAGCGGATGAACGCAATCACCACTGAGCTTCCCACTTCACACGTTGCGATGATTTCTGAACCGAACATCGTTGCCGAGTTCATCGCCAAGGCGGCGCGGGACGCGAGAGGTAAGTAAGGCAAACAGTTGCTGGAGAGCGTTGGCGCTGTAAGAACGTGAAGCGCGGGATAACGCTAGCCCACTGCGACTGAGAAACCGTCATTGCGCGCACTCTTCGACACTGCGAGGTGACCCTGAACGAAGTTGTTTGAAATGGAGGCCATGCTTGACCCGAATCGTACGAATACCAATTCTGCCACTCAAAATAGTCAACGCTCACCTCATCATCGGCTCCAAGGGATGTCTTCTTATCGACGCAGGGCTACCTGGATCGGTTAAGAAGGTTGAGAAGATTCTCCTGGAGAACGGGCTCGCATTCAAGGACATTAGGGCCATTGTGATTACTCACGCTCATGTAGACCACGCGGGCGGTGCCGCCGAACTTCGCGACCAGTCGCGGGCTCCCATCATTGCGCATGAAGGCGACCTCCCTCAATTCAAACGGGAGGTTCCGATGACTTTCTGTCCCACGGGCTGGGCCGGAAGATTATTCTTCAGGACCCCTCTGCCTCGCCAGAGCTATACCGCGTTCGAACCCGATGTGCTGCTTTCCAACGGCCACTCTTTCGACCTCTCGCAGTTTGGTCTTACCGGTACGGTCAAGCACACGCCCGGACACACGAAAGGCTCCATTTCGGTTGAACTCGGAAGCAAAGAGGCGCTGGTTGGAGACATGGTCGCGTCGGGCATCTTGATCGGCGGGGTGATCCGGACAAGCCATGCCATCAGGCCGCCTTTCGAGGACGACCCTGAAGCCGTTGGTAGAGAACTGCTTCGATTGGTTGACGCGGGTATCAACCGGTTTCATCTAGGACATGGCGGTGAACTAGACGCAGGCGAGGTACGTCGCCATGCAGAAGCTCTTATTAGCATGCCACGACGAAGCTTGGTTAGCCTCAATCAAAGCTAGGGAAGCTTCCAGTTCCGCAGAACACTCGGCAATTACCGCCACCAGCGCTTCGCCCCGCACTTGTGGGGTCAGCGGCTCACCGCGTAGCAAGATGACACTTTGGGTTCGTTCAGAGGTATGAGCCAAAATCCTTGGGGAAATCGAGATCATTCGTCAATTTCCTATCAATCAGAAACTGTATCCATCGGCGAGCCCAACGGATTTCCCGTCCCCGCGCCTCGGCGGCGATCGCCTCAACCACCAGCCCCACCGTGACCCACATCCCCGAACGCAAAGCTTCCCGCACATCACGTCCGGGTCGAAGGCGATGCGCTTAAGCTCTTGCATGTCGTCAATCACAGCGTTTTTTCAATCACAGCCCACCCCAACTTTATTTCCTCAACCACCTCAGTAACTTACAAGGAAATCCCCCAAAACTCCGCTTGTCAAGAATTCATCCTGGTCTCGAAAGCCAAGCTTTCAGAAAGCAAAGGTACCCCTTGAACACGCAACAATTCAGCAGCACC